>JBDHFX010000091.1:0-6550 GCA_039590215.1 Gemmatimonadota bacterium | reverse complement strand
GTTGATGTAGGCTTGACACGTTTGACCGTAGCCAAGCTCAGCGCTCAAGAGCACCAGCGCGCCGGCGAGCAGGATCCGTTTCATCGATGTCCTCCATAGAAGAAAATCAGGCAGTGCAAGATTATACCTCCAGATCGGGATCGGGTTCCAGCCGCGCCAATTCAGCCGTCAGCGCCGCAACCACGTCCCGGACGGCTACCCCGTGGGTTTCCGCGATCGCCCGGCAAGCATCGAACTCGGGCCGCAGCTCGACCCGACCGTCGCGCCGCCGCACGCGCTTGACCGCGACCGGCCCAAAGGACGTGTCGACCTCGATCGATTCGCGGGCCAGCGTGTAGCGAGTGACGCTCCAGTATCGAATGCCAAGCGTCGTGGTCTCGTTGAACAGCACCTCGGTCGTCGCGTCGATCGCCTCATGCGGCGCCAGCAGTCGTACCGTGACACCCGGTCGCTGCTTCTTCATCTGCACCGGCACCCAGTGCACCTCGACCGCACCGGCCGCGTACAATCGATCGGCCAGCGGACCGAACAGCCGCGGCTCGAGATCATCGAGGTCGCACTCGACAACGGTTAGCTGTTCAGCCGGCTCGCGGGAGTCACCGACAACCAGTCGTAACAGGTTTGGCTGTTCCTCCAGCTCACGAGTCCCGGCGCCGTAGCCCACGTGATCGGGTACGAAGTCCAGTGGTAGCCCCTGCGCATGCGCCAGCGTCGTCACCAACGCCGCGCCAGTCGGAGTGGTGAGCTCGAACGGAACCGCAGAGTCTCGAATCTGCCAACCCTGGACCAGCTCCATGACCGCGGGTGGCGGAACCGGTAGCCGACCGTGACTGGTCTCGATCCAGCCCGAACCCAACGTGAACCGGGAGGCGTGCAGCGCCCCGATGCCGAGAGTCTCGAAACACCACACGGCGCCGACGATGTCGACGATCGCGTCCAGTGCGCCGGCCTCGTGGAAGTGCACCTCGTCTATCGTGGTGCCATGGACTTTGGCCTCGGCGTGGCCGAGCCGCTCAAAGACCTGCCGCGCCGCATCGGCCACCGTAGCACCCAAACCAGCGTTTTCGATCCGCTCGATGATCTCGGTCAACGAGCGGTGCGGCGCCGAGTCCGGCACCTCGACGTGGCAGAGGGTGGCGTTGATACTATGGCGTGACACGGTTTCGGTCCTGAGCTTGACCCCGTCGAGCGCCAGTGGTTCGAGCGCCGCCTCGAGTTGCTCTAGCTCCACGCCCGCGTCGAGGCACGCTCCGAGCAACATGTCGCCGCTGACACCCGAGAACATGTCGAGATAACCAACCCGCATGGAACCAAGTGTAGCCCCGCCGATCGCCATCACGCCGCACTCATGACGGCGGGGTACTTGAGGCCGTGTCCGGTGACAAAACACACCACGCGTTCGTGACACTCGATGGCACCGATCTCGAGAAGCTCCGACAGTGCGGCGACCGTGGCGCCGGCTTCCGGCCCGGCCGAAATCCCCTCCTGGCTCGCCAGTCGGTGGGCGCCTTCGAGCAGCTCGGGATCCGAGACGGCGGCCGCCGTCCCACCCGACGATCGGAGCGCAGCCAGGATCAAGAAGTCGCCCAACGCGGACGGAACTCGGAGGCCGCTGGCCACCGTCTCGGGGTCGGTTGCCGGCGCAGCGGTATCCGCACCGGCCCGAAACGCGGTCACGATCGGCGCGCACCCGGTCGCCTGGACGGCGATCATTCGCGGCCGCTCGGGACCGATCCAACCCAGCGTCTCGAGCTCGTCGAACGCCTTCCACATGGCGATCAAACCCGTACCGCCGCCGGTCGGGTAGACGATCGCGTCGGGCAGCCGCCAGCCGAACGCTTCGGCCAACTCGTACCCCATCGTCTTCTTGCCCTCGATTCGGTAGGGCTCGCGCAACGTCGAGAGGTCGAACAATCTGTCTTGAGCGACCCTCTCGCGAACCCATCGACCTGCGTCGGCGATCGACCCGGCGACGAGCTGGAGATCCGCACCGAACGCGCGACACTCGTCGATGATCGGCGGCGGTGTCGACTCGGGCATCGCCACCGTGCAGGTGAGACCAGCGGCGGCGCAGTAGGCCGCCGCGGCGCTGCCAGCGTTGCCGGCGCTCGGGAGAATCACGCCACGTGCGCCCAGCGCTCGCGCGCGATGCACCGCCACCGCCATCCCACGGGCCTTGAACGTGCCGGTGGGGTTCAGCCCTTCGTCTTTGAAGTAGAGCCGTTCTAGGCCGAGCGCAGGCCCGATCCGTTGCGAGCGAACGAGCGGCGTCCACCCCTCACCCAGCGTGAGTGGCGCTTCGTCCGCTTCGATCGGCATGAGTTCACGGTAACGCCAAACATCGCTGCGCTCGAGACCAGCGCCGGCATGCGTCGTCCGCGCGGCGACCGCAGCCAGGTCGTACCGCGCCATCAGCGGACCGCCGCAATCGCACGTGTTTCTCAGCTCATCGGCCGAGACCGTTTGGTCGCAGCGCGTGCACGCGAGATGGTCGACCACTCAGCCCGACTCGAGGGTGGCCACCGCCAAGGCGGCGATGCCCTCCTCGCGACCCAGCACGCCCAGCCCTTCGAAGGTCGTCGCTTTTACGCTCACCCGATCGCGATCGATCTCGAGCGTCGCGGCGATCTTGTCCCGCATCGCCGCGATGTGGGGTTGCATGCGCGGCGTCTCGGCGATCACTGTCGCATCGATGTTGGAGATCCGGTATCCGGCTGCACCGACCCGTTCCCTGACCACTCCCAAGAGCTCGATGCTGTCGGCATCTTTGTACCGCGGATCGTCGGGCGGAAAGAGTTGGCCGATGTCACCCAGCGCGGCTGCGCCGAGTAGGCCATCGGCGATGGCGTGGAGCAACGCGTCGGCGTCAGAGTGACCGGCCAGCCCGCGCGGATGTTCGATCGTGACGCCACCCAACACCAACCGCCGGCCCTCGACCAAGCGGTGGACGTCGAACCCGATCCCGGTGCGGACTAGAGCCAACGGACGTGTCCCCGATCGATCATCTCTTCGGCCCACTCCCAATCAGCGGTGGCGGTAAGCTTGCGGTTGAGTGGCTCGCCCTCGATCCAGAAGACGGGCACGCCAAGCGATTCGCAGAGCCGGGCGTCGTCGGTCGCCTCGGCGCCATCCGATTTGGCATGCGCCTGCTCGAGGACCTGGGTTGGAAATCCCTGTGGCGTTTGGGCGAGCACGAACCGCTCCCGATCGTGTGTGGCGGTGATCCTGTCGCCGTCGATCTCCTTGAGCGTGTCGTGGATCGGAAGTGCCGGAATGACCGCGCGACCCTGCGTGGCGCGGCGACCGACGCGCTCGACGAGCCCGCTGCTGGCGAATGGACGAGCCGCGTCGTGGACCAGCACGGTCCGAGCCCCCTCTATCAGCGTCAGTCCGGCAGCTACCGAATCCTGACGCCGCACGCCACCGGCTGCTACCCGGACCCGACTCGCATCATCCCCCAGGTGCCCACGGAGCAGCGCCTCACCTAGATCGAGCCGATCGGCGGGCAAAACGACCACCACCGGGCCGGCCAACGCGCCGAGCAACGCACGCGCGGCCCAACAAACAGTCGGCCGACCGTCCAGCAGCCGGAACTGCTTGGCCTCACCATCCATCCGCCGGCTGCTGCCGGCGGCTACGATCACGCCGGCGGCACGGATCAGGGGATGTTCGCCCCGCTTATCGCCGTGCCACGTCCGACGTCAGCCCCCTCGCCGCGCTTCTTGGCGAAGATCAACGTGCCAGCCCGAGTCTGATGTATACCTGTCACCGCGACCCGCAGCGTCTTACCGATATCGTCGCGCGAGTCTTCGACCACCACCATGTTGCCGTTGTCAAGGTAGCCCACCGCCTGCTCCTTCTCCTTGCCTTGCTTGACGAGTCGAATGACGATCTCGTCACCCGATAGGATCTCGGGCTCTAGCATCATCGCTACGTCGTTCAGGTTGACGATCGGGATACCCCGGCGCTTGGCCTCTTCGATCATCGCGTCGTTGTGGGTCACCACTCGGGCATCATGTTCGACCGCGTAGTCGAGCACGCCCTCGATCTCGCCATGCAACAAATCGAGCTCGCGAATGAAAACCGATCGCGTGCGGTTCTGCTGGAGACGTTTCAAGCCCTCCAGCCCTCGCTCACCGCGGAACCGCTCGATCGGGATGTGGCTGGCAGCCATCTCGTTCAGTTGATCGACGACGAACCGAGGGATCACGATCTCGCCCGCCAACAGAGGGCTCTCGGCCAGCTTCACGATCCGCCCATCGATAAGCGACTTTTCGCCGACCAAATACCGCGCCCGTTTGCCGGCTTCGAGATCCGCCTGGCGAAAGAGCGTCAGGTCGAGCGCCACCGCGCGCCCGGTGACCGCTCCGAGATAGGCGCACACCAACACCAACAGCAGTATGCCAAACATCGCCACCTGTGTTCCCCGGACCTCGGCGATAACCGGTATCGGCAATCGCCCAATGATCGCCAAGATCGACGACGCGAGCAGGATTCCGAGAATAAGTCCGATGCCAGCCGCCAATACTTGCCGCGGATCGCCTTGTCGGATTCTGGCTTCCAGGAGAACGGTGATCAGCAAGATCAGCGCGCCGCTTGCGATCACCAGGTACGTCGTGACGTTAGGCTGCTCCAGGAGGGCTGCCGCACCGGTCAACAGGACCAGCGCGACGAATACGAGTCGCAAGTAGGTCATGGTATACCTCCGGTTTTATTCCGCATCGCCATATGTATGGAATGATGGGCGATGCGATCCAGCGGACAATCATCGTCATTTCGACAGCGCGAGCGCAACCGCCTCGCGCACTGTGGCAGCGGTTTCCAGGGCTATCCCCACGTCACGCTCGGCGGGGGCTCCGGCTCGATCGCGATCGGGGGCTGCCAGAACGGCGCGCTCGAAGCCCAGCCGCGCCGCCTCCTTGAGACGGGCTGCGGACCATCGCACGGGCCGAACCTCGCCGGTCAGACCAACTTCTCCAAAGACGACCGTTCCCTGGCGCACCGGCCGATCCGCTCGGCTGGATGCCAACGCTATAACCACACCCAGGTCGACCGCCGGCTCGTCGAGCGTAAGCCCGCCGACCACGTTCAGAAACACATCGCTCGCGCCAAGCGTGAACTCGGCTTTCCGTTCTAGGACCGCGAGCAACAGCGACAACCGACGCGCGTCGAACCCGCCGGCCACGCGCTGCGGCGTCGAGTATGGGCTCGATGCGACCAACGCTTGCACCTCGATGACCAGCGGCCGTGTCCCCTGCACGCTGGCCACGTGTGCCGAACCGGGCACCGGCTCCGCGTCGCGTCCGGCGCCGAGGAACATCGCCGATGGGTTGTCGACCACCTCGAGACCACCGTCGTGCATCGTGAAGACCGCAATCTCGTGGGTCGATCCGTAGCGGTTCTTGAGCGCTCTCAAGACCCGCAGTTCGTGGTGGTGATCGCCCTCGAACTGAAGCACTACGTCGACGACGTGCTCGAGCGTCTTGGGACCCGCGATTCCGCCTTCCTTGGTGACGTGTCCGACAAGAAAGGCGCTGGTACCGGTGGTCTTGCAGTAACGCTGGAAAGCGTCGGCGGCGGCGCGCACCTGAGACACCGACCCGGGCGCACTCGACAACGCCGGATCGTAAACCGTTTGGATCGAGTCACACACGATGATCTCGGGCGACGCCTGCCGACATGCGGCGAGCAGCCCATCGACCGCGGTCCCCGCAGCGATCAAGACATCCGATGTGGGTACACCCAGTCGCTCCGCGCGGAGCCGGATCTGAGCGGGCGACTCCTCCCCTGCGAGGTAGAGCACCCGCTGACCGTCGGCGGCCATCTGGCCGGCCACCTGTAGGAGCAGTGTCGATTTCCCGACGCCTGGCTCGCCCGCCACGAGCGCGATCGACCCGGGAACGACGCCGCCACCCAACAACCGGTCGAGCTCGCCAAGCCCGCTGGATCGACGCGCCAAGTCGGTCGCTGCAACGTCAGCCAAAGACTGCACGTCGGGCACAGCGCTAACGGTGGCTTCGCCGCGCTCGACGACCTCTTCGACGAGCGTATTCCATGCCTCGCACGCCGTGCAACGCCCACCCCATCGAGGAGCGGTCGCGCCACAAGCTGTACAGGTGAACCGTGTCCGGGTGCGCGCCGCCGTCAAGGGGTGGAGTGGAAGGGGTCGAGAGTCTCGAACCGCATGTACTCGCTCAAGAACACGAGCTCAACCGACCCTGTGGGCCCGTTGCGGTTTTTGCCCACGATCACTTCCGCGATTCCCTGCTTCTCGGTGTCGGGATGGTAGTACTCGTCGCGGTAGAGGAAGATCACCACGTCGGCATCTTGTTCCAGCGATCCGCTCTCCCTAAGATCCGCCAATCGCGGTCGCTGGTCCGCACGATGCTCGGGCCCACGCGAAAGCTGCGACAGCGCAACCACCGGGATGTTGAGTTCCTTGGACAGCGCCTTGAGGGATCGGCTGATCTCGGTGATCTCCTGCTGGCGACTCTCGGCGCGTGTCCCGCTCTCCATGAGCTGGAGGTAGTCGACGATCACCATTCCGATG
>JBDHFX010000090.1:0-16167 GCA_039590215.1 Gemmatimonadota bacterium | reverse complement strand
TCGACAACCGGTGAGCGATGACGATCGATGACCGATCAGCCATCAGCTGTCCGATCGCCCGCTCGATCAGCGCCTCGCTAGCGCTGTCCACGCTCGACGTCGCCTCGTCCAGCAGCAGCACCGGGGGATCATGGGCCAGGACCCGGGCGAACGCGACGAGCTGCTTCTGGCCGGTCGAGAGCGAACGGCCCCGCTCGCCGACCTCGGTATTGGCACCATCGGGGAGCTCGGCCACGAATCCATCAGCACCGATCGCCGCTAGAGCTGCAGCGACTTCACGTTCATCAACGTTAGCGGAGTCGAGATGAACGTTGTCGGCTACCGGCCGTGAGAACAGAAAAACGTCTTGCAGGACGAGACCGACTCGACGACTGAGCTCAGCCCGCGGGTATTCACGCACATCGAGTCCGTCGAGCAAAACTCGACCCTTGGTTGGTTCATAGAACCCGCATAAGAGACTGGCGCAGGTCGTTTTTCCGGATCCGGTGGGGCCCACCAGCGCCAGCTTCTCGCCGGGATGGACACCAAACGACACTCCGCGGAGCACCCAGGGGTCTGACACGTATCGGAACCAGACATCGTCGAAAACGATCTCGCCGCGTGGCTCTGGCAGCTGCCGCCCATCACGGATCGGTGTCGGCGGCAGCGGTTCGTCGAGTAGTGTGATCAGCCGTTCCCCCGACGCCATCGCCGCTTGCAGCAGATTGTACTTCTCGGCCAGATCCCGAATTGGACGAAAGAACTTCTGGGCGTACTGGAGAAAGGCGACCAACGCGCCGAATGTCAGGGCTCCTCTCAGGATCTCACCCCCGCCGTACCAAACGATGAGTGCTACTGCAAGCGCCCCTACCAGTTCGATCAACGGGTAGAACAAAGCGTAGTAGTGCACGGACTCGAGTTGCGCAGCCTGATGTTCGCGATTGATGCCCGCGAACTCCTCCGCGCTCGCGCGCTCTTGACGGAACAGCTGGACGACTACCAGACCCGAAACACGCTCCTGAAGGTAGGCATTGAGCCTTGCCAACTGGCGCCGGATCTCGCGCTGCGCGTCGCGCATACGGCGTCTGAGTGGAAACGAGATCGCGAGCACTAATGGGACCACCAGGAGCGTGATAATGGCCAACTCGGTGTTGACCGCGAACATCATGATGGCGATAGCAACCAGCATCAGGGCGTCGCTGAGTACGGCTACGACGCCAGACGAGAAGAGCTCGTTCAGCACTTCGACGTCCGAGGTGACGCGTGTCACCAGCCGACCGATCGGCTGACGATCGAAGAAAGCCACCGGCAACCGCTGAAGACGCTCGAACAGCTGTTCGCGCAGATCGTGCATGGCACGCTGGCCCACCCAGGCGGTTAGGTACGTTTCACCGTAGGCGATACCGAGTTCGAGCACGAGCAGCCCGAGGTAAAGGACTACGATCCCGTACAGGCCTGCCAGGTCACCGGTGGCGATGTGGCTATCGATGGCGACTTTGACGAGGTACGGCTGAAACGCCGCGATGGCGGCGAGTGCGAGTAGCAACGCCAACGCTGCTGCGACGCGCCGTCGGTACGGGACCAGAAACACCAGCAACCGTCGCGCTACCCGGGCGTCGTAGGGCGCGTGCGGCGGTTCGTCTATGGTGCCGCTCACGATTCTCCTTGGTGGGGAAGAAAACCGGGTCGGTTCATCGTTGCGCAAAGGTGCCGGCCCGCGCTGCGTGGGTCAAGCGACCCGGCGGGGTTAAGTTTATCCGTTCAGCGGGCCGTCGATCCGGACTTGTACCGTTGGCTAAAGGGTACACATTCCACGATCGACCGGTGTTTGCTGAACGGAAGGAGTCTCGATGAGAGTGCGGGCGGTGGCCATACCCGGGTTGCTCGTTGCCATGTTGGCGGCTGGTGCCTGTCGGCAGGGTAGCGAGACGGTGGTCGATGAGACTCGTGTCGACGAGCGGCTTGGCTCGCTCAAAGTGATGAACGGAGCTGAGGAGCCGGTAACCGTGTACCTGGATGGTGAAGAGTTGTACTCGGTTCCACCGGGGACGGCGTATACGAGTGTCGATCTATGGCGTTGGGCGAGTGAGCGAGCGCCACTATGGATTGCCCAAGCTGACGATCGAAGAGGGAGGAGAATACGAGTGGACGATTCGCCAGTGACACCGGAAGTAGACGTGGCCCCATCCGGTGATCGTCAGCGCGGTTTAGGGCCCGCTGCCAGCATGCTCGTGCTGGGCATCCTGATCGGACTCGGGATCGGATGGCTGGCATGGCGCGGAGCCCCCGGCTCGGACCCGGCGGTGGCCGCCGGCACCCTGCCAACGTCGGCCAGCTCCACGCTGGTGCACGGCGTCGATGTCAGCGCCGACCCGGTCCTCGGCCCCGAGACCGCGCCGATCACGATCGTCGAATTCTCTGATTTTGAATGCCCGTTCTGCAAGAAGTTCGCGCACGAGACAGCACCCGTGCTGAGGCGTCAATACGGTGACAAGATCCGCTGGATCTTCGTCAACAACCCGCTGCAGTCAATCCATCCAAAGGCCTTTGACCTGGCGCTAGCTAGCGAGTGTGCGCATGAGCAGGGTTTTTTTTGGGAGTGGTACGACGCGATGTTCAGCGGTCAATTTGGAACCAACGACGAAGCCGTGGAAGCCGCGGGGCGGGCGATAGGCGTGGACGAAGAGCGGTTCAACGCTTGCTATCTGAACGCCGATCACGCCGCCGAGGTAGCTGCCGACTTGAAGGAAGCGCAGAAGTTCTACATCCTCGGCACGCCGACTTTCTTTGTGAACGGGCAGCGCCTCGAGGGCGCTCTGCCGGCCGAGATCTTCGCCCAGGTCATCGACGAGATTCTGGGCGGCTAGCCCCCGTCAAGTCTTCTCCAACGCTGCCTCCAACTGTTGCCGGTGGTACAGCTCTGCGTAGTGACCGCCGGCCGCCAACAGCTCATCGTGCGTGCCGCTCTCGACGATGCGACCTTGCTCCAGGACGACGATTCGATCGACAGATCTCAGAGTCGATACACGGTGGCTGACGAGCAAGGTGGTCCGGCTGTCCATGAACGCCTCGAGCCGACTCAAGATCTTTTCCTCGGTCTCGGTGTCGACCGAAGAGAACGCGTCGTCCAGTAGCAAGATCTTGGGCTCAGACAACACCGCTCGGGCCAGCGCCGCGCGCTGCTTCTGCCCACCCGACAGAGTGATCCCGCGCTCTCCGACAACGGTATCGTAGCCAGAGGGAAAGGTGCGTACCTCGTCGGCCAGACCACTAATCGACACCGCCTGATCGACCGACAGCTGACCTTCGCTGGCGATACCAAACTCCAGGTTTCCCTTCAATGTGTCGCTGAACAGGAGCGGTTCCTGTTGTGCAATCGCCACTGCGCGCCGCAGCACATCGAGCGGGTAGTCGCGAATTTGGCGGCCGTCGATTTCGATCGTCCCGGTTTGGGGCTCATACAACCGGGTGATCAGCCTGAGAAGCGTGGTCTTGCCGCTTCCGGTGGGGCCGGTGATCCCCACAGTCGTGCCAGCGGGTATCGATAGTGTGAAGTCATTCAAGACCGGAGGTCTATCTGGATGATAGCGGAAAACCACATCATCGAGAGTGATGCTGCCAGCGGTGATTCTGGCCGCCGGGTCAGCGTGAGCGTCGTCAATGGTTGGAATGGCGAGCAGAACTGCGTTGAGCCGTCGCATGGCCGCGGTCGCGCGCTGAAACAGATTGGCGATCCAGCCGAACGCGATCAACGGCCAACTGATCATCCCCAAATACATCAAGAACGCCACCAGGTCGCCGAGCGTCAGGTGTCCGGCCACAACGCGACGACCTCCTAGCCATAGCAGGATCAGCAGGCTCAGGCCGAGCAGGAAACCGAGCGCTGGACCCAACACCGCTCGGACGCGCGCCAGCCTCAGGTTGGCCAACACGTAGTCCTCGCTTCGGGCACGGAAACGGCTCTGCTCGCTGCCGTCTAAACCGTAGGCGCGGACCACCCTGAGGCCGGCCAGATTCTCTTGAACCGTGGTTGTCACCTCGGCGAGCGCCGTCTGACTAACAAGGCTTAGCCGATGGAGCCGCTGGCCCATTAGCTTGACCGTCACCGAAACGAACGGCAGCGGCAGCAATGCCAAGAGCGTCAGCCACGGGTCGATCCAGAGCATGAACGCGATCGCCAACGCGATTGTCGCGACCGTGTTGACACCAAATAGAATGCCTGGGCCAACGCTCATTCGGACCGAGCCGAGATCATTGGAGAGACGACTCAAAACGTCGCCGGTTGGCAATCGATCGAAAAACGCCGGTGATTGTCTCAGCAAGTTGGTGTATAAATCATCACGGAGGTCGGTTTCGATCTTTCGCGAAGCGCCGTAGACCAAGTGTCGTTGAGCATACCGGAAGACGCCTTGAATCGCCGCGATAACGACGATCGCTGCGGCGTACACAGAAATCGTGGTCCACGTGGCCTCGGCGCGGAGTGCGTCGACCGCAAACTTGACCACGATCGGGCTCAGGGAACCAAACCCAGCGCTGAGGGCTATACAGATCGCCCCCCAGATCAGGGATCTCCGGTACGGTCGGACGTAGGGAATGAGCGAACGAAGAGGATGCATGCGCCGTAAACTCCTGAAGCGAGTGGTCCATGGCCAGCCCGGCGTCGTCGCAGCGGTGGTCACCGTTGCGCTCGGGTGTCAACACGAGCCCGGCCGCACGATCGTTGTCGAGGCCGACTCGACCGCCGCGATCTCTGCACTGGCAGACACAGTTCCAGCTTTATCGCCGATGCCCTCTGCACCGGTCGAAGAGGTCGTGATCATCGAGCGGCCCGCTCCCCCCGGCGAACCGGAGGACCATGAGCCGGAGCCCGTCGTTATCTCTGAGGTGCCACATGGCACTCAAGCGGGAGAGCCTGGCACAGTAACCACCACGACCGAAGAAACGACGGAGCCGGCGACAGTCGATCCCACTCTACCGGCGGGAACGTACCTCGAGCTGGAGTTGAGAACGCCACTTCATACCGCGACGACACTTGTCGGTGATCGGTTTGCGGCCCGACTGATGGACGACGTTCGGGTAGGCGAGAACGTCGTGTTACCGGCTCACACGCTTGTCGAGGGCCGAGTCAGCCGGGTCGTGAGGGCCGAAGATGGCGATGACGAGCAACCGGCGATGGTCGAGCTCGAGTTCCGGTCGCTGATCCTGCCGTCCGGCGAGAGGCGGCCGTTCAAGGCCGAGTTGGCGGATCCCGACGGCGACGAGCTCGAAGCGGATCTCGACGACGCACCCGGTGGCGACCGGGTGGCAGGTGCCGCCAGTGGCGCGCTCACGGGAGCTCTGCTGGGGCAGGTCCTGGGCGGCGGATCCCGATCGGTCATTGTCGGCACGATCCTGGGCGGCGTGGCCGGTGCCACGCTCGTTGCTCCAGCGCCCGATCGTGAGGTGATCGTGCCCAGCGGCACGCCGTTGACGGTCGTGCTCAGCGTGCCGATCCGGCTAACCCTTCCCGAAACCAGCGAGCGTTCCGCCAAGCCCTAGTGGGTCAGCGCACACCAACGACGTGATCGTTCGTCTCTGGCGGCGGGATCGCCGAGCTATCAGGAAACCGTCGAGCGGATAGTCGGGACCGGGACACTAGAAGGCGATCAGACGATCGAGATCTTCGAAGACCATGGGCTGCACGTCGAACCCGGAGTCTTCAGCCGCTAGAAACCCGCCGCTTCTCCACCACCCCGAAGATCGCTTCGCCCATACAGGAGACCGGTCTCAGGACCAAGCTCGATCCCTTGGGCCCGGCCGGAGTAGCCGCGCCGCGTTTCCACTCGATGACCGATCGACTCGAGTTGGGCCACCGTGTCTTCGGAGAGAGTCCAGGGTTCGGCTCGAATCGTGTCCGGCAGGTGTTGGTGGTGGATCCGGCCTCCGTCGAGTGCCTCGGCGAGTGTCATTCCGTAATCGATTGCGCCGATCAGGATCTGTGCGACGGTGGTAATGATCGTCGAGCCCCCCGGGGAGCCGACGACAAAACGAGGCTTTCCGTTCTGCACCACGATCGTCGGTGTCATCGCTGATAGCGGCCGCTTGCCGGGCTGGATGGCGTTCGATCGCCCCTGTACGAGCCCGTATGCGTTGGGCACCCCGGGCTTGACGGTCAGATCGTCCATCTCGTTGTTGAGAAAGAAGCCGGCCACGGTTTCGAGCGACCCGAACGAGCCGTTGATTGTGGTTGTGGATGCGACCGCGTTGCCCATCGGATCGACGATCGAGAAGTGGGTCGTTTCCGTACTCTCAACTGTAGCCCGTGACGCGCTGAGCTCGGGCCGGATGTCAATCGACGACGTGGCGCGCAGCGTGTCAATCGAAGCTGCGAGTTCCTGCGCGTACGGTTCGGTCAAAATCGACCCTGGGATGTCGACGAAGTCAGGATCGCCCAGCAACGCGTTTCGCTCCGCGAATGCGCGTCGCATCGCCTCGACGATGCGATGAACTGCGCGCGCACCGTGATAGGGGTAGTTGCCGAGGTCGATCGTTTCGAGCTGCCCGAGAATGAGCTTGAGCGTGATGCCGCCCGAAGATGGCGGACCCATGCTGTGAACGGTGTACCCGCGGTAGTCGAACGTGATCGGAGGGCGCTCTACGGCCCGGTATCGCTGTAAGTCTTCGTGCGTGACCAAGCCTCCGCGACGCACCATCGCGCCGACGATGGAGTCGGCGATCTCACCGTGGTAGAAGACCGCGGGCCCTTGAGTCGCGATCAGCTGCAGTGTGCGGGCTAGCACGGGCTGGCGCAGGGTGTCTCCAACCGCCGGCAGTTGACCATCTGGCAGCAGAATTGCTGTGGCGCCGGGAAAGCGTCGGATATCGTCGACTTTGCCAGCGATCAACCGGAGCGCATACGGGTCGACTGGAAACCCGCGCTCGGCCAATTCGATCGCCGGTTCGATGAGCTCAGCCCACGGTAGCGTTGCGTGCCGTTCGTGAACGAGCTTCATGCCGGCCACCGATCCCGGCGTCGCCACCGCGAGCGCGCCGAACCAAGACGGGTGCCCGGGTCTTACTTCGCCTGACTCGTCCAGATACATGTCCTCGCTGGCCGCCAGCGGCGCGGTTTCCCGATAGTCGTAGGTGTGGACTGCGCCATCTGCTGTGCGCACCACGAGAAACCCACCGCCGCCGAGATTGCCGGCCGACGGAAGGGTGACCGCGAGCGCGAAATGGACCGCGATCGCCGCGTCGACGGCGTTTCCACCGCGGCGCAAGATCTCCACGCCAACGCGCGTCGCCTCGCTCTTCGCGCTAACGACCATCGCGCTGTCGGCGACGACCGGCGACCACCACCGCGGCTGCTGAGCCAAGGCAGTTGAGCCGGTTAGCGACGCGATCAACAAACCGAGGGCGACTAAATTACGCATCGCACGAATATACCATTAGCTTCTGGAATCATGGCCCCGGCGTCAAAGCCTGGCGTGGTCATCACCGCGCTTACCCTGTTGCTAGTCGCTCTACCGGCGGCAGCCCAGGATTCCACCGTTGCACAGCCCGACACAATCGCGACTGAACCCAGCCTCGACTTCGTGTTCCATGTCGAGATCGATGGCGCGATTCAGCCGGCGTCGGCCGAGTTTCTGATCGACGCCATCGCCCAGTCGGAGGACGAACGCGCCAATGCGCTGATCATTGAGCTCGACACACCCGGCGGTCTGGTCGACTCGACACGCGACATTATTCAGGCGATGCTCGCCAGCCGTGTTCCTGTGGTCGTCTACGTCTCGCCCGGTGGGGCTCGAGCCGGCTCGGCCGGGGTTTTCATCACGCTTGCCGCGCATGTGGCCGCGATGGCGCCGGGCACGAACATCGGCGCGGCGACACCGATCAACATTGGCGGAGGGGATATCGCGCCTGGCGGACCGGCTCCGGCCGATTCGGTGGCTGAAGAACAGCTCGAGGGCCAAACCGATCTCGAACGCAAGATCTTGAACGACACCGTGGCGTTCATTCGAACGATTGCCGAAAAGCGGGGCCGCAACGCTGAATGGGCCGAGCGCGCAGTGCGCGAGGCCGATGCGATCACCGAGACAGAAGCGCTCGAATTAAACGTCATCGATCTCATCGTACCGAACCTCGCCAAGCTGCTCGATGAGATCGACGGCCGCGAAGTCGAGGTGCTGGATCGTACCGTCACGTTGGTCACCGCCCAGGCCGAGATTCGGGAGATCCCCAAAGGCCTCAGGTTTCGGATCCTGGATGCGATCGCCAACCCGAATATCGCGTTCATCCTGATGTTGATCGGCATCTACGGCATTTTCTTCGAGCTCATGAACCCGGGCGCGATTCTGCCCGGCGTGGCAGGGGTGATCTCGCTGCTGTTGGCGTTTTTCGCCCTCCAGGCGCTGCCGGTCAACTATGTCGGCGTGCTGCTGCTCTTGTTCTCTCTGGTCTTGTTTATCGCCGAGGTGAAGATCGTGAGCTACGGACTGCTGACCGTCAGTGGCATCATCGCGTTCGTGCTTGGCGCCGTCGTGGTGACTGCCGGGTTCTTTGTGATCGCTCTCGGGCTTGCGTACCGTACATGGCGAACACAACCGACGACCGGTCGCGAGGGACTGATTGGCGAGCGCGGCGTGGTGCGACGGGAAATCGACCCTTCAGGTCAGGTCCTGGTCCATGGCGAGCTGTGGAAGGCACGGGCCGATGAGCCACTCGAGTCCGGCACCGAGGTCGAAGTCACTGCCGTGGACGGGCTGACCATTCACGTCAAGCGGACGTAGTCCGGACCAACCCATGGCCGATCGCGACGGTGTGGCGGCGGCCAAGAGTGCGCTCAGAAAACGCATGCTGCGGGCCCGCTCGGCCCTCGACCCGCGCCTCCAGGCCAGGTTGGGGCGAGCGATCACCGCGCGGCTTGTCGAGCTCGAGGAGTTCCAGCGGGCCGGCACAGTCCACCTCTACATCGACGCCCTCCCAGGCGAGGTGCCGACCCACGACGTCGCGAGCCGAGCGCTGGCCGAGGGCAAACGGGTCGCAGTCCCCAGAATCGTGGCCTACGAGCCACCGGAGATGGTGGGGCTCGAGATCGGCTCGCTGGATGAGCTGACGCGCAGCCCGGTCGGGCTCTGGGAGCCCGATCCAGCCCGTGCGAATCGCGTCCTGGAGGCCGAGATCGACCTGGTGGTCGTGCCGGGCGTTGCATTTGACCGCACCGGGCAACGGCTGGGCCTCGGTGGTGGTTTCTACGACCGCTGGCTGGCTTCGGTCCAAGCCCCGACCGTGGGGTTGGCATTCTCCTTGCAAGTTGTTGAGAGGGTTCCACATACCGAGCGCGACCAGGGGGTCGATCGGATCCTCACCGAGGACGACGTCATCGATTGCCGAGAGTCGCGATAACCCCACGACGCGGGACCCAAGGCATTGAGTGGCATCGTTCTCACGGATCTAACCAAATCGTACGGCGCGTTTCCCGTCTTGCGCGGGATCTCGCTCACTATCGAACCCGGCGAGTTGTTCGGTTTCCTGGGACCCAACGGAGCCGGAAAGACGACCACCATCAAGATCATGACCGGTCTACTGCTGCCGTCAGGTGGTCGTGTCGAGGTTGCCGGATACGACGTTGTGAAGGACCCGTACGAGGTCAAACGTCGAGTAGGGTTTGTCCCCGACAGACCTTTTCTGTACGACAAGCTGACCGGGTCGGAGTTCCTGGAATTCGTGGGGCACCTGTACGACCTGAGCCCGGCGACGGTCCGCGAACGTTCACGCGACCTGATCGAGCGGTTCGACCTGAGTGAATGGATCGACGAACTCATCGAAGCCTATAGCCATGGAATGCGACAGAAGTTGGCTATGACATCGGCGCTGCTGCACGAGCCCGAGATCATCATCATCGATGAGCCCACCGTGGGCCTCGATCCACGTAGTCAGAGCCGGATGAAGACCTTGCTATCCAACCTCACTGCCAAGGGTCAGACGGTGTTTCTCTCGACTCATACGCTGGAAATCGCCGAGGCTTTGTGCACGCGGGTTGCGATCATCCATCGTGGGCAGATCATCGCTTTGGGAACGGTCGACGAGTTGCGCCGTGAGGCGCGTCGGGAAGACAGCTCGCTCGAGGAGATCTTCCTGGGGTTGACCGAGCGCGGTGGGTCGATCGACGAACGCTCCCTGGTGTGACGACCCTATTCTATCCCCGGCTCGCCGGATTGAAGCGCGAGCAGCGACCGGGCGGGATCCACAGGATCAGCGTGCCGGTCGTCCTTGGGCTCGTTTTTTGGGCTGGCCTCTACCTGATCATGGTTCGGGTGCTGAATCACTTCACCACGGTCGATCCCGACCTGGGTCGGATCTTGGCCGCCAAGCTGCTGGCACTGTTGTTTCTGCTGTGGCTGTCGTTCCTCGCTTTCTCAGCGTTAATCACGGCCGTCGGTCAGGTTTTCCTGGCGCGCGATCTGCCGATGTGGATCGCCGCGCCGATCCCGCTGCGCCGATTGTTCCGCGTGAAGCTGGTCGAAGTCGCCACGCTGTCTTCCTGGACAGCCATCTTTCTCGCCATTCCGGTGTGGGTGGCTTATGGGGTCGTTTTTGGCGCTGGTTTGGGTTACTACGCGGCGTTGGTGGTAGCAGTCGGGTGCTGCGTTGCGATTACGACATCGATCGGCGTCTTGGTTGCCGTCGCGTTGGTGAACCTGTTTCCCGCCCGGCGCGCGAGAGATCTCCTGTCGCTCGTCGCGCTGGTGTTCATAGCTGCCATCGTCATCCTCCTACGCGCGGTTCGACCTGAGGAGTTCGTCCGGCCCGAGGACTTTGGGACCTGGGCTGAGTATCTGGTCTCCCTATCAAACCCCACGCTCCCGTGGTTGCCTTCGTACTGGGCGGCGCGGGTCCTGGGTGAAGTGTTGGGCGTATACAATGCGGTGCACTGGGATGCCGTGACGATGTATGGCTCGTTGCTGGTGGTCGGTGCGATCGTATCGACGATCGCCGCTGGGGGCGTGTTTCGCGAAATGTTCCGGACCGGTTACTCGAAGTCCCAGGAGGCGCGACAGGTCCAGTGGACGCGCCAGCTGTGGTGGCGTCGCACAGTGCAGTTCTTAGCCCGGCCATTCCCGCGACGCGTGCGGGCGATGATCGTCAAGGACGTCGCGACATTCTTCCGCGACCCGGGCCAGTGGTCACAGCTTTTTCTGTTGCTCGCGGTGATCGCCATCTATCTGTACAACTTCAGGGTGCTTCCGCTGGATGCCGCCGGCGGGACGGGCTACTTGCTGCGCGACCTGTTGGCTTTCTTGAACATCGCCCTGGTTGGCTTCGTCGTCACCGCATTGGCGGCCCGATTCGTTCTCCCCGGTGTGAGCCTCGAGGGGCATACGCTCTGGCTACTCAAGACCAGCCCGGTGACGATCGGGGAGATACTGTGGGCCAAGTTCTGGAGCGGATTCCATCAAACGCGTTGCTCCAGACGACGTTGCTTCTGAGCGTGATCTCGGTCGCAACGGTCTTGTTCTTGTCGGCGGCCATCGTAGGAATGGCCGTTGGGCTTGGAGCCTCCCATCCGCGGTTCGATGCTCCCGACAGCTCTCAGGTGACCGCCGGCTACGCGGGGTTTCTGTTTATGGTCATGAGTGCATTGCTAGTGCTGGCGTCGGTTACTGTCCTCGCCTGGCCCGTCTACAACTCCTTCCGGGCCTCGTGGCTGGGTTGGGGTGTGGGCGCCGGCGAGTGGGGAGGGATAGCCGGTGGTCTGGTCGCGGTCGGCGGAGTGTCGGCGATCGCGTTGTTTGCGACGATGCAAGCCGGCAGTCGTCGGCTGAGCGCGCGGGAGCTGTAGCATGCTGAAGTGGCCTCGTTTCGTTGTAGCGCTCTTGGTTGCGCCGATCTTGCTCGCTTTGTTCCCGATCGCCGTGACGGCGCAAGGCGACTTGGTTGGCGACGGTGTGGTGGAGGATGGCGGTTCAGCGGAGATCGCCGAGCTCCTCGACCCGATCGTTCGCCGGCGAGGCGGTCGGATCGGGGTCGCGGTGTACGCCGCCGACCTCGGCAATCCGCTCTACCTTCACAACGCCGACCTGCCACTGACGCCGGCTTCGAACATGAAGCTCTACACCACTGCGGCCGCGCTCGACCGACTCGGGCCAGATTTTCAGTACACGACGTCGGTTTATGCCGATGGCGAGATCCATCCCGACGGAACACTCGATGGCGACTTGATCCTGATCGGTCGCGGAGACCCGACGCTCTCGGGTCGTTTCCATGGCGATAGCGTGACGTATGTTTTCGATCGATTCGCAGCCCGCCTCAAGAGAATGGGCATCCGTCGTGTCACCGGCGCAGTTGTAGGCGACGCGACATACCTCGACGATATGCGGATCGCACCGGGGTGGGACAGCACAAACTTGCTGCGCTGGTACGGTGCTCGTTCGAGCGCGCTCTCGTTTAACGACAACGTGGTCACGATCGAGATCCAGCCTGGCGGGTGGGTGGGCGCACCGCCTGCCCTCACTTTTTATCCGCATACCGATCGCCTGGAGATCTCGAACCAAGCGGTCACCGTGGGACGTCGGGGTGGCCGTTCAATCGGGATACGGCGCCAGCCGGAAACCGGTGACTACTTGGTCCGTGGTCGAATCCCGCTCAGAAGTCGTCCGCTCCGGTACATGGTTTCGGTCGAAGACCCGGCGCTCTACACGACGTCGGTATTTGCCGACCGGTTGAGGCGAGTGGGGATCGAGGTCGAGGGTGGCGAGCGGGTCGTGCACCGCTGGCAACGGGAGGGAGCGAGGTCGGCGACCTTGCTCGTGAGCCACACCAGCCCCCGCATGTCCGACATCGTCAAGATCATCAATAAGCGAAGCCAAAATTTCTTCGCCGAGCAGCTTCTGAAGACACTTGGTGCTGTCTTCAAAGCCGACGGATCGTTCGCCAGTGGTGCCGAGGTGGTCTATGACGTGCTTGAAGGACTGGGACTGGAAACCGATGGGCTGACGATCGAAGACGGTTCGGGTCTCAGCCGTCTCAACCTCCTGACCGCCCGGCGCACCGCCGAGCTGTTGGTGGCGATGCGTGCGCACCCGCTGTTCGATGAGTTCTACGAATCGCTCGCGATCGCCGGTAAAGACGGAAATCCGCGTCGGCTCGACTCTCCCTTGGTGCGCGGCAACGTGCATAGCAAGACCGGCACGCTGCGTGGTGTTTCCGCGCTGTCAGGCTACGTGACGACCAGCGACGGGGAGCTACTGGTCTTTTCGATCCTGATCAACAACTTGCCGCGTGGGAAGTGGGCCGCCATGTCGATCGAGGATGCGATCGTCGAGCGGTTGGCCGAGTTTTCGCGATGGCATTCGCCTCTGTCATGCGCGACCGGGTCGAGCACACCGAACGGCGGGAAGAACTGCTTGCCCGAGGGTTAGTCCCGCCGCCTGAGCTCGTATGCGATGAGCGCCAAGGTGGCCAATGCCACAGACGCGAAGACGATCTTCGTAGTCGCAGTGAGCGGCGGCTGCAGGTACAGGTGAGACTTGTGGCGGCTGGCTCGGCCATTGCCGTGATCCGATATTCGGACGTGGTCTTGGGCGACGCCATCGAGATTGCGACGGATGGCGCGCTTTAGTCGGCGTATCGCGCTCGACTCGGATTGACCGTACGCGATGTAGCCGGGCAGGGCCGGAGAAGTGGCTGCAAAGGTGCCCTCGTCGGCTTCCTCGAGGAACACCTGAAAGCCCTCTATGGCCCCAAACCGATCTCGGATAAACCCAAGCATATAGACAAGATAGCGGGTTTTGACGTGTTCGCCAAGCAGCCCCGTCGAACCCCGGCTGCGGCTATGGGGTAGAATAAGACTGCCCCCGGAAAGGAGGCTCAAGTGAGGCGCCGTATTCGCTTGGTGCCGATTGTCGCTGGTCTTATTGTGGCGACCGGATCGCACCTCCCCGCGCAAAGCGCTCAGCTCGACCGCGCCATTCGGTCGTTCCATACCGACTTTCGACTGTCCTCCGATCGGGCTCGCACCGTACGCGGCGATTTCAACGGCGACGGTCGTGAAGACGTGGCCGCCATCGTCGAGGGACCCGAACGGTCGGCATTCGTAATCTTTCACTCCCAGCCGGATCGGTTCGCGCCGCATCCGCTGTTCACCAACCTACCACCGGGACCGGTCGAGCTCCGCGTGTTGCAACCTGGTCGGCATAGGGTCATTGGGCCGCAACGCTCTGTGGTGATCGAGATGCCGGCTGTGGAGCTGGTCTTTCCGGGTCGTTCGAGCGCCATGTACGTGTGGCGTGATGGTCGCTACCGCGTGCTAGGTACGGAGAACTTTCGCTAGCTGCTGGACGCCGAGCGTGATTCTTCGCCGTTGCGAATAAGTGGTTTCCCAGCGCTCGAGGGGTCGAGCCCGAGTTCACTCAGAAAACGACGTCGGACCATCTCTTGAATCGGCACCGGATCTTCGTCGATGTTGATCTGAGCGCCCGCCATCCGCCCGTGTCCGCCAGCCGTTCCCAGCTCACCGACGATGGCTGAGATCACCGCGCCGGCGTCTCGGGACTCGTCGCGAGTCCTCAAACTGAGGTAGAGACGTCCTTTGTGACGGCCCATGACGAGCGCGTATTCGGCTTGCTCGAGCGGGGCCAGGAAATCGGCCAATTCCGCAAGCAGGTCGGGATTGTCGGCGTCGCCAAGATCGGCGATCACGGCCTGGTCGTGGATCACCGACCGTTCCAGCGCAGCGTGAAACGCCTCGAAGTGGCGTCTGGGGATGAGTGGGTTCTCGATCCGCGCCAGTAACGACAGATCGGCGTGGGGGAAGATCTGGAGGTAGGCGTGGAGATCGGCCTCGCTCGACTCGCGCTCCAGTCCCCGGGTATCCGACTTTATGCCGATTAATAGGGCCGTGGCGAGCTTGGTCGATAGATCAATTCCGGCGGCCTCCAAGTAGTAGTACATGATTGTCGAGGTGGCACCGTAATCGGTGCGCACGTCGGCGAACTTCACGTTTGCGGTCTCGGGTCGCATTGGGTGGTGGTCGATGGCGATCGAGATCGGGAGATCATTGGGTAGCGAGTGGTTCCCGGTTTCGGGCTGCGTATCGATCAACGAGTGGGTTCCGTAATCGTCGAGGCGGACTTGCGCGAGCGGGTATAGTCGAACACCCAACTGGTCAACCATGGCGCGATTAGTGGCACGGCCGATCGTGCCTCCAAACGCGATGATCGGCTCGATTGAAAGCTTGTGACCGAGCAAAAAACTCAGTGCGTAGGCGCTGGCGATTGAGTCTGGATCGGGATGGTCGTGCGTGTAGATCGCCACCGGCTTCTCGATGTCGACCGCTGCCAGCAGCTTGTCGAGCAGGCGCTGGGCCTGGCTGGTCGCGTCGGCCGATGTCGCTGATGGCACGACCGACGTTCGACCCAGGTTGCTGTCCGTCACGCGCGTGCTCCCTAGTCGGTCACCTGTATGATGCGTCTGGCGATTTCGCGAAACCGCTCGGCGATCGGCGAATCCGGCAGCGCCTGCATGACGGGCTCCCCGCTATCGCCGGTCGGCGTGACATCCTCATGTAACGGGATTGTACCGAGAAACGGAACGTTGAATCGCTCCGCGGTCGCTCGGCCACCACCGTGTCCGAAGATCGAGTGCTCGGCGTCACAGCTCGGGCAAACGAAGCTGCCCATGTTCTCGACGATGCCCAGCACGCGAGCGCCGACCTTGTCAAACATCTTGAGCCCCTTCTTGGCGTCAATCAGCGCAATGTCCTGCGGGGTAGTTACGATCACCGCACCGTCCAACTGGACGGATTGAGTCAGCGTCAAGTGCGCATCGCCTGTTCCGGGTGGCAAATCGACAACCAGGTAGTCGAGCTCTCCCCAAGCGACTTCGCGCAGGAACTGGGTAACGGCAGAGTGGACCATCGGGCCACGCCATACCAGCGGTGTATCCTCGCCCTCGACCAAGAATCCGAGCGACATGAGCGCGATCCCGAATCGGGTCAACGGTTGAATGCGTTTGCCGACAGTGCTTGGTTGAGCACCCTTGAGTCCCATCATGGTGGGGATCGAGGGGCCGTAGATGTCGGCGTCAAGCAACCCTACTCGATGTCCCTCGGCGGCGATCGCCAGGGCTAGGTTGACGGCGACGGTCGATTTTCCAACGCCGCCCTTCCCGCTGGCGACAGCCAGAACATGGCGCACGCCCTCGATCGGC
>JBDHFX010000089.1:0-10634 GCA_039590215.1 Gemmatimonadota bacterium | reverse complement strand
ATGGATCTCGCTCATCTTCTCGAAGCAGCGATGGAGGTATCCGATCTCGGGGATCGCCTTGACGATCGTCTCGCCATCGAGCCAGCACTTGAGCCTGAACGTCCCGTGCATCGCGGGATGGCTCGGCCCGATGTTGATCACCATTAGCTCCTCGGCGAGCGGGTCGACCTCGAGGTCGACGTCCTCCATAATCGGCATCCGCTCCATCGTCACTCGTGACGCGCCCGTCCCCTCGCGCGATTCGAGCGGGTCCCATGACACACCCGTCGGCGGACGGCCGTGCTGCTTCGGAACCGGAGTCGTTTGCGGAGCGATCTCCGGGTTTATCGATGCGTCACGGTAAACCAGCTTGGGCCTCGAAGTTTGCTCGGTTAGTGACTCAGCCGGTGACGAACCCGGCGGCGGATCCGATCCATCTCCTCGGGCGCGATCTCATCGGCCAGGCCATCGGGGCGGAGGCTCCGCCACCTGAGATCGGCCGGGTAGTCCTTGCGCAGCGGGTGCCCCTGGAAGTCTTGGTGGCACAGGATGCGCTTCATGTTCGGGTGTCCTTCGAAGCGGATGCCGAACATGTCGTACACCTCACGTTCGAACCAATCGGTCGCCTTCCAAACATCGACGGCGGTGTCGACAACCGGGTCGTCCTCCGGCACGCCGACCTTGATCCGTACCCGTTTTCCAGATGTCAGTGAATACAAGTGATACACAACCGCGAATCGTGGGTCGCCTCCCAGCGGTTTGTAATCGACGGCCGTCACGTCCATGCAGAAGTTGAACGCCAGCTTTTCATCGTGCTTGCAGAACGCGAGCACGTCGTGCACACGATCGCGATTGATCCAAACGGTGAGATCGCCGTAATCGTCACTCACCTGCTCCACCGCCGCGCCGAATTCTCCTACGAGCCGGTCCGCGATCCACTGCGCCACGCTACGCTCCCGCCGGTTCGAGCACCGCGTTAGCCTCAGCCGCGCGTTGGGTCTTTTGATATCGCGACGGGTCGCCGCGTTGAATCTTCTCCTGGAGCTTGATGATCGCGTAGATCAGCCCCTCCGGCGTGGGCGGACAGCCTGGCACATAGACATCGACAGGAACGACTTCGTCGATCCCCTGAAGCACGTGGTAGGCGCGATAGAACCCCCCCGACGAAGCGCACACGCCCATCGAGATAACCCACTTGGGCTCGCACATCTGCTCGTAGATCAACTTGAGCACCGGAGCCTGTTTGTCGGTCACCGTTCCAGCTACGATCATCAGGTCTGATTGCCGCGGACTAAAGCGCACAACCTCGGCGCCAAACCGCGCCAAGTCGTAGTGCGACGAAACCACGGACATGAACTCGATCGCGCAGCACGCCGTGCCAAACGGCAGCGGCCACAGCGAACCCGATCGCGCCCAACCCACCATCTTGTCGAGTGCGGTCGTGAATACGCTCTGGTCGGTCGGCTCGGAGTTCATTCCCACTCCAATGCCCCTTTCCTCCACTCGTACACGAGCCCGATCGTGAGGATCAACAGAAACAACATCATCGCAAAGAGCCCAAACCCGCCCAGCCGCTCAAACTGGACCGCCCACGGAAAAATGAACACAATCTCCACGTCGAAGAGGATGAACAACATCGCAACGATGAAGAACTTCACGTTGAACCGGCGGCGGGCGTCACCAGTCGGTACGATACCTGACTCGTACGGTGAATCGTGGGCTGGATCGCGCGACGTCTTGGGGCCCAGCCAGTGCGACAGCGTAACCATTGCCACACCAACGGCGACCCCGAGAAAGAGGAGGAAAACGACCGGAATATATTCGGCCAACATGAATTTCGAATGTATGTGAACTTTTTCACAATGGCCACAGCTACGCGGTGGTTACTAACCGCTATCTCGGTTCCCATTAAGGAGGCATAATGCGCTTTGGTAAGGCTTTGCGAACGTTGTCGGTGGTCGCGGGCTACGGCTCGATTTGGGCCGCGTCGGTCCATGGCCAGGAAGCCCACCCGGACCCCGTCCGGGTGTCCGAGGTCGAGCCGCTGGCAGCCGATATCGAGTCAATCGATGGCATCATCGCTGCGTTCTACGATGTCATCTCCGGGCCTTCGGGGGAGCTGCGACAATGGGACCGGGACGCGACGCTATACCCCCCCAACGTCCAGTTCACACCGACTAGCGTGAGCTCGGACGGTGAGATCTTTGGCCAACTAATTGCGAAGCAGGATTTTATCGATCGTTCGAACAGCTTCCTGATCGAGTCGGGCTTCGTGGAACGGGAGATCCACCGGGTCACGCGGCATTTCGGCAACGTCGCCGATGTGGCCAGTACCTACGAATGGACGACCGAGGATGGCGATACCGGGCGGGGCATCAACTTTATCCATCTCTTCCACGATGGCGCGCGGTGGTGGATCACCCACGCCACTTGGGACTCGGAGCGAGTCGACAATCCCGTTCCCGCAGAGTTCTTGCCCCAGTGAACGAGCCGCGCTTCATACCGCTGGCCAAATACCGCGAGTACACACCGGCCGAGATGCAGGAACGAGCTCACGCGTTTCGCGTCGAAATGGAGCGGCGGCGCACGGTGCGAGAGTTCTCCGATCGCGAGGTCCCGCCAGCCGTCATAGAGGAGTGCTTGCGGGCCGCCGGGACAGCGCCGAGCGGCGCAAACCTGCAACCTTGGCACTTCGTCGTTATCACCGATCCCGAGACCAAGCGCAAGATCCGTGATGCCGCCGAAGCGGAGGAGCGCGAGTTCTACGCCCATCGCGCACCCAAAGAGTGGCTCGACGCGTTGAGGCCGCTCGGGACCGACGACCAGAAGCCGTTCCTAGAGAGCGCTCCATGCCTGATCGCGGTTTTCATCCGGCGTCACGGTGTACGCCCCGACGGCACAACGTTTCCGCACTACTACGCCACGGAGTCGGTGGGGCTCGCGACCGGCATCCTCATCACCGCCATCCATCACGCCGGGCTCGTGTCCCTCACCCACACACCGAGCCCGATGGGGTTCCTCAACGAGATGCTCGATCGGCCCTCGACGGAACGACCGTTCTTGCTGCTGGTCGTGGGTTACCCGGCCGAGGGAGCGGTCGTGCCCGACATCAAGCGCAAGCCGCTCGACGAGATCGCGACGTTCGTCGGACCCCGAACCGACTGAGCTGCCTACCCTACCTTGCGCTGCGCATTTAAGTAGTCGCGGTTGAGCCAGGCGATGAAGTCGACGCTGATCTCCTTGGGACACGCGATCTGGCAGGCGCCGTGGTTTGTGCAGTTGCCGAACCCTTCGGTCTCCATTTGCTCGACCATTTGCGTGACCCGCGACCAGCGCTCGGGCTGACCCTGTGGCAGCATGTTGAGGTGGGCGACCTTAGCGGAGGTGAAGAGCATCGCCGAGGCGTTGGGGCAGACCGCGACGCACGCGCCGCACCCGATACACGTGGCGGCGTTGAGCGCGTCGTCGGCGGCGGCCTTGGGGATCGGGATCGCGTTGGCATCGGGCGCGGCGCCGGTGTTGACCGAGATGAAGCCACCGGCTTCGATGATCCGATCGAGCGCGCTGCGATCGACGACTAGGTCCTTCTTGATCGGGAAAGCGCGCGCGCGCCACGGTTCGATCCACAGCTCATCACCGTCGGCGAAGCTTCGCATGTGGAGCTGACACGTTGCCGTGCCCTCGTGCGGGCCGTGCGGGCTGCCGTCGATGACGACGCCGCACGATCCACAGATGCCCTCCCTGCAGTCGTGCTCGAACGCGATCGGCTCGACGTCACGCTCGATCAAGCCTTCGTTGACAACATCGAGCAATTCGAGGAACGACATGTCCGGGCTGACGTCGTTCGCGGGGTACGTCTCGAAGCGACCTTCGGCCTCGGGTGACTCCTGCCGCCACACGTGCAGGGTGACTTTCATTACGCGTTCATTCCTTCCGACTGGATCTCACTTGTAGCTCCGTTGACTGGGCGACACCTCGGTGAACGACAGCGACTCGCGATGCTCGCGCGGCTGACTGCCGGGACCCGTATACTCCCAAACGGTAACGTGAGTGAACCGCTCGTCGTCGCGTCTGGCTTCGCCCTCCGGCGTCTGATACTCCTCCCGTAGGTGGCCGCCGCACGACTCCTCGCGCGCCAGCGCGTCACGGCACATGAGCTCGCCGAGGTCGAAGAAATCGGCTACTCGTCCGGCCTTCTCGAGCCCCTCGTTGATGCCCCGATCGGAGCCCACGACCTTGGCGTTGTTCCAAAACTCCTCGCGCAGCTCGGGAATGCGGTTCAGGGCCTCCTCGAGCCCGCCTGCGTTTCGCGACATGCCGCACTTCTCCCACAACAGCCGGCCCAACTCACGGTGGATCGAGTCGACGGTCCGCGAGCCGTCGAGCCCCACCAGTCGGGCGATGCGGTCTCGCACCTCGTCCTCGGTGCGCCGCACGTCGGGATGATCGTCGGGGATGTCGCTGAACTCGTGGCGCGCGATGTAGTCGCCGATCGTCAACGGCAGCACGAAATAGCCGTCGGCCAGTCCCTGCATGAGGGCGCTGGCGCCGAGCCGGTTGGCGCCGTGGTCGGAGAAGTTGGCTTCGCCAATCACATGCAGGCCGGGCAGCGTGCTCATCAGATTGTAGTCGACCCACAGCCCGCCCATCGTATAGTGCGGCGCCGGGTAGATACGCATCGGGTCGCCATACGGGTTCTCGCCGGTGATCCGCTCGTAGATCTGAAACAGGTTGCCGTATCGCTCTTCGATGGCGTCACGGCCGAGTCGCTCGATGGCTTCGGTGAAGTCGAGGTACACGCCCCGTCTGGTGGGGCCGACGCCGTGCCCGGAGTCGCACATCTCCTTGGCACGCCGCGAGGCCAGATCGCGTGGCACCAGGTTGCCGAACGCCGGATACATGCGCTCCAGAAAGTAATCGCGCTCGGCCTCGGGGATCTCGTCCGGCGACCGTTCGTCACTCTTCCTTTTCGGCACCCAGATGCGCCCATCGTTGCGCAGCGACTCGCTCATCAGGGTGAGCTTCGACTGGAACTCGTCGGTCTCCGGGATGGCCGTCGGGTGAATCTGCGTGAAGCACGGGTTGGCGAACCCGGCACCGCGCCGGTACGCGCGCCACGCTGCCGTCACGTTACACTTCATAGCGTTTGTCGAGAGGTAGAAAACGTTGCTGTAGCCACCGGTACCGAGCACGACCGCGTCAGCCGTCCAGGAGCGGATCTCGCCGTTGTCGAGGTTGCGGGTCACGATCCCCCGGGCCCGCCCGTCGACGACAATCACATCGAGCATCTCGTGCATGCTGTGGATCCGCACCCGACCGGCCTGAACCTGCCGCTCGAGCGCCTGGTAGACGCCGAGCAGGAGCTGCTGGCCCGTCTGCCCGCGGGCGTAGAAGGTGCGCGACACCTGGGCTCCTCCGAACGACCGGTTGTCCAGCGACCCGCCGTATTCGCGGGCGAACGGCACGCCCTGAGCAACCGCCTGGTCAATGATCTCGTTGCTCACCTCGGCCAGGCGGTAGACGTTGGCCTCGCGCGATCGGAAGTCGCCGCCCTTGATGGTGTCGTAGAACAGCCGGAACACACTGTCTCCGTCGTGCTGGTAGTTCTTGGCCGCGTTGATCCCCCCTTGGGCCGCGATGCTGTGAGCGCGACGCGAGCTGTCGTGGAAGAAGAACGCATCAACATCGTAGCCGAGCTCGCCCATGGTCGCCGCCGCCGAGCCACCAGCCAGACCGGCGCCGACGACGATCACCCTGTGCTTCCGCTTGTTGGCCGGGTTCACCAGCTTCATCTCGAAGCGGTGCCGCTCCCACTTCTCGGCCAGCGGACCATCGGGGATGCGAGCATCGAGCTTCATCGAGGACCTCTCATTCCGATCACGTGACCCAGCCGGCGAGAATCGAGACCGGAACCACGACATAACCGACGACGATAACGACGGCTAGGACCAGCGACACAGGGCGTCGAAGGCGATCAATTCGCCCGTTGTTCACTCCAAACGTCTGGGTCGTGCTCCACACGCCGTGGTAAAGATGAAACCCAAGCATCACGACGGCCGCGATGTACGCCAGGGCCACCGGCCACGACTGAAAGCCTACGACGAGGTTGTGATAGGGGTCACCGGGGATGAAGTCGCTGTGAACAGAGCCCGACGTGAAGTGCAGAATGTGATACACGACGAACAGGCCAATGATCACTCCGCCCCAGCGCATCGTCCGTGAGGCGTAGCTGAATTCCTCGTGTGGTGTGTTGCGATAACCAACGGGACGTGCTGCCCGGCTCTGTCGGGTGAGTTGTGCGGAAGCCACGATATGAATCGCGACCGCGGCCAGCAAGACGATCCGGGCGATCCACAAGAACTCGCCACGGCCCAAAACCGGAGCTCCGACCTCGCGCAAGAACTCGGCGTACGAGTTCAGCTTCTCGGGTCCCTGAAAGATTTTGAGGTTGCCCAGCATGTGGCCAATGGGCGACTACAGGTTCAGCTTCGACATCGTCTCCTTAACGTGGGCGGCGGAAGCGTGCAGCGCTTTCCTCTCCTCGCCCGTGAGCTCGACCTCGACGATCTCCTTGATTCCGCCCGCGCCGAGCTTGACCGGCACTCCGACGTACACGTCCGATAGCCCGTACTCACCCTGTAGCCACGCCGCGCAGGGAAGGATCCGGTTCTGATCTCTCAGCACTCCCTCGGCCATTTCGACCACCGCGGCTGATGGCGCGTAGTAGGCGCTACCCGTCCCCAGGAGCTTGACGATTTCACCACCGCCCATCCGGGTTCTTTCCACCAGGGCCTCGATCCGCTCATCTGATAGCAGGTGAGGCAGTGGGATTCCAGCCACCGTCGAGTAGCGTGGCAACGGCACCATGGAATCGCCGTGGCCGCCAAGCACAAACGCGGTGACGTCGCGAACCGACACGTCAAGCTCGAGGGCGATAAAGGAACGGAATCTGGCGGTGTCGAGCACACCGGCCATGCCGATGACCCGTTGGCGATCGAAACCAGTCGTTTTGAGTGTGACGTACGACATGACGTCGAGCGGGTTGGAAACCACCATCACGATCGCATCGGGGCATCGGTCACGAATCTCGGTAGTGGCCCCCTGAACGATCTCGGCATTCTTCTTCAGCAAATCATCCCGGCTCATGCCTGGCTGTCGAGCCAGCCCCGCCGTGACGATGACCAGATCCGACCCGTCGGCCAGAGCGTAGTCGGTGCCACCGATCAACCGCGTGTCATAGCCTACAACCGGCGCTGCCTCCCAAAGGTCGAGCGCCTTCCCCTTCGGCATGCCCTCGATGATATCTAGAAGCACGACCTCGCGGGCGAGCTCCAGCTCGGCCAGACGCTGCGCAGTAGTCGCGCCGACGTGGCCGGCTCCGACTACGGTGAGTTTTGAATTGGAAAAGTTTGCCACTAGTCAGCGGCGAGAACGGATACCCGGCGTCGATTGCCGCGCACGCGATCGAACCTCACCGTGCCGTCGGTCAACGCAAACAAGGTATCGTCCTTGCCCCTCCCAACGTTCGTCCCGGGGTGGACGCCTGACCGCCAAACCGCTTGACGCCGAGACGGCGGCCGGCACTATCACGACCGTTCCGCGATGCCCCCTGTCCCTTCTTATGAGCCATTTGAACTCCTCCTGGCGACTACTTATGGGATCGGGAGTGGTGCAGCTTCATGCCGCGCTCGGTTTCAAACCCCCGACCGCATTCTGGGCACGCGAAAGCACCCTCGCTCTCGGCGTCCGTCGCCTTCGCTCGAGCTTTGGAAGTGCCAGCTGCCACTGACACATCGGTGATCCTCAGCTCCGTGAAATTCTGCCTGTGCCCCTGTTTTCTCCTATACCGCTTGCGCCGCTTGAACTTGAACACAATGATCTTCTTGCCCCGCCCGTGCTTGACGATCTCGGCCGTCACCTGTGCCCCTTCCACACGCGGGGTTCCGTACCGTACCTCTCCATCCTTGGCGGCGTACAACACACGATCAAAGGTCACGCTCTCGCCTGGTTCTCCACGCAGGGATGGAACGCGTATGGTGTCGTCTGGAGCGACGTGAAACTGCTTGCCGCCCGTCTCGATAATGGCGCGCATCTCTCTCAACTCGATCTGGGTCCAGGAAACGATATAACGAGGATTTTCAGTTTAGCCCCCAAAGGGATGGCCGTCAAGGACTTGGGTCAGCCAAGGTCGACCTTTATCGGGCGTCTACCGGGCATCGCCAGCAGGTCGAAATCGTCGCGTCTCAGGAGTGGATCGTCCCGAACCTGAACCTCGAATCCGAAGTGCTTTTTGATGCGATCGAAGGTGTCCTTTTCCTCCTCGAGCAGGAACAAAGCGACCGCCGGATGAACCTCCACCAGGATCTTCTTCTCTTTGCCCTCCAACCCGACCCGGCGCAGCTGGCGCTCGACCTTTCTGGCCATGGTCCCGAACTGGAGGATACTGCCGGCACCATCACACTCCTCACACACTTCCGTGGCGCTCTGATGCAGGCTTGGACGCCGACGTTGCCGAGTCATCTCGATCAGCCCCAGCTCGCTCACCTCGAAGGCTTTGGTCTTGGCTCGATCCCGACCCAGCCAGCTTTTGAACTCCTGCAACACCTTCTTGCGATTAGCCGCTAGCTCCATGTCGATAAAATCGCACACAATGATACCGCCAATGTCCCGCAACCTTAGCTGTCGCGCGATCTCTCGAGCGGCATCGAGATTGGTCTTCAGGATCGTCGCCTCGGGGTTCTTCTTACCAGTGTAGCGCCCCGTATTGACGTCGATCGACACCAGCGCCTCGGTGGCTTCGATAACGATCGACCCACCCGACTTGAGCGGGACGGTTCGCTGGAACGCGACCTCGATCTCGGGCTCGATACCCATGGCGTCAAACAATGGGATGCGGTCGGAGTACAACTGTACCCGACTGACGAGATCGGGCGAGACCTTCTTCAGGTATCGGCGCACCTGCGTGTAGAGTTGCCGATTGTCGATAACCAGCCGGTCGACTTTCTCCGAGAAAATGTCTCGAATGAGGCCGCTGGTCAGCTCAGCCTCCTGATGGAGCAGCGAAGGCGCTTTCACTCGACCTGACTTGTTACGGACCTTCCGCCACGTGTCGACCAGGCTCCGGATCTCCCGTTCGAATCCGGCCTCGTTCGTTTCCTCTCCGACGGTCCGCACGATCAGTCCACCTTCCTTCGGCTTGACCTCGTGCAGCAACCGCCTCAAACGTGCACGCTCGGCTCGATCGTCGATCTTCCGACTCACGCCGACGTGGTCGATGCCGGGCATGAAGACCAAGAAGCGTCCGGGTAAGGAAACCTGTCCGGTCAGTCGCGGGCCTTTGGTGGAAATCGCTTCCTTGGTGACCTGCACGATGATCTCCTGGCCGCGCTTCAGCTGGTCCTGGATGACCGGCCCGTCATACCCCTTTCGACCCCGACCCCGGCCCCGGCGCCCCCGGCGCCCGCGGCGTCGGTCGTTGCCGTCGTCATCGTCGTCTTCCTCGCCCTGAAAGTCACCTCCGGCCAGATCCGACACGTGGAGAAAGCCACTCTTGGCCATCCCGATGTCGATAAACGCCGACTGCATCCCGGGAAGAACGGCGGTTACCAACCCCTTGTAGATGTCGCCGACATGGCGCTCCTCCTCTTCACGGTCAACGAGGAGTTCGACCAGCAGGTCGTCCTCGAGGATCGCGACTCGGGTTTCTTTGGGGGTGACGTTTACGAGTATCTCGCGCTTCATGGGCGGCGGACCCGCCCGCGCGTATGGTGGGACATCTATGGTTTTCTCCGGCTTGGACACCGCCACCCGCGGGCGACAGTGCGAGCCGTCACACCACTACACCGTTGTCAGAAACCCGGCCCGATCTGCAGACAAACTCCGTGTGGAGCGCGTGTCGAGCCGTGCGACCTCGTTCGTGTGCCGGCGTCGCGATGGATCTCGGCGACGTTCGAACTCAGAAAACGATGCGGGTGCATTCGAAACCCGCGAGTCGCGTCGTACGGTGGTAGGTAGTGAGAGCTCAATGTTCTAAACACTCTTTCAAATCGAAACGATGACATCGTGCCCCCGATCGATCTCAAGGGAGGCACAGAACGCTTTGTAGGGCAGCCTCAAACAATCAAGGCTGCCAAAGTAGCACTAAAGGTAGTCGTCTCAGCTCTCGATTACCAGCATCATCGCCCGATAGTCGAAAACGAGTCGCTTTCCGCGAAAGAACGGAAAACCCAGGATGCCTTGGGCGGCCACGCCCCAGGGGTAGCCGACCGGCAAGTCGATCAAGATCGCCCGAAGGGCCTCGCCCGTATGATCCGCCGCCGAAGCCACGAAACTGTCCGGATCGACGCGCAGAACGCCCGCCATTCGCCGACCGATCAGGATGTCGCTCGCACCAGTGTCGATGATGAACGGCAAGCTTCGAGCCCCATCCAGGCTTACCGGGATCAACGGCCAAACCGCGTTGGCATCGAACGTGAACGGGATGACGGTTTTTCTGAGCCGGGTGGTTCGTTCCGCGTAGGGCTGGCTTTCGGCATCGTTGCGGCGCAGCTCGATCCGTCGGTGGGCGTAATCCAACACCACGACGAAGTCGCGAAACAGAAGCGCCGGATTCAGGACCCCGGCGATGTAGTATTCGCCCTGACCGCGCAGGTTCA
>JBDHFX010000088.1:0-6695 GCA_039590215.1 Gemmatimonadota bacterium | reverse complement strand
CCAAGTCTAGCCGCCGATCAATCGCAAGCGACCCCGACTCGGCTCATCCTGTTTATCGCCGACGGGGCCGGCGTGGGTTACTGGAGCGCGCTCTTGAGCGCCTCCCAGCCACCCGCGGTTGAGCGGTTCCCAGTGGTCGGCCTGATGCGTTCCGGCAACACCTCCAGCAATCGGCCCGAGAGCGCCTCGGCCGCCACCGCGCTGGCGATCGGGATGCGCACGTTCTACTCGGGGATCGGGGTGGGGCCGGACTCGTTGCCGCGACCTTCGGTGATCGATTTCGCGCAGGAGGCCGGCCTGGCGACCGGGATCGTCACCACGGCCCAGCTGATCGACGCCACCCCGGCGGCGTTCGCGGCTCATTCCAGCGACCGTCGCGCGTACCCTCAGATCGCCAATCAGATGGCGAACCATGGCATCGAAGTGCTGCTTGGTGACGCTCAGGGCGTGCTCGAGGCCGAGCCCCGTTTTGGCGATCATTACACGTTGATCAGGGATCCGTCGCGGCTGCGCGAGCTGCCGCTCGACACGCTCTCCAACGTGCTGGGCCTGTTCAACATCCTGAACGCCACCGCATCCAGCCGCGACCCATCACTGGCAACCATGACCACGGCAGCGCTCCAGATCCTCGACCGTGATCCCGACGGATTCTTCCTGCTGGTCGAGACCGAGCAAACCGACGAGCGCGGACACGACAACGCGCCACTGGACGTGATCGCCGCCGAAATGGCCCACTTCGATCAAGCGATCCGACGCGCCCTCAATTATCAGGCGGCGCATCCCGAGACGCTGATCGTCGTCGCCGCCGATCACGAAACGGGTGGATTCTCGGTTTTCCCTGACGAAGACGACGTATTGATCGGTGGTTACCTCACCGAAGGCCACACCGCCGAACTGGTTCCGATCTTCGCTACCGGACCCGGTGCCGAGGCGTTTGGCGGGGTCCAGACCGACGCTGCCATCGGGCAACACCTCATCGAGCACGTCCAGTCGCGGTAGTGTAGATTCGGGGTCGAGTTTTTGTGCCCATCATGCTCGATTGACACCCCCAGCGGAGGCGATGATGCCGCAAGACTTCTTGGCTCGGATCGATGCTCTGATCGACGAACACCATATCCTGAAGCACCCCTTCTATCGCGCGTGGCAGGATGGAACGCTCGCTCCGGAAGCGCTTCGGACGTATGCCGGTCAGTATTACCAACACGTCAAGGCCTTTCCGACCTACATCTCGGCGCTCCATTCGCGTTGTGAGGATCTAGACACGCGGCAAGTCCTGCTCAAGAACCTGCGCGACGAGGAGGAGGGCCCCGAACACCACCCGGGTCTGTGGCTGCGGTTCGCTGCGGCCGTGGGATGCGACGCTGAGGAAGCCGAGAGCACCGACTCACTGCCCGAGACGAGCTTCGCAGTGGAGGCGTTTCGCCGGGCGGTGAGCAACGGCCCCGTGGCCCGTGGCCTGGGGGCGCTCTACGCCTACGAGGCGATGGTTCCCGCGGTCGCGACCGAGAAGATCGACGGTCTAGAGAAGCATTACGGGGTCAGCGGCTCGCCAGCGACCGACTATTTCGAGGTGCACCGCACGCTCGACGTCGAGCACGCCGGCGAGACCCGGGAGTTGCTCGCCAACCGCGTGACGACTGGCGAAGACGCCGCGGAAGCCGAGGCCGGCGCCGCGATCGCGCTTGATGCCATCAACCAGCTTCTGGACGGCGTTTGCCGCGCACACGGGATCGCCCGCGCGGCGTAGGCTCGCTCGTCAGGTTCCGAACATGGCGTGCGTCGCGCTACCCGCGGCGCGCGCTTTTACTTCTTGTTGAAGAACGACCCAAAAACAAAGAGGAGCAGCAACGCGCCCACCGTCGCCAGGCCAAGACCCCGCCATGAGAGCACTTCCATGCTGCCAAAGTTCAACAACTGACCGATAAATCCGCCGATCAAAGCACCAGCTACACCCAACAACGTCGTCAGGATACAACCCCCTCGTTGCCGGCCGGGCTTGATCAGCTTGGCCAGCATACCAGCCAGAAGGCCGATAACGACCCACGAAAAGAACCCTGTCATCGCTCCTCCTCGTTCCGAGCCATTGATGCCGTCGAAGAGGTCCGAAGGTAACGCGAACTAGCTCACCGCCCAGTACTCCCCGGTTTACTCATCAACTGCCCCACGTGTAGGTCCACTTGACGAGCAACGTTCGCTCTTGCTCGAGCGGGAGTCTCGGATCGAGACGATCGCGGTCGGTGTTCAGCCGCGTGTTGTACACGATGAACAGATCTTTACCCTCGGCGAAGTGGTAGCGAAAGCGGACATTGCTCGAGACCGCGTCGGCCGCTCGGTTGTACTGCACGAACACGTTCGTCGAGATGCGAGCGTTGATCGCCGACTTAGCCCGCAAGCGAACGATGTCCGCATCGAGAGCCTGATCTCGGTCGTCGAATCGGATCCGGCTGATATTGTACTCGGCCCCGAGTTCGAGATGCTCAGACACGCTCCACCTCGGGCCGAGCCCGAGATCGAACTGCGTGCCGTCAAAGAACTCTCCCCCCACGGCGCTGACATCGACGCCGAATAGACTCCCGATCGAAGGCTGGTACACGAACTGGACCTGCGTGAAATCGTGCCGGCCCTCGGGCACGACGACATCGTCGGCGAACGGCAGGGGCGACTGCAGATCTTCCTCGCGCCGCATCACCCCTATCCAACCCGTGGCACCCGACTTGAGTGAGTAGTTGACGAACAACGCGGCCATCGAGCTGTCGAGCGACTGGTCGAGATTCCTGAGATATGTGGAGACGTTCACGCTGGGCTGGATGCTCCGGAAGATCGACGTCTTCGGAAACCAGCCGTAGCGCACATTCGCGATGTAATGCTGAAAATCACGGCGGGGTGTGAATCCGAGCCCGGGGGCGTAGTCGCGTCCCGAGAATTTGGCGCCAAAGTGGTAGCCCCAGCCCTGACTGAAGAGCGTGCTCGGCCGCTCCCAGGCAACCCGGAACATCGCAGCGTCTACACCGCTTCCATCGGTCGCTTCGTTCTGGTTCTGGGCTGCCTGGACGACGAGATAGTCATTACGGCGGAACCGCAACCGAGCGTCGCCGATGTATGCGGCGTCGTTACGCCCATCCTCGCCGAGCCGCGTAGTCACCATCACCCCAACGTCAGACTCGTCGTTCAACACCCGGCGACTCAGACGGAATGCTCCCAAGTTCTCCGTCGACGTCAAGTCTGCCGTTTCACTCTGCATATCGAGCAGGCCGACGTCCCAGTCGCCGACCCGCCCGACGAGGCGAGCGCCGCCATACAACCGTAGGGGGTTTCCATCGGGCGCGAGACCAATCCGACGACTGTGAAAGAAAAGACTGCCGTCGGTTGGGCCTCCGGTACCGATCGAGAAGACCCCGCCGCGCTCGAGGAAAAACTGACGCTTCTCAGGAAAGAAGAGACTGAAGCGCGTCAGATTTACCTGTTCGTCATCGACCTCGACCTGGGCGAAGTCGGTATTGACCGTGACATCGAGGGTCAGGTTCGGGGTCAAACCGTACTTGACATCGACGCCCGCTTCCGCGGTCCCGTCATCTTCGTGATCAAACGCCGGCTGATCGGCCGCCAGCACGGCGCTTCTTGACGAGCCGCCGAGCGCGTACGGTGTGACGTAGAACGGGCGCCGACCGGTCACACCGTCGAGAAGGATCTGACCTGAGATCGACGGACGGAACTCGGCGTTTGCCCATTCCGGTGAGAGCGCTGGCCAGGTGGCCAGCTCGTTCTTTCCCGCTGAGTAGCGCGCCACGGTCAACCCCATTCGAACACCGCTCGGTGACTCTTGAAACCGTAGGCTAGAGAGCGGAATCCGCATCTCTGCGGACCATCCTTCTGGCGTTCGCTCGGCTGCCACATCCCAGAATGTGTTCCAGCCGTAGTTTTGCACCTCACCGTCGTCCGAGATCGAGAAGTCGATACGAACGCCCTCGGGTGTTGTGCTAAAGGCCACCGCGTTCTCGTTGTCGTCGAACGTGTCGAGGACGATCCGAAACAGATCGTCCGCGCCGAACACGTCACGCGTCAGCGACGTAGCCTGGATCTGAGCCGGATCGGATACGAGAAAGCGGCCTGACGCGTAGAGATACACGTCGTCGTAAGCGAGCCTTATCTCGCTTTGATCAGTCGGCACATTGCCCGCAATTGGCGTGAACATGACGAGTGGAAACGGCGCTATTTCCTGCCACACGCTTTCATCCAGGCGACCGTCGAGATTGATTGGATCGGTGATCCGATCGATTCGAACCGGTGCGACCTGTTGCCCCGCGAGTGGCCTTGCGATCGGCAGCAGAACCAGAACTGCGGCGATCACGATCGGATGAAGACGATCTGTCACGCAAGACCTCCGTTCAGATGCAACGACTCCCACGTCCTGCCAGGGCAAGGATCGACGATCGGTGCGGAACCAAGTAAAGCACACGACGTGGAGCGGGATCAAGGAGTTTGGGATGAACTGATGTCTCGCGGTGTGAAGAGCAGCTGGGTAGGACGAAAACGGGGCCGGAGAGCACGATTGATTCCACCGCCAGAGGTCCCTACAATCACGCGGTGAGTTTCCGGCTAACCGCAGCTGCCGTATTTGGAGTGGCGCTTCTTCTGGGATTGCTCGAAGCGACGCAGATCTACGCCGGGGCGGCGCTCCAGGGGCAACCGGTGACGATCGCGTTCGCACTGACCACGCTACCCACGTGGCTCGTTCTCGCGACGATCACACTCCCAACGCTGTATTTGGCCCGACGCTTACGGTTGGACAGAGGGCGGTGGCGACGCAACCTCCCGACCCACATCGTCGCGAGCCTGATTTTCGCGACCGCGCATCTCGCGGGGGCGGGGCTAGTTCGCACAATCGGACCTGGACTCCAGGAAAACTTCTGGGACTCTTTCGTCTTCCAGCTGCGCTACTTCTTCGCCCTTGACGTCGTCACATACTGGGCGATCGTCGGCGCCACCCAAGCCTACGAGTACTATCGCGAGGGACGCGAGCGAGAACTGTCGGCCGCCCGCCTCGAAACACGGCTGACCAAGGCCCGCCTGCAGACGCTCCGGGGACAACTCAATCCCCATTTTCTCTTCAATACACTGAACGCGATCTCGACCCTCGCGCTTCGGGGGAGCCGCGACGCGGCGGCCGACGCGATCGGCCAGCTGAGCGATCTGCTCCGTCTCTCGCTCGATGACGATCTCGCCCAAGAGATCCCGCTATCGCAAGAACTCGAACTTCTCGATGGATACGAGGCGATCATGCGCACGCGGTTCGGTGAGCGGCTCAAGATCGAGCGGGAGGTCGACAGCAGCGTCAAGGATGCACTCGTCCCGAGCCTCGTTCTTCAACCCCTCGTAGAGAACGCTGTTCTGCACGGAGTCATGGCCGACCCAACCGGAGGCTGCATCCGGATCGTCGCCGACCGAATCGACCACACGGTTCGGCTGACCGTACACGATTCGGGCCCCGGCTTCTCAAAACCGCCGGCGGCGCAGGAAGGCATTGGTCTGCAAAACACTCGCGGCCGGCTGGCGGAACTGTACGGCTCGGACGCCGAGCTGACGATCGGGACGTCCGACGAAGGTGGGGCCTCAGTTACGGTACGCCTCCCATACCGGTCGACGTGATCCGCACGCTGATCGTCGACGACGAGCCACTGGCTCGGGACGGGTTGCGCACCCGGCTCGGCAATGAACACGATATCGAGATTATCGGTGAAGCGGAGAATGGGGTCGATGCCGTCGACGCGATTCTGACCCACCGACCGGATCTCGTCTTCCTCGACATCCAGATACCGGGCATGGATGGGTTCGAGGTCCTTTCCAGCATCGGCAAAGAGATGCCGATCCCCGTCGTCGTGTTCGTAACCGCTCACGACGAGTATGCGTTGAGGGCGTTCGATGCCCACGCGCTGGACTACGTAACCAAACCGGTGACCGCTGAGCGCTTTCAGCAGGCCCTCCGTCGTGCACGACTCGAGATCGCGCGATCGGACGATCTCGTTCGACACCGACGCCTCATGGACCTGCTACGCGATCGAGGCGCGCCCATCGATTCCGGAGAACCACCAAAAGAGGGGACGGGTGGAACGCTCCGTCGTATCACCGTCGAACACGGTGACAAGTATCGGCTGCTCGACGTAAACGAAATCAACTGGATTCAGGCTGCCGGGAACTACGTCGAGCTCCACACTAAGAAGAGCACCCATTTGCTGCGCATGACGCTTACCAAACTGGAGCACGATCTTGATCCCAACCGCTTTGCGCGCATCCATCGGTCGACGATCGTAAATCTCGATCGCATCAAGGAGATCGAACCTGACTGGCGAGGGAGCTACCAAGTAGTTCTAATCGACGGCACTCGTTTGAAGCTGAGCCGGACGTACCGCGGAAAGCTCCTCCCCTGATCCGCAACACGGAGATAACGAAGTGATTGGTCGCGCCGTGTTTCTCGTTAGATCGATGACGTTCGCGTTGTCCGGGCGAAGCGCCGGCCTCGAGGACGAGGCCCCAACCACGCACTCTTACCAACGAAAAAGGCCCCGCTCAATACGAACGGGGCCTCTCTCAAAAGACCGGCGGCGACCTACTCTCCCACACCCTCTCGAGTGCAGTACCATCAGCGCAAAGAGGCTTAACTTCCGTGTTCGGGATGGGAACGGGTGTTTCCCTCTCGC
>JBDHFX010000087.1:0-6722 GCA_039590215.1 Gemmatimonadota bacterium | reverse complement strand
CCAATCGATGATCCGCTGATCGAAGTCGTCTCCACCCAGGTGCGTGTCGCCATTTGTGGCCTTGACCTCGAACACACCGTCGCCGATCTCGAGGATCGAGATATCGAAAGTCCCACCGCCAAGATCGTAAACGGCGATTTGCTGGTCCTCTTTGTTCTCCAGCCCGTAGGCCAGCGATGCCGCGGTCGGCTCGTTGATGATTCTGAGCACTTCGAGGCCGGCGATCTTGCCGGCGTCCTTCGTCGCCTGCCGCTGACTGTCGTTGAAATAGGCCGGCACGGTGACGACTGCGCGATTCACTTTCTGACCGAGGTAGTCCTCGGCCGTCTGCCTCATCTTCTGCAACACCATCGCCGAGATCTCGGGTGGGCTGTACGTGTTCTCCAGTACCCTCACTTGCACCTGGCCGTTGTCGCCGCCTACGATTTCGTACGGCATCTGCCTGCGCTCGTCGTCCACTTCGTCGTGGTGACGCCCCATGAACCTCTTGATCGAGAAGATGGTGTTCTGGGGATTTGTGATCGCCTGGCGCTTGGCGATCTGTCCGACGAGCCGCTCGCCGTCTTTCGTGAAGGCGACCACCGACGGGGTTGTCCGCGAGCCCTCGGCGTTTGGGATGACGACCGGGTCGCCGCCTTCCATCACCGCTACGACGGAGTTGGTCGTGCCCAGGTCGATTCCAATAACCTTGCTCATAACTTTCCTCTCATTCGATCGAAGATGGCCTACATAGACTGCGTTTTTGACGGGGCGCCCCGCCGGGCTGCAGATATCCGCTCCCTCTAGTGCAAGCCATGTGCCGCGGCCCAAATGCGTCATTTTGGCAGTTGACGGCGCCCGATGGCGAGGATACTCTCCGGGCATGCACTTCGCGCGTGTGATTGGCCGGGTGGTGAGCACCCGCAAGATCGAACCCCTGGTCGGGTACCGGCTGCTGTGGATCGAGCCCACCGACGCCGAGGGGCAGCCCTCAGCCAAACCACTGGTGGCGGTCGACACCGGCTCCTACGGAGACGATGAGTGGGTCTATTATGTCACCAGCCGCGAAGCCTCGTTGCCGTTGAGGGATCCGTTCTGCGCAGTGGATGCGGCGGTCGTGGGCAAGATCGACTCGGTGGACCGGCGATGATCCTGGCGCGGGTGACCGGGACCGTCACGTCTACCGACAAGGATCCCGAATTGGCGGATTACAAGTTGCTGGTCGTTCAACCGTTGGCGATCGATGGCCGCGACGAGGGCGAAGAGATGATCGCGGTTGACCGGGTCGACGCCGGCATCGGAGACAAGGTGCTCGTCTCTCGTGAGGGGACCGGTGCTCGACAGGTCACGGGTCGCGAACGGGTCCCGCTCCAGAACCTGATCATTGGCGTGGTAGATCGAGTCGACTTTCTGAATCAAACCGCGGGGCAAGAGTGACGGTCGGGCCGGACATCGGTCTGTTGGCCGACCTGATCGCGGCCGAGCTTAGGGCTCAGCTCGCGAGCGGGACTTCCTATACGCCCGGCGCCTGCGATCGCTGTGACGGTGCGCACTGCGTAGCCCACTGCGCCGACAAGGTGCGCCAGCTGGTGGCGTGCGGTGCGGACCGGTTCACCGCCGGGCCTGGCGTCGATGCGTGTGACAACGTTCTGGCCCGGATGATCGACCACACGTTGCTGTCGCCGACAGCGAGTCGGCAAGAGATCGAGGCCCTCTGCGACGAGGCAGTGGAGTTCTGTTTTGCCACCGTGTGCATCAACCCGTGGTGGGTGGCGTTGGCCGCCAAAAGGTTGGCGGCCACGCCGGTTCGAGTGTGTACGGTGATCGGCTTTCCGTTGGGCGCCAACCGATCCGAGACCAAGGCGTACGAAGCGATCCGCGCACTCGAAGACGGCGCCGCCGAGCTCGACATGGTGATCAACGTTGGTGCGCTCCGATCGGGTGCCTACACCGACGTTGAACGAGACATCCGTGGCGTGGTCGAAGCGGCCAGGGGGAAGGCCAAGGTCAAGGTGATCATCGAGGCCGCTCATCTGACCGACGAGGAGAAGGTGAAGGCGTGTGTTCTCGCACAGGCGGGTGGAGCCCACTTCGTGAAGACCTCGACCGGCTTTGGCCCCGGTGGCGCGACCGAAGCCGACATCCAGCTCATGCACCGCGTCGTCGGCGCCGAGCTCGGCGTCAAAGCGTCGGGGGGCGTGGGGGACCAGCCGACCGCACTCAAGATGATCCAGGCCGGGGCGACGAGGATCGGAGCCAGCGCCGGCGTCAAGATCGTCCGTGGAAACGGCACCGGACCCGAGCGGCCGTACGGGGCGGCAGCAGCGGAGCTGTCGGGTTCGGGCAACGGCGACGTCCGAGCGACCGTGATTGCGGCCCCCCGAGCGACGATTCACAAGCTGGGGTGAGGCTCTCACCGGAGCTCTTAGGCAAATGAGCGACACCCTGATCAGGGACTCGCTGGTTCGATTGGCCGGCGTATTCGGCGTCGACGTCGTGAGGCGTACTCACACCGCGGAGGTCGATGAGCTCATACGCTCCCTGCACCCCGTAGACAGCGGCGTCGAGCTGATCCGGTTGGGACCGGATGGCGATGGCGGCTATTTGCTACCCGACGACCTGGGCGATATCGAGTATTGCTTCTCACCCGGGGTGTCCACGAAATCGGGATTCGACATGGATCTGGCCGAGCGAGGACTGAAAGTGTTCCTTGCCGACTTCTCAGTAGATGCGCCGGCCCAGCTTCATCCCAACTTTGTTTTTGACAAGAAGTATGTGGGCTGTCTGTCGAACGAGACTTTCATGAGCCTGGACGACTGGAAGGACAAAAGGATCCCGGGTTATGAGGGTGATTTGCTTCTCCAGATGGATATCGAGGGGGGAGAATTCGAGACTCTCCTCAGTACGTCATCGAAACTGCTGGCTCAATTCCGAATCATAATCATCGAGTTTCACTTCCTGCAGGAATTGTTCAATAAAGGGTTCTTCCTTCTTTCATCCAGAGTCTTCGAGAAGCTCCTGCAAACCCACAGCGTCGTGCACGTTCACCCTAACAACTGCCGTGGGTCGATCAAGAGTAAAGGATTGGAAATTCCACGATTGGCGGAGTTTACCTTTTACAGAAACGATAGGTTCGAGCAGAAATCATACAGGCAGACCTTTCCTCACCCTCTGGACAGAGACAATACGCCAAATCCCACCCTGGTCTTGCCGGACTGCTGGCACCGCTAAGGTTCAAGCGATCGTCGCACACATGACAGCCGACGTCGCCACGATGCGCGCGCGGGTCGAGCGCGAAGGGCTGTAGCGCGCTTCCTACGAAGGGCTACGTGTCGAGACACTCCGCGTCGCGATCAAGAACCCGACGAAGACGAGGATCAGCGACGACAGCTCGGCGAGATACAGGTAGCTGAGCATCCCGAAGCGCGCGAAAGCGCTCGCCCCACCGCCGAGGATAGCGCCGGCGGCGATCACGACATTCCCGATCGCGCGATGCAGCATGATCCGCTTGCGCCAGAACACCCACGCCGAATAGATCGCGCCGCCGATCAGGGTGATGATGCCGAACGTGTTGAAAAACGGGGTCAGGGTCCGGACGCCCGGCGTCGTGATGACGTGGCCGCTGAAGACGATCGCCTCGCGGAGCTCAATGCGGCCCGCCGGCTGACCATCGATCACGACGCTCACGCTCAGGTCGCCATCGGGCTCGCGCGTCACCGCGATGTCCCGGTCCGCGTCCAGTTCGGCGGGAACCGACGCGCCGCGGGCGACCGCAGCCGAGCTCAGCGCCCGCGCCAACGGCGTGACCTTGCGGCGGCCGATGCGCCCCTCGTCGTCGGTCGCCTCGGCCATCAAGTGCGTCGCGGCGTACGTGACGACATCGGCTTCCGAGTACGACGGCCCCGGTTTGATGCGAGTCACCTGGCTGGCGATCAACGTCGGGTCGAGTTCGGCCGAGAACACCTTGTACGTCGCGTACACCGACGCCACAATCAGCAGTGCCGCAGTTACCCTCGCGACTCGTTTCGGCGCCAGCAGATGCATCGTTCCCTGCCCCATCCAGGCGGCGATCAGCACCGCCCCGAACAGATACCAGAACCGGAACACCCACGCGTTCCACCCGAGCAGACCGTGGAGCGACTCGGTCATGCTGCCGGTCGCGAAAAACGCCAATCCGATCCCCCACACGAAGAGGTGGGTGCCGCCGCGCTGCGCGTAACGGCGGAAGATCGTCGTCACGAACACGATGCCGACGATCGACGAGAGGATCGGCAGGATCCGATTCGGCGTGACGACGAGCCGGTGCGCCGGGGACTCGACGCGCGTCGACCACGCCGGCAGGGCATCGAACATGACGCCCAGCGCGACGACGATCATCGCCACCGTCAGCAGGCTCAGGACGATGAGAAGGGGCGGCATCCACCACGGGCGTTTCGTTTCGGATGTTGGAGCTGTCAATTCGCCCTACACCACCTGCAACCGCGTCCGGTGCCAGGCGGTGTTCATGTAACCCTTGAAGTTCCAGCTTGTGGCCGGCTGTTCGGGTTGATGCGAGCCGGTCCCCTGCACGCGGACGACGATTTCGTGCTCGCCGGCCGCGAGCTCGGCTGCCATTTGCCACAGGTACCATGTGCCCCGCCCGCCGGAAGTCAATTCTGTCGGATGCCACGTCGCGCCGCCGTCGACCGAAACCTCGACCCCGTCGACCGGCGTTCCGCCGGCGCCCATCGCGTACCCAGCCAGACCGACGCTCCCGGCGCTGGCTGGTGTGCCGCCGTCGATCCGGCACAACACTGCCGTCGGTCCTACTTCGCCGAGCATCATTCCGTGATCCCAGTCCACCGTCTCGGCTGACACATTGGGTGGAAAGAGCTTGTAGCTCTTCCGCTGGTAGTAATTGTCGGATGGAGTCGGTTGGGCGCGGATCTCAGCGACCCACTTGACGCTCCGCGCCCCGATGTAGCCGGGAACCACGACCCGTAGCGGAAACCCATGTGTCGGCGGCAACGGTTTGCCGTTCATCTCGTACGCCAGCAAAACGTCAGGGTCGTTCGCTTTGTCGATCGGAATCGAACCCCCAAACGGAAACGTCTGGCTGCCCTTACACGCGCGATCACGCCCTACGAACGCCGCGTGCTTGGTGTCACCGCTCACGTTGGCGACGGCAAATACGTCGCGTAGTGCGACGCCACCCCAGTGGGCATTGCTGATCGCCTCCGAGCCCCACGGCACTTCGCCCGGGATCTCGCGCACCGCCATTAGTTCGTCGCGCCGGTTGCCAGCGCATTGTAGCGTGGCTTCGACCGTGTGATGCTGGAACTCGCGTTTCAGATCGTCGAGCGACAACTCGAGCGGTCGCTCGACGAGGCCGCCGACCGACAGTCGAAAGGCGTCACCATCAATTTCCGGGACGGGGGCGTGGTTGCGAACAAAGAACAGTTCTTCTGGGGTGATCGGCGAGTCGATCAGTACGGCCAATGGCGGCCCGCCGTTGAACGGTGCGGCTTGCCGAACGATAAAGTCGGCATGTTTGGTCGGCCGGATCCGTTCCACCGATCCTCCTCTAGCGTCGACTATCGGTTCACGATTACGATCATTCCGAGACGTCGACCGCCGGCGTCAACAGATCCAACGGGCCGCGACCGGCGCCCAACCCGGGAGCGTTCCCGATCGCCTGTCGAATCCAATGCCGCGCCAACCGAACGGCGCTCTCCAGTGATTGACCGAGTGCCAGCCGGGCGGCGATCGCCGAGGCCAAAGCGCACCCCGACCCATGCGTGCTACTGGTCGCGATGCGGGGCTCGCGAAACACTTTGCGGTGCCTTCCGTCGCAGTATACATCGACCACGTGATCACCCTCCAAGTCGCCACCCGTGACGAGCACCGCCTTGGCGCCGAGCCGATCGATGATCGCATCGGCCGCCACCTCGAGGGCGGTTTCGTCGGCGATCGTCGTCTCCAACAGCGCCGCCGCTTCCGGCGCGTTCGGGGTAACGATCGTGGCGCGCGGCAGGAGCTTGTCCCGGAGCACGTCGACCGCATCTTGGTCGATCAACCGCGCACCAGTTGTGGCGACCATCACCGGATCGACAACGAGGGTGTTCCATCGGTAGCGATCAGCGGCTTCGACTACGACTTCGACGATCGATCGGCTCGCGAGCATCCCGGTCTTGACTGCATCGGGCGGAATGTCAGAGACCGCAGCGTCGATCTGCGCAGCCACGAAATCAGCCGAAAGCGCTTCCACACCGACCACGCCCCTGGTGTTCTGAGCCGTCACCGCTGTGAGGGCGCTCATCCCGTAGACGGCGTGGGCGTGGAACGTCTTGAGGTCGGCCTGGATTCCGGCTCCGCCTGACGAATCGCTGCCCGCGATCGTCAGCGCGACCGGCGTGGAGCTAGCGATTGTAGCGCGAGAGCCGGCGCCGGATCGCGTCGAACTCCGCATCTTCCATGATCAGGTTCGGCCGCGGCTCCAGCGCCTCGATTTGAGCGCGAACGTCCCTGATTCGGTCTTCGGTCAGCGGGTGCGAGGCGAAAAATTGATCGACTGAGTTCGGCGCTCTCTGACGCTGACTGATGAGCTCCTGGAACATCGTAACCATGCCGTGCGGATCATACCCGGCTGTGTACATGTACATCACCCCAAGGTCATCGGCTTCGCGCTCGGCGTCGCGGCCGAACTTGGCGAACGTACCCGCGCCGACGATCTGGGTAACCAGCTGTTGATAGAGAGGCGGGTT
>JBDHFX010000086.1:0-7903 GCA_039590215.1 Gemmatimonadota bacterium | reverse complement strand
CAGCGGCGCGCCGAAGGACGTCGATCGCGAATTCGTCGTCTCGTTCCACGAGCAGGACGAGAACCTGAGCTGGCACCTCGAGGACAATATCCAGGCGTACGCGAGCGACCCCGAAAGCATCGATCGCAGCGAGATGTTCTTCTGGACTCCGTTCGGCGGGTCGAACTTCATGGAGACGTTGAACGGTTTGACGTACGGCAACCTCGAGGGCCTGGAGATGCGGGCCGGTGAGCGCGTGCGATGGTACCTGATGGGTACCACGAACTTCGAAGTGCAGCATGCGGACCGACGTGGCCAGCCTGGTCACGATGGAGATGGCTGTCGCCGACATGGTCCCCGACAACAGCGGCAAGTGGCTGTTCCACTGCCACGTCGGAGCCCACCTCGCGGCGGGCATGTCGGGTCACTACAACGTACTGCCCGAAGAGGGGTAGCCTACTCCAGCCGGGGGTTGCCGGCCAACTCCACGAATAGGTTTCTGGCACTCGCGTCGGAGGGAGACTCTGGCAGCAACTCCGAAAGAACGAAGGTTGAGAAGACGTTGACCACAATGATCACGAGAGAGAGCACCGACGATCGTCAGGGGGGCAATCAGCGCCAGGTAGATGGTGAACCCCTGGATGGAAAGTTGTTGTCCGCTCAGAAGCTGAAGAACTATCAGACCTGAGTAGAGCGGGAGCACGCCAAGCACAACGGCAAGTAGCTGTATCCATACTTTGTCTTGCCAGGGCTTGGAGAGCTCGGTTGGTTCGTCTTTTTCCGAAGGCACGCCGACGCTTGCCGCGACGAGGCGCGTCGGTTGGTCGTGGCCGTCCGATATCACGCCGATCGGCATCTTTTTCGTCGCGTTCGACATCGAGAGGATCGAACTGAAGAACGTAAAGAGAAAGCTGGCCCGCGGTGCGGTGGGACTCCTGGCGCTCGCTCTGATCGCCATCGGCGTGATCTACGCGCTGAGCGCTTATCGGATCGGGAAGCGCTACGAGATCGTTCCGCGAGACGTCGCGGTCTCGAACGACCCGGCGACGATCGCCCGGGGCGAGCGGCTCGCCAGGATCCACGGTTGCCACGCATGTCACGGAGACGGTCTCGAAGGGGAGATTGCCGTCGACGACTTTCGCTTCGGTCGCTTCGTGATCCCGAACGTCACCGTGGCTCGTGACGCGTACTCCGATCTCGACCTCGTGCGACTATTCCGACACGGTGTCCGCTCCGACGGGAAGGGCGTGCTGCCGATCATGCCCTCGCAATCCTTCACGCATCTGGCGGACGACGATCTGGGGGCGATCATCGCCTACCTCAGAAGCGTTCCCGAGGTCGCGAACGAACTTCCGACTACCCGATTGGGCCCCCTCTTGCGAGCGATGCTGGCGCTCGGGCGAATCGAGGTGGCGCCGCGGATGATCGACCACGCGCGGCCGGCGCTCGAGACCGTGGATCGCGACGACGCCGAGGTCTTCGGGCGTTATCTCGCCTCCACGACCTGCACGGAGTGCCACGGACAGGATCTGCAGGGTCAGGACGGGTTCCTGGTGACCCCGAGCCTGGCGATTACAGCCGCGTACACCGAGCCGCAGTTTCGCGACCTCCTGCGCTCGGGTGTCGCGCTCGGCGGACGGGAGGTCGGAGCGATGTCGGAAGTCGCGACGCGTCGATTCGCGCACTACACCAACGACGAGATCCACGCTCTGCACAGGTACCTGACGAGTCTGGCGGTCGAGAAAGCGGCGGAATGATATGCGAATCGCTCCTGTTCTTCTCAGTATCGCCGGGGTCGCGCTCGGCGGGGCTTCTTTAGTTTTTGGGCATGAGAGGTGTGTGGGGTGCGAAAGGCGCGGTGACAAAGACGGTGGCCGAGTCCGGGTTCCGTCAGGTTGGACGCACCGTGAGCGTGACTTCATCACCCACGGCTCGCCTTCGGGTGGGCAAGCCGCGGTAACAAGAGCGGTAACAACGGTGGTTCGTGCAAACCCGCTCGAATATGTGTCGTACCCCGGAGACTTTCGTTCCGAGTATTCTGTCGCAGCCTGATAAGCGTGACGTCGGTGGTTCAACTCCACCCAGGCCCACCAGTAGGAAGCCCCGTCACGGCGGGGTAATGGGTCCGGGAGGCGTGGTAACAAAGACGGTAACAAGAACCATAGTCTGGGTAGCTTGAGGTGCCACGCCTCACCGACCACCTCTCGGAACCGGCGGGAACTCCGACGGAAGACCCCGACTACTCAGAGGCTTCGGAGACCACCCGTCCCGCCATCCCCGTGATGATCCGCCAGTTGCCGTCCTCTCGACGCCACGTGTGTGTGATCTTGCCGGTTGCCCACCGTTCGACCACCTCGCCTGTATCCGCCGAGACGAAATAGCCGCGGTACAGCAGGTGCGTGACGACGATATCGCCGAATGCCCGCACGGCCTTCCGCTCCAGATCGTATCTGAAAACACGGCCTGGGTCGGCGTGCAGCGGGACAATCCAGTCAGCGATCTGAGGCTTCTCGACGGGCGCCGCACTGCCGCCGGGCCAACCAACGAATCGCTCATCCCACAGCGCCCGATAACTCTCTCGATGTCGTTCGCCTCGACATATTGCCAGTAGGCTTCTTCCAGGGCCCAGACCACGTCCTCGTCCACATCAGACGCTTGAGCGAGCGCGGTCCCCGGCGGAAACCACAGCAGCAGACCCATCAAGAACAAACGTGTCACATGATCCTCCCAGTTCCTCAGGAATTTTGAAGGGGTACCCTGACGGAGCAGCATACGCGCGCACGGAGATTCTATCCAGATTTTCCCAGGGCCACGCGTGCGCCACCATGGGTAACAGCGAGGAAGCCCCGTCACGGCGGGGCTTCTCTGCTTTGTAGCCGTTCCGGCTGCGTGTTATGCTCACAGCCATGGTGACAAGCGTGGTAACAAGAAAAGGCGCTTTGCGTCACTGAGTACAGCGAGGTCCCGTGCCACTTTATATGGATGTTCATCACAACATGAGACTGGGCCGAGAGGAGCTTGCTCGCCTGCACGCCAACGATCTCGAGGTGCAGAAGGAGCATGGTGTCAAGTACCTGAAGTGCTGGTATCACGACGAGGTGGGTAACATGTACTGCTTGGTAAAGGCACCAAGTAAGGAAGCGTGCGAAGCGGTTCATAGCGAAGGCCACGGCCTCGTCGCAGACAAAATCGTTGAGGTCAACCCCGACGTCATCGAAGCGTTTCTGGGCGGTGGGACAGAAGCCCCATCCGGCTACGTCGTACTCGAAGACGGTCGGCTAGATGGAGGGTTTCGCACCATACTGTTTACCGATATTGTGGATTCAACCGGGTTGACCCATGAACTCGGGGACGCAGAGGCGATGGCTCTTTTCAGGATCCACGACGAAGTCGTTCGCAGCAAGCTCTCAAGCCACGGCGGTTTTGAGGTCAAGCACACCGGTGATGGGATCATGGCATCCTTTGTTTCTGCAGCAGCCACGATTGAGTGCGCGATAGAGATTCTGCGAGCGTTTGCGGCCCACAACAAGAGAACTCCGCAACGACCGATCCTCGTGCGGGTTGGCATAAACGCGGGGGAGCCTGTAGGTGAAAACGACGACCTATTTGGAGCAGCAGTTCAGCTGGCGAGACGTGTCTGCGATCGTGGGCGGCCCGAGCAAATACTCGTGCCGGCCGTCATACGTGATTTGTGTGTGGGAAAGGGCTTCAGATTCAACGACCAGGGCGCGATTGAGCTCAAAGGGATTCCTGAACCGACACGCGTGTACGAGGTCGAGTGGGTTTGAGGTTGTCGCTCCGACACTTGGGTCGACATCCACATGGGATGTCGATTCGTCTACCCGCCGTGATCTTCACATAATAAACCCTCGTATCTCTTGCAAAAGACACAGATAACCGTGCCTGCTGCGAGGTGGTAACTCTGCAAGACGATGAACACTGTGTCTCGAATCGTGATAGCGTATAAGAGGAGAAGTACGGCTGCTACGGCCCACATCAGATAGGCCCTCATGCTGAGCCCCGCTGAGCAACGCCATCGAATGAGGTGCACGATTTGAGGCAGGTAGGCTAAGGCGCAAAGAGTGATCCCGGCGTAGCCAAGCCAGTGCAGAGGCATAGTCAACTCCGACGACAAGGTCTTCGGTTGAAGTTTCGTGAGGCTACCGTGCACGTGGGTGGGACGTCAAACTGTCAACTACACAGTAGTCTCTCACTCAGTTGAGCATTGCTCAGGTGGGGAAGTTTCTGCGTGGTCCGACTCCCAGGATCTTTTCGAGTTCAGCAGAAGCCCCGTTACGGCGGGGCTTCTTTGGGTTTGGAGGGTGAGTGGTCTCGGGGTTCCGAGGGGCATGGTGACAAAGACGGTGACAAGCGCTAGATCGATGCAGGTGCCTATCGTACATTGAGGATCCGAGAGGCACGAATCGATTGAACCGCTCCACGATCAGATCGGAGTCCGCGACGGTAACAAGAGCGGTAACAGGGCTGCCCCGCGCTAGTCAGCACGAACAAGCATCGTACCCGGAAAGCCATCAGTTCGAGTATTCTGTCGCAGCCTGATAAGCGTGAGGTCGGTGGTTCAACTCCACCCAGGCCCACCATTAGGAAGCCCCGTCACGGCGGGGCTTCTTTGCGTTTGGGGGGATGCTGTGGGGCGGGCATCAGTGAGGCGCGGTAACGAAAACGGTAACAAGCGCATTCATCCGAGAAGGTACGGAATTTCCCCACGCACGGAACCCGATCTTCCCGACGGAAAGCCACGCTCCCCACGTGGTAGAATGAAAGAGTGACTGAGTTGGTGCCGGACAATAGAAGGCCGCATCGTCGCTTCCTTCCGGGTGCAAAACTCTGCGCCTTGTCGTGGCTGATGACTTTGGGGTGCGGTGGCCCCACGGAACCCGTTGCACCACGGCTTCCATTCGTTGAGCACGTTGAAATCAATGGACTGGTTTTCACGGCAGTAACCATTGATGAGCCTCAGGGAGAGGAGCTGTTCCGTGTTGCGATGGAGGCTTCGAACCTAACCGAGGAACTTGCGTCCGTGGAGTACCTCTACCTGGAGCTTCAATTGTATGACGAGACTGAGTTCGTCTTCGGCATACCCGCTCCATCGCGACGAATCCACCAAGTGTTTATCAAGCCAGGAGAGTCGAGAAGGGCAATAACCATAAGCGGCATCTACCTGCCTGCAGGCGAGACCACTCCGATTCCAGGAGGAACCTACGATGTAGTTTTGCATCTTAGCTTCCTTGAATTCGGCACCGTCTTCCTAACGGCTGGTCAGGTGACATTCTGACCCGACTGGACTGCTGACCGTCTGATCAGAGGGAGCTCAGGCTTATGACGGCGACTTCCTCACTCGCAAAAACCCTCACATATGCGGGTCTTCTGATTTGCGCCTGCTCAGATGGGCCAACCGGCCCCGCAATACCCGACACCCAGCTCAACCCGAATGCGGCTCAGCTGAACATTGGCGTTGTACTGATCGACACGGACACCAGTGATCCGGACACGCTTTTGGTTCGCGCCCGTTTTTTCCCAGGACTGTTGGGAGGACGACTGCGGGACGTAGACAATGACACACTCCGCGTGATGGGTCACGCGTTGACTTCAACACCGGATCTAGACGGTTTGGGGAGACCGTACAACGGTCAGTTTCCCGTTGACGGTTCGACATTTTCCGAAGTCGTGGAGATCATCCCGCCGGTTGTAGCTGGGGTGGACGCTCCGCAGCCTGATGTTCGATGGAGTGGAATCGCGAAGCTTGGCCCGGATACCCTGTTTGTGCGGGATGGAGAGGAGCTTCTCTTTCGTCTTGATCTTCCTCTGGAACCTCTCACGCCTGAGCCACAGTTCGATAGATGGAGCATGTCAGTTGAGCCAGCTGATGGGTTTCTTGGGGTCAGCGTGTCTGGACGGGGGCTTCCGCTGCCGATAATCCCGCTGCCAGAGGATCTCCGCCAGGTATTACCTCCGGGTGAGTTGAACGCGCGGTTCTTCTTTCAGGCGAACAGCTCGATCATCTCGAACACACAAGCTCCGCCAGACGGTGGTTACCTGGTGGTGCCGGCTCTTGCGGTTCAGCTCCAGTGGGTGCTCGTGGAGGAGACCACATGACTCACCGAGCAATCGCGGCGATGGCACTGCTACTCTGGGCTTGCGACGACTCAACCGGCCCAGTGACGGAGGAGAATCCCATCCCGGCTCGCCTAGAGGTGGAGGTGGAATTCGAGCAGTTGTTGGGTTTTCAAGTCGATGGTTTTGGAGGACGCATTAGGGTCGAAGCGTACTTGGACTCGGGGACTACTGAACAAGGTCGACCAAGGCAGATTCTCGACCAGAAACTGCGGATCATGGATTTCGAGATCGACGGCATGCCATCGACTCGACGGTTTACTGATCTCGAGTATCATGGGTCAATCCCGGTTGACCCCGAACGTTTCGCGCGCAGCGCTCTCGAGATCCACCCGCCGCTGATAGAAGGTGTCCAAGCGGAGTATGCACCGATCCTCTGGCGTGTGCCGGTCAGGGCCGGTGATGAAACGGTTCGAGTCGCTCAAGGAGAGGACGTAAGGCTGGCAGTCGACATGCCCGCCGCCCAATCCACCCCCCCGCCCGAGCGCTTGAGTTGGGGCCTCTCAGTAGGCTTCGTGACGTTTTCGGCCAGCGGGCCGTTCGACAACGAATTCGTTGTCCCCGCGGAGTTTCTGCCGGCATCTTTGGAAGAGCTATTTGGCGCCAGTTTAAACGTTAGACAGTCGCGGATCGGGTTCGAAGAAACGGAAGATTACATTGTGACTCCGGTAGTTGTTGGCAGCGTGGGCTGGTTTATTGAGTTTGTGGATTAGCCAGCAGGACGGTAACAAGAGCGGTAACAGCGGCGGTCCGCTCCAATGATACGAGCGGCGCCTGAACCCGGGAGAAGCTCACTTTGCTTTTGGTGGGTGGGGGGCTGATGGGCTGTTAAGGGCGTGGTAACAAAAACGGTAACAAGCGCGATGCAGAGGAGGTTGGGCCAGATCCCCTCTGTGCCGCACACCCGGAGAACGGTTATTATCGAGCTGTTAATCCGTTTGCACTCGTTCTTTGTGGAGGTGTTCATGCCACGTCAACGGTTCTCCGCACTGACCGTCATTCTAGTCGCTCTATTCGTCTCATCGTGTGAGCATCCGAACTCGCCTGTCGAGAACGTGTTGACTCCGCCTCACGCCCTCGACGGGATGCGGGTCGTGGCCCCCAAGACGCTCGACAACGGCGGCCACCCGAACGTTGGGGCGCTCCTGGCGGACTTTTCGAGTGACGGAATCACGGTCAATGACCTCATCTGCTCGGGCAGCCTGATCTCATCAACGGTGTTCCTCACGGCTGCGCACTGCCTCCAGTTCCTGCCGTCGCTTGGTATCACCGAGGTGGCGGTGAGCTTCGACTCCGATCTGTCGGACGGCGTAGATGGCGTGATTCTGTCCAGTGTGTTCGAATGGGATCCTGCTTTCGGGCATGACGCGGCCGATCCCCACGACATCGGGGTGGTCGTGCTGCCCGCGCCGGTTGGTATCCCTCCTGTCAGTCTGCCAACCGCGAGCCAGTTGTCCAGCCTGGCCGCCCGCGGCGGCCTGGTAGGACAGGAATTTGTCAACGTTGGTTACGGCGTCGTTCCGGAGTGGAAGATGGGTCCCCCTGGCTTCTCCTTCGACGGCAAGCGTTACGTCTCCTCCGCCTTTTTCCTAGGCCTTACGAAGGCCTGGCTCAACCTCAACCAGAACGTGGACGCCAGAGGAGAGGGAGGTAACTGCTTCGGAGACTCGGGATCCCCTCATTTCCTGGGAGATACGGATCTAGCGGTAGCCCTGACCGTTACGGGCGATCCGAACTGCCGGGCTCTCGGCCAGCACTATCGCCTGGACACACCCATGGCGCGCACCTT
>JBDHFX010000085.1:0-8324 GCA_039590215.1 Gemmatimonadota bacterium | reverse complement strand
AATGGCCGCTATGACGACGATCGCGATAAGCGAGGCGAGGATCGCGTATTCGGCCAGATCCTGCCCTAAGTCATTGTCTTGAAGTTGTTTACAGAGTTTTTCAAGGTGTTTGATCCCAAGATAAACCATTTGTCGCTACCCCCCTAAAACACACTAGGTTCTCTCTACGAGCTCCAGCCTACCATTTATCTATCACGTTTGTCAACGAAAGTGAAGGACTGTTCTCAATTATGGAAAGTCGATTCACAGAGGCGGTACCCTAGCGCCACACTCGGGTCGCTGTACGGTTGGACGGTTGGCGGGCTTCTAGGGCGTCGGGGCGTCGTCGCCGGCTCGAACGGTGGGCAACCGAACGTGGATCGCCGTCCCGCCGTCGGGCGGGCGCTCGTAGTCGATCGTCCCCTCGAAGAGCCGATCGAGGCCTTCGGCGGGGAGCCCGATGCCGTCGTCGACGACCGAGATCCAAGCCCAACCCGTTTCACGTTTCCAATCGAGTTGCAGGCGCACGCTTCCGCCGCTTGCAGCCAGCACCGCTTCGCGGCTGTTCTGAAGCAGGTTGACCAGTATGCGTCGAAACCCTTCGGGGTCACCGCGCAGGTGCCGGGGCTGCCCAACGACATCGAGTGAGTAAACCACCTCATCTTCGCCTGGCTCGAATAGTGCCACCACCTCCCGGGCAGCCACCTCGGCATCGAACGGTTCGTTAACGGCCGGATCGGGAACCGCGAAGCGAGCGAAGTTGCTGGCGATTCGCTCGAGTCGTTCCACCTCGGCCAGGATCAGGTCGAGGTTGGAGTGAAAGACTTGGTGAAAATCATCCGGCCGGTCCTCGACGGTGCGCTCGAGGTGTTGCAGTGAGAGCTTCATCGGTGTGAGCGGATTCTTGATCTCGTGCGCGACCTGTCGAGCCATCTCACCCCACGCCAGCACGCGCTGTGACTGTACGTTGGCGGTGATGTCCTCGAACGCCACGACCAACCCGCGCTCTCTCCCGACGGCGTCGCGCAGCGCGGTTCCCACCATGTGATAGTGTCGCTCTTCGCCGTTTCGTCGAATGACTAGATCGTGGTCGTCTCCCCCTCCTCGGTCGAACTCCAACTCAACCGCCCGCCAGAACGAGCTCGCCTCACCATCGTCGTCGACGAGCTCATCCACCGGATGATCGATCACATCGCGGGGATCCTGACCGAGCAGGCTAGCGGCGCGATCGTTGAGCAGCCGGATCCGTCCGCCCTCGTCGAGTGCCACGACCCCGGCACCAACCGAAGCCAGGATCGCCTGGACCCTCGACTTTTCGCGCTCCAGCGCTCGCTGACCGACGTCCAGCTGCTCGGCCATCGCGTTGAACGCGCCTTGTAGGCGCCCGAACTCGTCGCGTCGGGCGGGTGACGGGAGCCGGTATGAGAGCCTTCCGGCAGCGATCTGTCGAGTGCCGCGCTCGAGCGCTGACAGCGGTCGCGCCATGTACCGTGAGAGCCCGCCACACGCCCTCGCCCAATCGCTGCAGATCGGCTCGGGCTCGGTCCTCACGGATCAGCAACGGTGTTGCCAACACGTAGCCCGCCGGCGCCTCGGGTTCCACTAATGGTTGGTACGCGACCAGGAACGAACGCTGACCGAGCACCATCGAGTCGAACGCGAGTGGGCGACGAACGCCGAACAACTCCGCATACACTTCCCCTGGCATGCGATCGGCGAACAGTCGCGAGGCGAAGATCTCGGGCCGACTGGACGCCACCGTTCGACCTTGCCAGTACAGCACCAGATCCTGTTGAAGGATCTCCGCGACCCGCCTTAACCGGTCGGTCAAAAGGCGCGGGGTGCCCCGTTCGAGCGCTGGATCGTCGACGACCATCCGGCTCGCGGCGGCCAGCGCTTCGGCGGCTGCAGCCCGCGTCGCCTCTTGGAGCTCCAGTCGGCTCGCGCGATAGCCCAGCACCGCATACAACGTGAGCGGCACCGCGGCCACCGCGAGGAACGCCAGCAACAGTTGCAAGCGAAAGGAATGCAACGGATTCTCGGCCCTGATGCGGGCCCACCATCGACCGCGGGTACGCACGTCTCCCCAACGTTCGATCAAACCCAGCAACATGCCGCAGATAACCCCCACGAAGGCGAAAACCGCATACGAACGGGCGGTGGGCAGCAACGGCTCGAGCGGCATCGCGAGCTGGACCGGCTCCTCGCCCTCGCGCACGACGGTTGTCAGCAAAGTCCCCGGCGGCGGCACCTCATCAGAACTCAGCGCGGTGATTTGCGGCGCGTTGGATGGCGGTCCGGAGCCGGCCAACAGATCCGTCAGCACAAACGCCGATCCAGCCGCCGACTCCCGGAGCTCGAGCGCTCCGGTGGTCATCGCGATCGCGGCGCCGACGCGTTCCTCGACCTCATCGACGACCTCACTTACCGGAACGATCGCCCACCAGATGCCACGATCGCGCGGCGCGCCTTCGATCTCGACTCGTGGCACCGATGTTTCCCGCGCATAGCGACGTGCCCGACCCGATAAGTCGACGGCTGACAGAGCGAATTGACTGACCGTCGATCCTTCGGCATCAAACAGATACAGTCCGGATGCGAAGTCGAGCGTCCGGAGCGGGCTCTGGTTCCACAACAGCAATGCGGCGTCGCGGTTCGAGTCTTGGATCGCTCGCTTGACCTCGGGCTCGGTCGCTAGATACTCGATCGTTCGCGTCATTGTGTACTGAAGCCACTGGGTCGAGGCTGCGCCGATCCGCTCGGCACGCTCGACCAGCAACTCATGCGCGGCCTGGACGCGGGCGAAAGCCACGATCGGAAACGTGAGCATGCACGCCAGACCCACCGCTACCAGCGAGAAGCGGACGCTCGAAGCGGGGTGTGCATCGTCCCGCCGTCGTCCGGCCGCGTCGATTAGCGCTCCGGCACCGACCGCACCCAGGCCAAGCAGCGGTCCGATCGCCGAGAATCGACCCGCCATGGCGGCGCCCGGGAGATTGATCGCCGCTAGTCCGAGCATCGTTATGGTCACCGCCGCCGCACCCAGTACCCATCCCCTGCCGGTTGGCATGTTGAGCCATCGGAAGACGACCGCCAACACTCCGATGGCCGCCGCGACCAGCAGCGCGAGGCTCAGCAACACCATCAGATAGGGCGGCGAGAACAACAGCGTCGAGCTAAAAAAGACGCTCGGGCTCATGCTCTGAAGCGCCCGCTCGACGACCACCCCGGTGGCCGGCGCGACACGGATCGCCAGCATTGCGGCTCCGGCGACCACCGGCACCGCCCACATTGGGGACAGCCGTCGCCGCGACCTCGGAATGAGCGTGTAGGCTGACAACACGATCAGGAACACGATCGCCGCGCTGAACATCAGGTCTCCGGGCGAACGACCGCCGGGTCCCAGAAAGTCGGTCGCAAACGTCAGCGGGCTGAACCACGCGTCGGGCAGCAACCGCGCCACGAAGCGGGACTCCATGACGAACCCCCAGAGCCCGACCAGGACGATTGTTTGTCCGGCGAGCCCGATCGCCCAGCGGACCACGCTCGACCCGGCATGACGTCGCCGCGCCAGCTGCCAGATCGCCCCCGTCGCCCACAACAGCGGCCACAAGAAGAGGGCCGCCAGCATCCGTTGCACGTCGCGCCGGCGTTCGGCCAGATAACGTCGGAGCATGAACCGCTCGCTCACGACCGACGCCACCGCTTCTCCGTCCGACCCGCGAATGACAGCCGATGCCGAGGGCTGCTCCGGCTCGTCGCCAGGCGCCAGAACGCGGAAGGCCAGATCTTCGCCCTGCTCTAGCGTCGTCAGCACCAGATCGGTTTCGCCGACACCCCGCCGCAGCGGGGTTTCGACCGCCCAGAGGTCCTTGACGGCGACGACGAAGCTGTCCGACTCGACGCTCCAGGGAACGGCGGCGTAAGCCAGCGTGTAGCCAGCCGGCCGGCGTACCACGCCGCCGGCCAGCGGCGCCGCCACCGAGTCAGCCGGCAGCCGGCCACCCCGTGACTCACCCCACCAAGCGCGCAAGCTGCCGGCCGTGTCGTACACTTCGATCCCAACGCCGGTCGGTAGAAGTGGCGGCACGGCGCGGCCCAGCGAAACAAAGAGCTCGGGGTCCTGCACCATGTCGCGTCCGCCCATGGCGCTCTCGGCGGCCAGCGCGCCCGCCACGCGAACCGCCAGTGCGCGGTCGGTTTGAAGCCGGCCGCCAAGAACCGCCGCTACTCGATCGAGCTTCGCGGTTTCCAAGCGCGCCGATGTCGTTGCTCCACCGCGGGCGAGCCGCCAATCGTCAAGGTACGTGTAGGCCCACGCGGCGAGATACGCGAACAAGAGCACGTGCGCGATACGCAGCCCCCAGCGCCGGGGCCAGCGCCGGGTGAGTCCCACCACCAGCGCAACCAACGCGGCGATCAGCAGGGCGACCGCCAGCGGCCCCGGTGGCACGATGAACAAGACGCCCCCCAACACCGCGGCCGCGACGAAGGTTCGCGCCGGTTGGTTCATGGTTCCTGGGCGGTTTCTTCAGGGGGACGCGTCGCGACCAACAGCGCCCCGGCGCCGGCCCTGCGGGCGGCGTCCATCAGCGCCACCACGCGACCGTGCGAAACGCGCGAGTCGGCTTCAAGCAGAACGCGTTCGGTCCCGGCTCGCTCGAGCGCCTGCTCGATTAGGTCCGCTATACCGTCGAGCACGACCGGATCTCCGTTCAGGAAGATTTCACCGTCCGCGGTGACGCCGAGCGTGACCTGCTCCCTGGCGGTCACGTCCGCCGAGCCGGCCTCGGGTAGCGTTAGGTCGAGCCCGGGTTGCTCGAGAAAGGTGGATGTCACGACGAAGAAAATGAGCAGCAGAAAGACGACGTCGATCAGGGAAGTGACGTTGATCAGCGTCTTGCGACGACGACCGGGTTCAAGACGCATCGCCGTCTTCCGCTTCGCGGAAAAGCAGCACGGTTTGAATGAGCCGGTCGGTGTGGTCCTCGATGTCGAGCACCAGCCGCTCCGCCTTGCCGACGAAGTAGTTGTACGCCACCAACGCGGGGATGCCGATCGACAAGCCGGTAGCAGTGGTGATCAACGCCTGGGAGATCCCACCCGACAGTTCCTGGGCTTGTCCGGCGCCTTGCTGCGAAACGACATCGAAGACCTCGATCATCCCCAACACCGTGCCCAACAGGCCGAGCAGCGGAGCGATGGCGGCGATCGTCTCCAACAGCCCCAGCCCTCGCTCCAGGCGGGCGATCTCCTGGCGACCCTGATGCTCCACCCGCTCACGGATCTCGTCCCGGGAACCATCCTTGTTATCGAGGGCGGCCTGGACGATAGTCGAGAACGGTCCCGGATTGCGATCGCAGATCAGTCGCGCCAGCGGGAGGTCGGATGGGCCCCGAAGGCTCTCGAGCACGCTCACGATCTCCGGAACCAGCACCCGACGGCGCTGGAGTCGCCAGGCTCGATCCAGGATCACCCACAGCGCGAGCACCGAGCTAAGCGCCAACGGGATCATCAGGATGCCGCCCTGACCCAGTGTCTCCAACATGTGTCCCTGACCGCGGCGCTAGCGGCCCGGCGGAGCCACGTTGAAGTAGAAGCTCCCGGTGACTTCGAGCAGCGGCTCGGGGAAACCCGGCGGCAACGGCTCATAGTCGGCGGCGGCTTCGATCGAGGATGTAGCCACATACTGAAGGTTGGGGACGCCCCGGTGATCAAGTAACTCGACCGACGTGAGCCGACCGTCGGGCGCGATCCGGAATCGCACCCGCGTCGCCCATGCGGCGGTGCCGTAGTAAAACGCCGGTGGCGGGAAAATGTGTTCCTCGATCTGTGCTTTGAGGCGCGCCATGTATGGCCCGTACTCCCAAGCGGTAGTGTTCAAGCTGAACGTGCTGCCCGCGCGGGCCCGCGTGAGTCGTTGATCGACCTCAGGCGCGGGGAGTCTGGCTCCACTCCCGGGGCTTGACGAACGACCCGCGGCCATCCCGATCGGCTTTTCGCGAACCGCTAACCGCGCGTCACCGGAAGGGGTTCTCGGACCCTCTCCGGCAGGCCGCTCGACCGATTCCGCACCTGGCACCCGGTCGCCGCTCGACCTTCGCTGCGCGGCCATGGAAGCCGCGCTCGCCACCGAACCCGGTGCCCGCGCGGCGACCGGCAATGGCGTTTGCCCCAACTGGAACGCCGAACCCTCCGGGAGCTCAGACGGAGCGCGCTGCTGAGCGGCACGCTGGTCTCGCGTCGACAGCAGCGGCGTCGGTTCGTCGGGCGGCTCCTCCGGCGCGTCGCGGGCCTCTACAAAGGTGAACCGCATCGGCGGCGCATCGGCCTCGGCCACCACCGGCTGGGCGCTCGACAACAAGCCCCAGACCGGTGCCACCAGCACAGCGTGCAGTAGCACTGAAAAGAGCAACGCAAAACGGGACGAATCATCTTCAAGCATCGACATCGAACAGTCCAATATAGTGGGACGCTCAGGGGCCGTCTTTTGCTTCCACTGGACAAAAAAATACCCGACTCGAGGTCGGGTTGAGTGCCGGGGTCAGCGCCGGCGTACAGCCGCGCCAAACGGCTCTTAGAGCGAAGGCCTAAAGGCTGCGGACGAAGGCGTCTACGCGGCCAAACGCGCGGTGATCACGGAGCGGGTTCTCCTCGCCTGTGACTCGGCTGGCGATGTCGGTCGATAGCATGATGAGGAGAGAAAGCCCCACCCACCATTTGAAAAACGGCGGCGCGATCCCGGAGCTCTCGACCAGCATGAACAGGACGAGCGCCATCACGTGCGGCCCGACGACGAGCCACCCCTCGCGAGATGGCGTCACGTCCTGCTGCTCGTTCGCGGCGTCGTTTTCCTTTTCGCTCGCGTTCACATCGTTCCCGTCCTCTTCAGCCGGGTTCTCCACGTCGTCCTCTGCGCTGAAGCGATCGAGCAAAGCGGCTGGCACCGCAGCCAACACCGTTGTGAACGAGTACACAGCGGCGATCGGGAGCAGCAGCACCTCGAACAATGGGTTCATCGGGCCAGCCTGGCCGCGCGGCATGTGATGGCGCGCGATCCGTCCCTGCGACTTCTCGAACTTCCCATAGAAGTGAATCACGTACTCGTGGGCGGCGTTCAGCTTTTGGATGCGGTGAGTGGCTTCATCGTAACCACCGTTCGCCGCGAACCGATCGGGATGGATCTGCTTGGCACGCGATCGATAGGCGTGGTGGATGTCGTCGGGCTGTACTGGAGCGAACAGGCCGAGTGACCGCAGCGCCTCGCGATAGGTGACCTCGTCGTATTCGCCCCGCCGATCCGAGACTCGGGGCTTTCGCTCGTTCATGACGCCGGCGCGCCCCCGGGCGGCCCCCCGGGCTCTTGCTCCTCGTCGGTTGCCACCACCGGCTCGGCCACCGTTGTCGGCACCTCATTCGTGTCCCCCGGATCGACCGCCTCGGCCGTTGGCTCCGGTTCTTCGTGCCCCGAACCCCCGTGGGTCACCGTCATCGCCATGGCCGCGTGGGGCCGGTGGTCCTGCAGCTCCGACGGATCAACGACGTAGTCTTCATCCGGCATGTCGAGGAAGTACGACTTGCACGCGTGGTCGAGCAACTCGACCGTCAACTCTGGCTTGGTCCCCAGGTACCGAGCCGAGTCACATAGGTGATCGACGATATCCCGCGGGTGACACGACCGAGGCGTGATACCGTTCGGCTCGTAAAACTGGCGATAGACGTAGGCCACGCGACCGGCCACAAACGGAATCTGTCTCGAAACGCAAACACGCCGGAAAATCTGAACGAACTGCTCGTAGTCCGGGCTCGGCACGTGAATCTTGTAGTGAATTCGACGCAGGAAGGCCTCGTCCACGAGATCGAGCGGATTCAAGTTGGTCGCGAAGATGAGCAGGCAATCGAACGGGACCGGGAACTTATGACCGGTGTGGAGCGTCATGAAATCAATCCGCTTTTCCAGCGGAACGATCCAGCGGTTCAGCAGATCACGTGGTCGTACCTGCTGCCTCCCGAAGTCATCGATAATGAGAACACCACCGTTGGCCTTCACCTGAAACGGTGCCTGGTACACCTTGGCCGTAGGATCGTACTGCAGATCGAGCTGTTCGAGCGTCAGCTCGCCTCCGGTGAACACCACCGGACGAGCGACGCGGGCGAACCGGCGATCATAGGTCGGTGCAGACTCCAGCAGCGTCGACTCTTCACCGTCCACCGATACCGTCACCGTTTCATCCGGTTTTGGCCGGTGATAGACCGGATCGTGGGTGATCATGATCTGGCCCTCGATATCGACCGCGTAGGGAACGTACATGTCACCACCCAGCATCCGGGCGATCGACTCCGCC
>JBDHFX010000084.1:0-6856 GCA_039590215.1 Gemmatimonadota bacterium | reverse complement strand
AAAAGCGCGTTGAGTCTTTTCCATCGCTTGCCAGTAGCCGATCGCCCTCGATCCACCTCGCACCCAGAGCCACCCGACCTCGCCCTGGTTGACCTCGTTCCCGTCGTCGTCGCAAACCCGAACCTCGAACCCGGGCACGGCCTTGCCGAGCGTGCCGGGGCACACGTCGCCAGGCCGGTTCGAGAGAAAGATGTGCCACATCTCAGCTGTGCCCAGCCCATCGAGGAGCTCGACCCCGAAGACCTCGTTCCATCGTTCATGCAGCGGGACCGGGAGCGCTTCGCCGGCCGAAGTGGAGAACCGGAGACACGACAGGTCCTGGTCGGTGGCATCGGGGTGATTGATCATCCGATCGACCATCGTCGGTACGTTTACGAGAATCGTGGGTCTAAATCGATGGATCCTTTCGAACAATGCGTCTGGCGTGCACCGATCGGGAAACAAGACCGTGGACGCACCCACAGCGAACGGAAACAACAGATTCGAACCGGTGGCGTAGCCAAAGAAGAGCTTGGGAACCGACAGAGTGACGTCCTCCGGCCTGTAACCCAGCGCCTGCTTGGCGTAGCACTCGGTGGTGTTGGCAAACGAGCGGTGGGTTTGCACAACCGCCTTGGGTTGTCCGGTAGTTCCGCCGGAGAAAAGCCAGATCGCGGCATCGTCACAGTGAGTGGAGAAGTTCTCGAGCGTCGGAGGGGCGCCCCTCAGCTGATCGGCAAAGTCCGGTCGGCCGACGACGAGCATCGTCTCCAAGTAGGGTGCTGATTCGGCAGCGCTCGCGAACCGCGAGTGTGCGTCCTCGTGCACGACCGCGAGCCGGGTTCGCGTGTAGTTGAGAAAATAGGTGATGACCTCCGGTTTGAGGTCTGGGTTGACCATCACCACGACCGCGCCAATCTTGAGGATGCCGAACAGGGCGGCGACGAACTCGGGACCGTCGGGAAGACCGATGATAACCCGCTGCTCGGGCTCAACTCCGGCTTGACGTAGTAGGTTCCCGAACTTGTTGGCGAGGGTTTGGATTTCAGCGTAGGTGTACCGGGCGTCGTCGGTCAACACTGCTTTGCGATCACCGAGTCCTTCGGCGACACGGGCATCCAAGAAGTACTCGGCGATGTTGAGATCCGGCGGTGGTCGATACGACATCCGGCGATGATACGCCGAATGTGAGCGCGAGGAAAGGCGCCGCATGACGATACGGAAGTTGGCGGATTTGACTTGGGAAGAAGCGCGCGACCTTGGGCACCGGGGGGCGATCGCCATCTTACCGGTCGGCGCGGTTGAGGCCCATGGCCCGCACCTTCCGCTGGCGACCGATGTCGTGATCGCGAATGCGATGGCTGACGCCGCGGCCGCCGAGCTCGAAGATCACGGCCAACAAGTCGTGGTTCTGCCACCGATCTGCTACACGACAGCCGGTTTTGCAGTAGGTTTTGCTGGGACGATCTCGGTATCACCTGAGACCGTGGCGGGAATGATCGTCGACATCGCACGGAGCCTCACCAAACACGGGTTTGCGATTCTCGCAATCGCCAATTCGCATCTCGATCCATCTCACGTCGAGGCGCTGCACGCTGCGGTAGAGGCCTGCCGTGCCGAAAAGATTCGGGTCAGCTTCCCGGACATCACGAGAAAACCTTGGGCCCTCAAGCTCACCGTGGAATTCCAAGGCGGCGCCTGCCATGCCGGTCAGTACGAGAGCTCGATCGTGATGGCCGCTGAACCGGGTCTTGTGGTGGACGATCGGCGGCGGGCGCTCGAGCCGAACCCGGTCTCGCTCTCAGCCGCGATCCGGTCCGGCCAAACGACGTTCGAGGAAGCTGGCGGCCCGGCGGCTTATTTTGGCGATCCAGCGGCGGCGAGCGAGGAAGAAGGTCAGAGCACGATAAGTGTGTTGGGGTCGATCCTAGTGGAAGCGATCGAGCGAGAGATCGGAGGCGCCGATGCGACTTGACAGCAAAACCGCGGTGGTGACCGGCGGTGGGCGGGGAATCGGCGCGGCGATCGCCCGAGCGCTGGCCGAGGCCGGCGCGGCGGTGGTGGTAGCAGCCCGTTCTGAGGCTGAGGTCGAAGCAGTCGCGGCCGAGATCAGTCAGGGAGGTCACACCGCATCGGCCATCACGTGCGATGTGACCGATGCGGACAGTGTGAAGCGTCTAGCGGAAAGTGTAACCGAGGCCGGTGGCGGGGTCGACATCCTGGTCAACAACGCCGGGGTCGCCGAAGCAGCGCCGCTGGCGAAAACGACGCTCGAAGATTGGAACCACATGCTGGCCAGCAACGCCACCGGAACGTTTCTCTGCACCCAGGCCTTGGTGGGCTCGATGGTCGATCGGGGTTGGGGCCGGGTCGTCAACGTCGCTTCGATCGCCGGGCTCACCGGAGCGAGCTATATCGCGGCCTACGCGGCCTCGAAGCACGCCGTGGTCGGCTTGACGCGCAGCCTAGCGGTCGAGCTGTCGACAAAGGGCGTCACGCTGAACGCGTTGTGCCCGGGCTATGTGAACACCGACATGACGGCGGCTTGGCTCAAGCGCAACATGAAGCAGACTGGTCGATCACGCGAGGACACGCTCGCGGCGATGTTGAAATCGGCGCGCCAAACCAGGCTAATCGAACCCATAGAGGTCGCTGACGCCGCCGTGTGGCTGTGTGGTGAGGGCGCGGGTGGCGTCAATGGTCAGGCGATCGTCATCGACGGTGGGGGGTTGGTGGTTTGAGCTTCGAGATCGTAAACCCGGAGGAACTAGCCGCGCCCAAAGGGTGGAACAACGGGATGCTGGCGCCAGCCGGTGGGCGGCTCCTGTTTGTCGCCGGCCAAGTGGGTAGCGATCAATCGGGTCAAGTTGAGCCGTCCGAGTTTGTCGAGCAGTTCAGCCAGGCGCTAGTGAACGTGTTGGCCGTCGTACGGCATGCCGGGGGGGACCCAGAAGACATCGGGCGTTTGACGATCTACGTGACCAATCGTGACGAGTACCTGGCGAGCCGCAAGCCCCTGGGTGAGAGATACCGAGCGCTCATGGGGAACCACTACCCCGCGATCGCTCTGGTGGAGGTGGCAGGCCTGGTAGAGGACAACGCGCTCGTGGAGATCGAGGCGACTGCAGTGCTGCCGGTTGGGGAGACGCAGTAATGCTAGAGCCCAAGTCGTTCCTGTACCTGCTCGATGAGGCCACCGGGGTGGCCACGATCACGCTCAACCGCCCCGATCGTCTCAACGCGCTCACGTTCGAGGTGTACGAAGAGCTGACCGAGACGTTTCGGCGCCTCGACGAGGAGCCGGGCGTAAGGGCGATCGTCATCACCGGTGCCGGTCGTGCGTTCTGTTCAGGTGGTGACGTCGAAGACATCATTGGCGCATTGTTCGACCGCGACGATGAAGGCCTGTTGGAATTCACTCGGCTGACGTGTCATTTGATTCAAGCGATACGGCGTTGCCGGCGGCCTGTGATCGCGGCGCTCAACGGAACGGTTGCTGGCGCCGGTGCGGTGATTGCGACCGCGTGTGACGTTCGGATCGCCGATGAATCCGCGAAGATCGCGTTCCTGTTTACCAAAGTCGGGTTATCCGGTGCCGACATGGGTGCCGCCTGGTTGTTGCCACGGATAGTCGGATGGGGTCGAGCAATCGAGCTACTGATGACCGGCGATTTTATAGACGCCCAAGAGGCGTACCGAATCGGCCTTTACAACCAAATCGTCGCCGGCGGTAGTGATGTCATGTCCGTGGCGCAGTTATTCGCAACACGGTTGGCTGCCGGGCCGACCAAAGCGCTGACGGTCACCAAGGCGGCACTTAACGACGAGGCGTCAATGGATCTCGATGCCGCGCTCGAAGCCGAGGCTCAGGCCCAGGCCGACTGCATGCAGGATCCCAACTTCAAGGAAGCGTACGCAGCATTCCGCGAGAAGCGGGAACCGCGGTTCACGTAGACGCCGTGCCCGACGTCACCACCGTCAAAGCATTCCTCGAAGACGAACACGTTCAGCTGGCGGCGGACGTATCGCGGTTTGCGGAGACGGTCCTCGCTCCGCTCCCAGAGCCAGCTGATGACTCCGCCTGCCGCCAACAAGCACGCGACGTGCTCGCGTTGCTGGGCGACGCGGGTTGGTTTCGGCCGATCGAGACCCAAGATCTGCGCGGTTGTTCCCTGGTGCGGGAAGCGTTGGCTTCCGCATCGCCGCTCGCCGACGCGGTGTTTGCGCTGCAGGGGTTGAGCGCAACGCCGATCCTATTAGCTGGCGGGAAGGAACTCCGGAAGCAATGGCTCGAACCCGCCTGTTCCGGTCACGCAATGGGTGCGTTCGCGATGACCGAGACCGAGGCGGGATCGGACGTTGCGTCGCTGGCGACAACCGCCCGGCGTGAAGGGGACGAGTACGTTCTCGATGGCACCAAGACGCTGATCTCGAATGCCGGGATTGCCGACTTCTATACCGTGTTCGCCGCCACGGATAGCAACGCTGGCCACAAGGGTATCTCGTGCTTCGTCGTTCCTGCCGATCAACCGGGGCTTGAGTTCGTCCGGCCGCTGGTCATGAGCGCGCCCCACCCGCTGGGAGAAATCCGGTTCAACGGGTGCCGTGTGGGCAGTGCCGCGCGCCTGGGAGAAGAAGGGGAGGGGTTCAAGCTCGGGCTGGCTACCCTCGATCGGCTGCGGACCACCGTTGGTGCGGCGGCTTGCGGTATGGCCGAGCGCGCGCTGGCGGAAGCCCGGAGACACGCGTTGGATCGCGTCCAGTTTGGCAAGCCGTTGGCCGAATTTCAGCTCGTCCAACAGAAGCTGGCACGAATGGCGATCGGACTCGCCGCATCACGATTGCTGGTGTACCGCGCGGCGTGGGAGAAGGATCGAGGTGCTGAGAGGGTGACTCTCGAGTCCGCGATGGCCAAGGCGTTCGCTACCGAAGAGGCCCAGCGCATAGTTGACGACGCCGTGCAGGTGTTGGGTGGACGCGGCGTGGTAGCCGATCATCCGGTCGACCGACTGTATCGTTCGGTTCGCGCGCTGCGCATCTATGAAGGCACGACCGAGATCCAGTATCTGATCATCGCTCGCCACCTGCTGAACGACGAAGACTCGTGAGAGTTACCATCGCTGGCGGCGGTCCGGCGGGTCTGTACCTAGCCATCCTCATGAAGCGAGCGGATCCGACGCATGTGATCACCGTTCACGAGCGGAACCGGCTCGACGACACGTATGGCTTCGGGGTCGTGTTCTCGGACGCGACGCTCGATAACCTGGCCGCCGCCGACGCCGAGACACACGCCCGCATCATCGCCGAGTTCGCGCATTGGGACGATATCGAGATCCACTATCAAGGCCAGGTGATCCGTTCGACCGGCCATGGGTTCAGTGGGCTCGATCGCGGACGATTGCTGGAAATCATGGCTAGACAATGCGACGAGCTGGGCGTCGCGCTGCGCTTCCAATCGGAGATTACCGATCTCACTCAGATGGACGACGCCGACCTGGTGGTGGCCGCCGACGGTGCGAATTCGATCCTTCGCGAAGAGAACGCCGATGGTTTTCAGCCCAGCATCGACTGGCGCCCTAATCGCTTCGTGTGGCTGGGAACGTCACGCCCCTTTCCAGCCTTCACGTTTTACTTTAAGTACGATGGGCATGGGCTTTGGCGGGTACATGCTTATCAGTACGCGGAAGGTCGCTCGACCTTCATCGTCGAGGCCACCGAGGATACGCTCCGCGCGGCCGGGCTCGAGGACGCCTCGGAGAGGGAGACCGTAGCCTTTTGCGAGGCTCTGTTTGCGACCGAGCTAGAGGGTCACCGGCTGATTTCAAATCGGTCAATCTGGCGCCGGTTTCCTACCGTAACGAACGCCTCGTGGTCGATCGGCAACATGGTGCTGATCGGCGATGCCGCACACACCGCGCACTTCTCCGTCGGGTCGGGCACCAAGCTGGCGATGGAGGACGCCATCGCCCTTACCGATGCACTCCACAGCGAGGCGGACGTACCGACTGCATTGGCCGTGTATGAGACCGAGCGACGACCGCTGGTCGAGAGCCTGCAACGGGCGGCGCAGGCCAGCCTGCAGTGGTTTGAGGGCACAGAGCGCTATATGGACACCGAACCCGTCCAGTTCGGTTTCAACCTGCTGACGCGAAGCCTGCGTATCACCCACGAGGATCTGCGAGTTCGCGATCCGGGATTGACGGCGCAGGTCGATCGATGGTTTGCCGAGAAGGCGAGTCGCCAGAGCGGTGTACCGATCGATCTGGACGACCCACCGCCGCCGCTGTTTACGCCGTTCAAACTGCGCGAGACGGTGCTCGTCAACCGGGTCGTCGTCTCGGCGATGTGTCAGTATTCAGCCGAAGACGGTAGCCCGACGGACTGGCATTTCGTTCACCTCGGGAGCCGGGCCGTTGGCGGCGCCGGGTTGGTGCTCTCCGAGATGACCGACATCAGCGGTGAGGCGCGGATCTCGCCCGGCTGCGCCGGCATGTACCGACCCGAGCACGTTGTGGCGTGGAAGCGAATCGTCGACTTCGTACACAAAAACACCGAAGCCAAGATCGGCCTTCAGCTCGGCCACGCTGGCCGGAAGGGGTCGACGCGTTTGGCGTGGGAGGGCATGGACGAGCCGCTTGAAACCGGGAACTGGGAGATCCTGGGCCCATCACCGATTCCGTACTTCCCGCACAGCCAAGTGCCAAAGGTGATGGACCGCGGGGATCTGGACGCGGTTCGCGACGACTTCGTGCGTGCCGCGATTATGGCCGATGAGGCTGGGTTCGACATTATCGAGTTTCACTTCGCGCACGGCTATCTGCTGGCCAGCTTCTTGTCGCCGCTCACCAATCAGCGCAGCGACGAGTACGGAGGTTCG
>JBDHFX010000083.1:0-8337 GCA_039590215.1 Gemmatimonadota bacterium | reverse complement strand
GGGTACGCGGATCTCGCGCGGCAGAAATGCGTACATGATCGCTTGCACGACGACGGTCGCGCTGCCATCCTCATGGATCGTTACACCGGGTTCGCCGAACTCGGAATGGGAACGGACTTCATCTGGATCGATCGTTTCGATGTGGCTCGGTGGAACGACCGCCTGGCTGAATGTCGTGATCCCGATCAACCGCGATGATCACGACCGCGCCCCACATCCAGATTTTCTCGTAGAAGTCGACGTGCATCACGGACTCACGGAGTGAGCGTGCCACGCGGCACGAAGACGAAGAAGTACAGGATCAACCAACCCAACACGAAGAGCGCGCCGTAGATGCCGACGATGGCGAGCGTCCCCTTGGGATGCGAGCCGATTTCGATGGGTTCGGAAGATTCGTCGCGGTCGTCGCTCACGTGGGCCTCCTCGAGCAGCGATTTGTTTCTGCGGTCGCTCGAACGTAGGGCCGTTTGTTTTACAGCACAAGACCGTCAGCGAGTTGCGACGATGAACAATCGGCGGAATGGAAACAGCGTCGTACCGTCCGAACGACGCGGATACATGGTGCGCAGGCGCGCCACGTAACCAGCCTTGAACGCCCGTCGATCTTCGTCGTTCAAGGCATCGAGCAGGGGTTTCCCCCACGTTGCTCCGGTCCATTCGGCGACCGGGTCGTCACCCTCGAGCACTTGCAGGTATACAGTCTCCCAGATGTCGAGCGACCCTACGTGAGGCGCTAGTATGTCGTGGTAGGCTTCCGGCTCGGCTATGGGTACCGGTCGCAAGAGCAGTTCAAGCTGCTTGCGCCACGGTCCCTCGCGCGCTGCAGCATACATCAGGGTGTGGGACGGTTCCCCGAAGTTGCGCGGCATCTGAATCGCCAGGACGCCACCGGGCGTTACGAATTCGAGCAGCTTTGGTAAGAGGTGTTCGTGCTTGTCGTCGACAAAGTGCAGCGCGGCGTTGGAGAACACGAGGTCGAGTGGCTCTGTCGGGCTCCAGGTCTCGATATCGGCTTGAACCCAGTTGATGTCGTCCGGGAACTCGCGCGCTCGGTTCAGCATCTCGGGTGAACTGTCGACCCCCGTCAACTCCGCCTTTGGCCACCGCTTCGCGATCATCTTTGTGACGTTACCCACGCCGCAGCCCAGATCGACGATCCGCCCAGGTGACTGGAGATCAACCCGCGTCAACAGATCGATCGCCGGTCGCAACCGGAGATCGGCGTAGCGTAGGTACTGTGAGGGGTCCCACATCCAACGAAACTAACGAGTTTGGTTTGGGTCGAGCCGGGCGGTGGAGTACTGCGTGGAAGAGTCGTCGAACGCGGGGAGAGGAGTGGCGTCACCCCTCTCCACAGCCGCCTTCAACCAATGATCGGTTAGCCGACGTGGCGGACAAAGCGAGGCGCTGGACGGCGCAAAAGCCATCGCCTAGTCAGCACCATCTGCATATCTTTGCGTCGATTTAACCTATTATTGCCGGTCCTGCATAGCTCTGACTGAGGGCCGGAAATGGGAATACCGCGAGTGCGGTTCATTTGTGTATCTCCTCACAGACAAATTTTATAGTTATGATAAGCAAGGAAAGCGAACCGGCACAAACTAATACAATTCATTCTCAAGTCAAGTGCGAAAGTGACGCGTTTTTCGATCAAGGCGCCAGAAGAGCCCGACGACGAAACCCCACCCGAAGCCGGCCAGCATCGAGAACCGATCGGGCCTGGGTCCGTAGGTTGCCGCAACCTCGGATCCGCCGCCCACCCAGCGCCGAGAAAGCCGCGTCAGGGCACGCAGCATTGGCATTCGCGCGAGCCTCAGAGATTTGGCGAAAGCGGCGCCGCTTCCGTACCAGTTGCGCCGGATCGTGGCCGCCCGGTCCGCCCAGAGGGTTGGGGATCGATGGGTGGTCTCGACCTCCGGCGTTTGCAGGACCTGATAACCGCGAGCTAGGGCGCGGAGAGTGAGGTCGAGGTCTTCGGCGGAGCGGAGAGGCGCACCGACGCCGAGCGACTCGTCAAAGCCATGAAGCTCCTGCCAGACGGATCGCCGCACCCCCATGTTGGCGGTCGTTCCACTCAGCCGGTCGATCTCTTCCAAGCCATCGATCAGCGCCGTTTCCGATAGCACGCAGCCCGGAACGAACCCGTCGTCGTGTGCGTAGGCTCCTGGGAGCACGTTGCCGAAGAGGACGCCGACGTTGGGGTGCGCGTCGAACGCCGCGACGATCTTGTCCAGCCAATCCTCCCGAACGGTGCAATCGTCCCCCGTTATCGCGAGCAGCTCGGCCGTTGTGAGGTTAGCGCCCTGATTCAAGGCCGCGCTCAGCCCACCACTCGGGTGCGCGCTGTAATGCACTCGAGGGTCACCCAGGAACGGACGCAGTCTCTCACGGCTCAACTCGTCGGTGCTCTGATCGATGATGTGCACCTCGTAGTCCGAACACGTGCTGCGCAGCACGGATTCAACGGCGATGACGACATCCTCGGGCCGGTGGACCGTCGCGATGATCGCCGCGACGCGAGGACTTGGCGGGTTCATCTCGGGCGCGTCCAGGCACGACGGGCGTTGCGCGGCACCGCTCGGAGCGCGAGGTAGGGCGGCAGGAATGGGGTGGTCAATAGGTTGAAGACCCACGGCCGACTGAAGTAGTACATCTCCACTCTCTCGAGCGCGTAGAGATCGCTACCGCAGGTCAGTAGGCCGAGCCGATCCGAGCACGCACAGCTGTAATGTTCGACGGCGAGCTCACGTGTTTGACGGTCGTATTTGCCGTGGGGGTACGCGAAGCTCCGAACGCCGACCCCGAGACGATCTTCGAGTATCGCCTTTGAGCTCACGATCTCCGTCTCGGCCTTTGACACTGGCAAACTGGTCAGGTCGGGGTGCGTCAGCGTGTGCGCTCCAACCGAAAAGCCGGCAGCAACCATCTCGCCGAGCTCGCTCCAGCTCACCATCGGTTGACCCTCCACCCGCGGAAACCGATCAGAAGGGTCGCGGCCAATCCGATCACCGGTGGTCACAAAAACGGTGGCCGTCATGGCGTGCTCTCGCAGAATCGGGAACGCCTCGCGGTAAACGCTTTCGTAACCGTCATCGATCGTGATTACGAGTGTTTTTGGGGGCAGCGAGTTGCCGATGCGGAGATGTTCCACGGCGTCCAGGAGGTCGATGCTCCGGTATCCTCTTTTAACGAGCCGCGCGAGCCCGCCCCGCAGCACGGACGGGGGAAACGAGATCGTGGAAGCGGGCGTGGCAAAGCCGTGAAAGGTCAGGATCGGCAGGTGGCCGAGACTAGGCGTCGGATGCCAGTTTTCGCTCATGGAGCGTGCCTTGGAGCTCGGTGTTCTGTTGGTCGCGGCGATGTTGGCGCTGCGGATTCTGACGATGCCAGCCGCCCGTCGAGAGTTGCGCGAACAGCCTCGGCTCGCAGCGGTCTTCGTTGTGCTCGGAATCGCCGCCCTGGCTGTTGTGATCTGGGCTGCAGCTCGCTCGCCGATTGTCCTGCGGTCGACCTCGATCGCCGCCGCGATCTCGGTTGCATTCTTCGCATGGCGCTCCCGTCCCGGCTTTGGTCGAAACCGCTCTCGACCACCTGGCTCCCTGGGCCTCAAGAACTCCCTCGATGCCATCGTAGATCGAAGCTTCTACGCGGGCCAGGTTCAGCGCCACGGTAGGGTGTTCAAGATGGCTCAGTTCCATAGGCCAGTCGTCTGTATCGTGGACATCGGCAAAGGGCGGGAACTCCTCAAGCGCGAGGCCGACAACCTCATGCTCGCCCCGCTGCCGATCAGCGCCGAGATCCCACGTGGGTTTATCCGCTACATGAAACCCGACGATTACGCTGTCTACTCTCAGCTGTTTCGAACGGCGTTCTCCGAAGGTGTGCTAGAGGCGAATCGAGAGCTTATGCGGGATGCGGCCCGTCGAGAGTTGGCCGAGCTGGCCGCCGCCAGCGACGCGGTGTCACACGACGGCATCGACCCGCGCCGCTCAATCGAGCGACTCATGTTCACGGTGCTGCTGCGGATCTACTTCGGTGATCTGATCGAACCCTCTGATCGAGGCGTGATTGAAGGCTGCTGTCGTGGCATCGGATCCGGGGACACCATAGGCAGAGCCAGCCCCAGAGCACGCCGCGCGTTGCAGACGTTCGAGAAGCTGATCCGCGAGCGCAGTAACAGCGGCTTGGCTGCACATGCCGATCACTCCTCGGTCTTGGGTGGGATCCTGTGCCTGAAGCCTGGGGCCGGCACCGATTCAACCGCGATCGGGAATCTGTTGCTGCTACTCGAGGCCTCCAGAGACAGCATCGGCGGTTTACTCATGTGGACCCTGAAGAATCTCGCCGGCAGTCCCGAGTCGATCGAGATGATTCGTGGCGCACGCGGCGACGATGATCGTGTCGATGAGCTCAACGAGTGCGTCGTGTTCGAGACTCTCCGGTTGGCTCAAAGCGAGTACGTCTACCGAATTGTCACGCGGCCAATCGAGGTCGATGGCTTCGAGATTCCGAGGGGGTGGTTTACCCGGATCTGCGTGGCCGAGGCGCACAGGCAGGACCCGCCGTTCGACCGACCTGAAGTGTTTGATCCCACGCGCTTTGTTAATCGCCGGTTTTCCTCAAATGAGTTTTCGCCGTTCGGGCTGGATCAACACGCGTGTTTAGGAGCGCAGCTGACGTTGTTCGTGAGCCGAGCCTTTGTCGACGTATTGGCGCGCGATTTCGACGTGCGGGTTGTGGCCGACGGTGCGCCCGAGCGGGGGAACCGACATTGGAACCACTGGCGGCCGAGTTCGGAGTTTCGGATTGCGCTATCCCGCCGCGGAGCCGATTTCGGGTAGCTCCTCGCATCGCTCGCCGCGCAGTGCCCTGATCCCCTCACGTGCGATCAGCGGAACCATCACTAGACCAGCAACTGGATCCGCCCACCACCATCCAAGCGCGGCGTTGAAACCCAGGCCGACGAGTAGGATCGCGGAGAGGATCATGCAGATGTCGGTCTGAATCGAATCGGCGTGAAGGGCGCGGCTCTCGATTGCTGCTGCCACTCGCCGCTTCGCCCTGGCTAGAATCGGCATGATGATGAGCGATAGGATCGCGATGACGATCCCCCCGATACTGGCTCCCGGCGGCTCCTGCCTCACCAGTGCCGCCATCGACTCGAACGCGATGTAGGCGGCGAGCGCCATGAACGATAATCCGACCAGGCGCAGCGCGACCGCTTCCGCGCGCTCAGCAGATTCCATGTCGCGCCGCGTCTGGAGGCGCCATAGGAGTACCAGTCCCGACGACGTCTCGATCAGGCTGTCGATCCCGAAACCGATCAGCGCGACGCTCCCGGCGAGTAGCGCGAAAACGATACTGACGACGCCCTCGGCGGAGTTCCACGCGACCGTGAAGACCTCGAGTTGCCGTCCCCGGTGCAGGAGCCGGAGTCTTTCCTCCACCTCGCCCCGTTGCGTGGTGCTTTGCTGACTCAAGCGTGGCTTCGCTTCCTGAGTCCTCGGTGGGCTAGCCTGCTTACTTATTTACGGTGACCGTCGTCCCGTCGCTGTCGCCGCCGGGATCGTGGTTGGCGTCGGCGTTGTAGGTGACGCTGCCATACTGCACGGATTCGACGGTGAACGTCACGCTGGGCACCCCGTTCTTCATGCTCGGGCTGCCGACGGCACACCGTCCGACGGACCACGTGGTGCACTCGTCGTCCTGTTCGCTAGCACCGCCACTCCAGTCACCGGTCACCAGGGCCCCATCGATCGGGTTATGAAGGTGGTCGTGCACGGTGATCGTCACGTCCGCCCGCCATCTCGATCCGCCGCGCACCTTAACGCCGAGGAGATCTCCAACGTGCACTTCGGCTGACGCGTTGTTGACGGTCACGGAGACGGCGTCGTTGCCGGTTCTACCGCCGCCGTCGGTAGCGACCGCGCGAACCGTGGCCGACGCGCCGTCCGCGTGGCTCGAGGTATCCCACTGAGCCGAGTAGCCGTCGATGGCGCTGGTATCAATGCCGATGCTGCTGCTGTCGACAAAAAACTCGACCTGCGAGACACCGCCGTCGTCGACGGCGGAAGCTTCGACGGTGACGATGCCGTAAACCGTCGACCCGTTCGCCGGGTCGGTGATGGTGACCGAAGGGGAACCATCCGGCGGCGGACCGCTGCCATCGATGGTGCATGTGCCATCGCCGCCAAAAACTCCCGCGTTGAGAAAGAGCAGCGGTTCGTTGGAGCCCTGAGCGGCGTGTTCGTTCGTGTACCCGCACGCGTCGCCTTGAGGCGTGGCCGCGGTGATCAGCGCCGTCTTGATCGCGCCCACGTCCGCGCCGTCGATCGCCGGGGAGTTGCCCGTAGCGTGCAGGTACAGCGCGACCGCTCCGGCAACGTGCGGCGAGGCCATCGACGTTCCGTTCAACGTTGCAGTTCCGCCGCCAGGCCAAGTTGACACGATGCAAACGCCCGGCGCGGCGATATCGATCGTTGATCCGAAGTTGCTGAAATCCGCCAGCGTGTCGTCGAAGTCAAACCGACACGTGCTCGCGGCTGCCCCGCCGGCTTTGCCGTCGAAATCGGCAAGCGCGGACACGACAAATGGCTCGGGCCAAGCCTGCTTGAGCGCGCCGTCGTTGCCGGCCGACATCGCCAATACGACGCCCTCGTCGATCATCGCGCAGGCAGCTTGATGGAGCGCCCCGGAGGACGCGGAGCACGGTTGAGCATCGCCCGGGAAGCTGATGCTCATGTTAACCGACACAAAGTCGATCCCGCCGGATCGACCGGCCTTGAAATCGGCCTTCTTGGAGGCGACCCAATCCATGCCCGCGACGCGCGCGCTGGTCGAGCACAAGCCACCATCGTTACAAACCTTGAACCCCCAGACCCGAACACCGGGCGACGTGGGTTCCGTGACCGTTCTTATCCGTCCACTTTTGCTTGTTCCCGCCGCTGAAGTTTCTCCCGCCGGCGACATTGAGATCCGGATGGTTTGGATCGATGCCGGTGTCGAGGATCGCGACGTCGAACGGGAGTTGAAGCGAGACCGCGTCGTTGCCAAAGGCGGGGAATCTCAGGTCGGCCTCGGTGCGATCGATCCCGGTTGGAAGTTCCTGGATGTCGATCATGTGCGTTTCGTCGAGCTCTACCGATGCTACGCGGGGATCACGTCGAAGAGCTTCCAGGCGCCCGGCCGGAACAGCGGCCGAGAAGCCAAATAGAGCGGTTCCATAAGTATGTCGGGCGGTGAGACCAAACTCGTGTGCGACGGCCGCAGCGCGCGCATGGTTGGCTGCCCCCCTGTCCGTAGCGAACCCTCGATGGAGGACGACGATCACGTCGGTCGCTCCGGACAGGGCGAGCTCGGTTCGGGATGGGGAAGTCGGAGCACTGGATTCGCCACACGAGGCGATCGAGAAAGCGGCCAACGGAACGAGGAGAAGACGTCTCATGGGGCCCCCCGATGGGAAAGCGATGCGCTGGATAGAGAGAGTTGACCTTAACTCCATTCTCGGTCGCGTTCCAGAAAGGCGCCATCACGCGCGACCGGCCTGGTCTTTTTGCAATCAAATGGCTAGTTTTGAACCCTCTCCGGCCGTCCCTTTACAAAAAACGCGAGGCACGCTTGACGACTCAACTCAGGAACGTCGCGATCATCGCGCACGTCGATCACGGCAAGACGACCCTGGTCGACCACATGCTGCGGCAAGCGGGCGCCTTCAGCGCGCATGAGCACGTCGCGGAGCGGGTGATGGACTCGAATCCGCTCGAGCGCGAGCGCGGCATCACGATCCTGTCCAAAAACACAGCGGTCCGGTGGGGTGAGACCAAGATCAACATCGTCGACACCCCGGGGCACCGCGATTTCGGTGGCGAGGTGGAGCGTATCCTCAGAATGGTCGATGGAGTGCTGCTCCTCGTTGATGCCGCCGAGGGGCCTATGCCCCAGACGCGGTTCGTTACTCGAAAGGCGCTCGAGCTGGGGCTGACAACGGTGGTCGTCATCAACAAGGTGGACCGCCCGGATCAACGCGCGGAAAAAGTCCACGATGAAGTCTTGGAGCTTTTCCTCGAGCTCGACGCAACCGAATCCCAACTCGATGCCAAGTTCTTGTACGCGAGCGGTCGTGATGGTTGGGCGAAGCTCGAGCTCGAGGGTCAAGCGGAGGGCTTAACGCTGCTGTTCGAGACGATCGTCGGATCGGTGCCAGCGCCGAGCGGAGATGTCGACGGGCCGTTTCAGATGTTGACCTCGACGCTCGATTACTCGAGTTACGTGGGGCGGATCGCGATCGGGCGGATCGAGCGGGGATCGGTCACCGAAGGAGATCGCGTGGTTCTCCTC
>JBDHFX010000082.1:0-7682 GCA_039590215.1 Gemmatimonadota bacterium | reverse complement strand
CTTGAGCGATCGCGGCACGACCGAAGCCTCGAGCGGTGAGGTGCCGATCAGGTCGCCATCGAACATCTTCGGCATCGGCTCCGGTGACGTTATGCGCACGGTCTGCGACTGGTGGAGCGTAAAGCTCGGGTGGTCAAGATGTCTCCCGCGATAAGCCTTCGGGAAGTTGAGCATCAGGTTGAGCCGGCCGATATCGTCGACGATGACTACGTCCAGCAACCCGTCGTCGATCTGCGCGCCCGGGGCCATGTGGAGCCCGCCACCGGTGTAGGGAGTGTTTTGAATCATGACCGCGACCGACTCCATCTCCAACGTTCGATCATCGAGCTCGATCACGAGGCGCACCGGGCGCAAGCGGTACAGACCCTTGTAGACGGAAACAAAAAAAGCCGGTGGTCCCTTGAGCCAACGGGTGCGGTTGGCGGCGTCGGCAACGATCGTCGGAAACCCAAGACCGAGTACCGAGATGAAGTGGCGATCGCGTTCGCGGCCGACATCGATCGCCCTCACGGATCCACTGATCGCCAAGTCGAGGCCAGCCTCGATGTCGTTGAGCGGTAGGCCTAGGCTCCGGGCAACGTCATTGCCGGTGCCCACCGAGACTACCGCCAATTCGGTGTCGGACCCCACCAGCCCCTCTACGACCTCGCCAACCGTTCCGTCGCCGCCCATAACCGCCAAGCGCGGTTCGGCCGCCTCCACCGCGTGTCGGGCAAGCTCGGTGGCATGGCCGGGGTATTCGGTACGGCGCCGGATTATGCACGCGAGCTGCGCTACGTTCTTGTCGCCTTTCCCGTGCCCGGCGCGCGGGTTCGCGATGATCTTCATGGCAGACTAACCAAACTAAGGATCGGTCCTGCAATGGTCTACCGGGGCGCGGTTGACGCTGTCGTCGTGGGTGGAGGGCTAGTGGGGTGCCTCATTGCACGGGCGCTGGCGGCGGCGGGGCTGGGTGTGGTGCTGATCGAGCGCGATCCCGAGCTGGGTCGCCGCGCGTCGACGGCCGCGGCCGGGATGCTCTCACCTCAGATGGAAGCTGCCGAGGGGCTGCTGGCCGAGAGCTCGGCCCGAGCCGAGGCGATGCTCACCTTCTGCCTCGCGGGTCGGGATCGGTACCCAAGCCTGGTCGAGTCGCTTAGTCGCGAAACGGGATTGGAGATCGAGTACCGAGCCCGCGGCACGCTTGTCGTTGCGACCGAACCGACACGAGCGGAGGCGCTGGCGATCGCGGCTGCCGTCCATGCCGCCCGCGGACTGGCTGCCGAGTTCGTCGATCGTGATGACGCCCGCCGGCTGGAGCCTTCGTTAGCCGCCGGTATCGAGGGCGGGCTTTTGCTACCCGATGACCATCAGGTCGATGCCGTGGCTCTGGTCGATGCGGCTGCTCGCGCCGTCGCGGCCGAACCTCAGGTGCGACTCGAGATGAACTGCCGAGTGGTTGCGGTCGACACCGCAGCCGGCCGGGTGACAGGCGTTCGAACGGAGCGATCGGACGGTGCCACCGACTATCAGGCGGCGAACCTGGTGGTGATCGCTGCAGGGGCATGGAGCGGAAGCGTCGAGGGGCTCCCGCGGCGGCTAGACGTGTTGCCGGTCAAGGGCCAAATGGTAGCGGTGGATGGACGGGTGGCGAGCTTGACGCATACCGTGGGGGGACCCGGAGCCTACTGCGTGCCGCGCGGCGATAGCCGGGTGCTGATCGGTGCCACGGTCGAACGGGTTGGGTTCGACGTGACCGTAGATGAGGCGGCGATTGAGGGGCTCGTGGCCGCCGCCGCCGAGTACGTTCCGGTGCTCGCGAGTGCGGATCGGCTGCGCGTCTGGGCGGGGATCCGGCCGGGTACACCCGACGCGCTCCCGATCGTGGGTCCCGACCCGGTCATCGATGGGTTGGTGTACGCCACCGGTCACTACCGCAACGGCATCCTCCTCGCCCCGATCACCGCCGAAGCGGTGGCCGCGCTTGCGATCGGCCTAAAGCCACCAGTCGATCTGGCGCCGTTTGCGCCGGACCGCTCTCCTGACCCTCTTCAAGGCGCCCAGGCTGGTTAGTACGCATTCGTACTAATGCCGGTGGGCCCGTTGCGTGGTCGATGGCGGCCGCAATACCTTGGACGTCATCGGCGCTCAAGCGACAACCACCGCCCATCGGCGGACCTCGATGGCTGAATCCGTTGTGTCGGGATCACTCCAGCCTGCGGCCCAGGTCCGCCGGTTGGGCCGGGTGGGGTACCGACAGGCATGGGCGCTCCAGCGCCAGTTGCTGGCGGCCCGGCGCCAGAGGCAGATCTCGGACACGCTCGTGCTGCTGTCCCATCCACCTGTCATCACCATGGGCCGCGGAGGCCGACCGGAGCATCTGGTTGGGTCGCTGCACGAGCTATCGGCCCGCGGGGTCGAATTCGTCGAGACCGATCGCGGTGGCGACGTCACGTTTCATGGTCCGGGTCAGGTCGTGGGATACGCCATCGTCGACCTGACGCAACGGAAGCGCGACCTACACCGTTACCTGAGGGACCTCGAGGAGGTAATCGTGCGCGCGGTGGCGGAGTTTGGGATCGATGCCGGTCGTGTTCCAGGCCTGACTGGTGTTTGGGTGGGAGACGCCAAGCTGGCGGCCATTGGGGTTCGAGTATCGAGATGGATTACCCACCACGGGTTCGCGCTCAACGTTGACACTGATCTGTCGTACTTCGACTTGATCGTTCCGTGCGGGATTACCGACAAGCGAGTCACGTCGATGGAAAAACTGCTTCAACGCGATATCGATCGCGACGCGGTCGAGGACGCCCTTGTCCGTTCGTTCTCCAGGGTGTTTGGTGCCCAAAATGACGCGTAGCTCTGCGATTCGGCAGCGGCGACCCGACTGGCTCAAGATCCGGGCTGGGGGAGGCCCGCACTATGTAGGTGTCAAGCAGGTCGTGCGCGAGCAGGGCCTGCACACCGTTTGCGAGGAAGCGCACTGTCCGAACATCGGTGAGTGTTGGGGCCACGGGACCGCCACGTTCATGATCCTCGGTGACACCTGCACGCGGGGGTGTCGCTACTGCGCCGTCAACAAGGGGATGCCAACCGAGCTCGATCTCGAGGAGCCAAAGCGACTGGCGGATGCCGTTGTGCGGATGGGGTTGTCGTACGTGGTAATCACCTCGGTCGATCGTGACGATCTCGCAGACGGAGGAGCAGGAGTTTTTGGTGATTGCATCCGCCGGATTCGTGAGCGATCGCCGGGAACGGTCGTCGAAACGTTGGTGCCGGACTTTCAGGGGAACCCCTCAGCGCTCAGAACCGTGCTCGATGCCCGACCGGAAGTGCTCAATCACAATATCGAAACCGTGCCGCGGCTCTATCGGCGAGCGCGTGGCGGGGGTGTGTACGAGACCTCGCTCGAACTGCTGGAGAGCGCGCGCGCGTGGGCACCGTGGGTGGTTACAAAAACCGGCATGATGCTTGGACTGGGGGAGCAGACATCCGAGGTATTGACGGTGATGCGCGACTTGGTCGAGCGCAGCGTCGACATCTTGACGATCGGGCAGTACTTGCGCCCGTCCGAGTGGCACCTGCCGGTCCACCGGTTTGTGCATCCCGACGAGTTTCGGGAGCTCGCTCAGCAAGGAGAAGCGATGGGGTTCGCCCACGTCGAAGCCGGCCCTCTCGTCAGAAGCTCTTACCGCGCCGACCGCCAACTGCTGAGAAGTCGGCTAGCGAGCGGTTTGACAAACCTAGCAGAGACGGGCTAAACGCCGAAACATCCCGATGGCCGAAGAACAGTTCTCCTTTCCCGCCAAGTATCGCCTGACCGGCGAGATGGAGGGTTGCACCAACGAGCGGAAGCTCGAGTTGTTCGAACGCCTATTGAAGACGCGTGAATTCGACGCCCGCATGCGAAAGCTGTTTCGCCAGGGACGCTTCGAGGGCACGTTCTACTCTCAGATCGGGCAAGAAGCGTGCGATGTGGTTATCGCCTACCAGCTTGATAAGCAGGATTTTGTCGGACCGTCGCACCGCGACCTGGGCGCCTCGACCGGCAAGGGAGTGCCGCTCAAGTACCTCACCGCTCAAGTCTACAATCGCGTCGATTCGCCAGACGGCGGTCGTTACACGGCGTGCCACTATTGGCATCCGGAGTTTTGGGTGATGAACCCGTCGACGTCAATCGTCATGAACTGGATCGCTGCTACCGGCGCCGCGTTTGGCTACAAGATGCTCAAGAAGGACAACGTAGCGGTGGCGTTCTGCGGCGATGGAGCCACTGCCCATGGCGACTTCCACGAAGCGTGCAACTTCGCCGGTGTCCACCGGCTCCCGATCGTCTATGTCGTCCAGAACAATCTCTGGGCGGAGTCACTGCCGGTGGCGCTGACCACTGCGCTCACGGATCTGAGTCACCGCGCCGACGCTTTCGGTTTCCCGGGCGTGTCGATCGATGGGAACGATGTTGTTGAAACCTGGAACACGACGCGCGAGGCGTTGATGCGTGCTCGCAGCGGAGCAGGCCCGACGCTGATCGAGATGAAGACATACCGTTGGCACGGTCACTCCGATATCGACCCTGCGGATTACCGTTCCGACGACGAGGTTGCGCACTGGATGGAGCGCGACCCCATACCGCGATACGAGCAGTACCTCCGCGAGCAAAAGGTTCTGGACGACGACGCCCTGGCCGCGGTGCGCATACGAATCGAGGCCGAGATCGAAGAAGCGGTCGATTTCGCCGAGAACAGCCCGCGCCCAGCCCCGGACGCGTACCAGAGCCACGTCTACGCGGAGGTGTATCCCGGCTTTGAGTTTGGCGACCGAAATCCAGGCGGCGCCAATGGCTGAGATCACCTACATCGATGCCATCAACCGAACCCTGCACGAAGAGATGACACGCGACGAGACGACGTTCTTGATCGGCGAGGACACCGGTATCTACGGCGGAGTCTTCAAGGCCACGCGAGGGTTGCTGGAAGAGTTTGGCCCCGATCGGATCATCGACAGTCCGATCTCGGAATCGCTGATCGCAGGGATGACCGTGGGGGCTGCGATGGTGGGTTGCCGACCGTTACCGGAGATCCAGTTCGCAGATTTCATCAGCCCGGCGTTCGACCAGATCGTCCAACAGGTAGCTCGCTACTACTGGCGCACGCAGGGTGCGTTCGAGATGCCGATTACCCTCCGCTGCCCGTACGGTGGCGGTGTCGGCGGTGGTGTTTTCCACTCGCAGTCAAATGAGGCGTGGTTCATGAACACACCGGGGCTGGTGATGGTTGCGCCTGGCTCGGTGCGTGACGCGGCCGGCCTGCTCCGCTCGGCGATCCGCAGCCAGGATCCGGTGCTTTACTGGGAGCACAAGAAGTTGTATCGATCGCTGAAGGACGACCTGCCGGATGGAGATGAGACGCTGACCCAGATCGGCAAGGCCGAAGTCGCTCGGAAGGGTTCACATGTAACCGCGATCTCATTTGGCTACACCTACCAGTTGTGTCTTGAAGCCGCCGATCAGTTGGCCGAGAACGGGATCGAGGTCGAAGTGATCGATCTGAAGACGTTGCTCCCCCTCGATAAGTCGACTGTAATCGAGTCGATCGCCAAGACGGGCAAGGCCGTAATCGTGCATGAGGCTCCGAAGGTGGGTGGGATCGGTGGGGAGATCGCAGCCATACTGGCCGAGGAGTGTTTCTGGGAGCTCGACGCGCCGATCACTCGCGTGGCGGGTTACAACACGTCGTTTCCGGCGGCCCGCACGATGGAAGAGCACTACATGCCGTCAACGGAACAGATCGCCGCGGCGCTCAAGACCGCGGTCGAGACATAGAGGCCACACGATGCCGCTAGAGATCACGGTCCCCTCACTCGGCCAGAGCGTGCCCGAGGCAAGTGTGGGTCGGTGGCTCAAGAACGTGGGCGACCCGGTCGCGGCTGACGAAGCGGTGGTCGAGCTCGAGACAGACAAGATCAACGTCGAGGTGACGGCTTTTCGGGGCGGCACGTTGGCCCGGATCGATCGCCGCCCGGGGGAAGTCGTGGCGGTGGGCTCGGTGTTGGGCTTGATCGCAGTGGAAGGCGAGGATGCGACCGAGGTCGCAGCCTCGGGTCCGAGCGCGCCGGCGGCCCCCGACCAGCAAGCCAAGAGCGCTGCCGCGCCGGAGCCGGCTGCCCCACCAGAGCCGGTGGTCGCGCCGCCGCAGGCCGCTGCTACCGAGGCGGTTATCCCCGAAGGCGCCAAGACATCACCCGCCGTCCGCAAGCTCGCTCTGGAACACAAGCTTGATTTGAACCAGGTCACTGGAAGTGGCCGCGGGGGTCGGGTGACAAAGGACGATGTGTTGGCTTACGTAGCGTCGGGTGCTGCTGCTTCGGTAGCGCCGGCTGCGCCCGCTCCAGTGCCCGCATCGGCGCCCTCGCTGGCGCGCGATTACGCCGCCGATGAGCCGATCGAGCGCGTCCCGATGACGCCGATACGAAAGACGATCGCGCACCGGATGGCAGAATCAAGGCAAACCGCGGCTCATGTCACGACCGTCGACGAGTGCGACTTCGGAGCGTTGGTCGAGCTGCGAGCCCGGATCAAGGAGGCGTTCGCAACCGAACACGGGTTCAAACTGACGTATATGCCATTCATCATGAAGGCGGCGATTGCAGCGCTCAAGGAGTTCCCGCAGGTGAATGGTTCGATCGATGGCCAGGATATCGTTTATCACCGCTACTACCACATTGGCGTGGCCGTCCATACCGAACCAGGTCTCGTCGTCCCGGTCGTCAAGCACGCTGACCGGCAATCGGTCGTTGAGATCGCGGGGGCGATTGACGACCTGGCCACGCGAGCACGCGAACGGAAACTCGAGATGAGTGATATCCAGGGCGCCACGTTTACGCTCTCGAACGCCGGCGGATTTGGGGCGCTGCTGTCTACGCCGATCATAAGCCAGCCCGAATCGGCGGTGCTCGGGATCCATAAAATCCAAGAGCGACCAACAGCGGTCGATGGCAAGGTCGTGATTCGGCCGATGATGTGGTTTGGGTTGTCGTACGATCATCGACTCGTGGATGGGACGCCTGCGGTGCAGTTCTTGAGACGAGTTTGTGTGCTGCTCGAGGACCCGCAACGACTCCTCTTGGAGGCGTGACAAGTGACTGATTCGACCGCCGACGTCAGCGTTGATCTAGCCATTATCGGGTCCGGCCCGGCGGGCTACGTGGCGGCGATCCGAGCCGCCCAGCTCGGACTCAGCGTGGCGTGCATCGAGCGCGACGCTTTGGGCGGCACCTGCCTCAACGTGGGCTGCATACCGTCCAAAGCTCTCCTCGATGCGACCGAGCATTTGGCGTGGATCCGCGAAAGCGCGGGTAAGGTCGGGATCGTTGTTGGTGATGTGGCGGTCGATTGGCAGAAGATGCAAAAGCATCGTAAGCGAGTAGTCTCGGCCAGCTCGAAAGGCGTCGCCTACCTGTTTCGAAAGAACGGTATCGAGCATGTCGAAGGTGTGGGTGAGTTCGTCGAGCCAGGTCTGATCGAGGTTGTCGGTCAAGACTCGACCCGCCGTGTACGCGCGAGCTCAACCGTGATCGCCACCGGCTCGGCACCGATCGCATTGCCTGGAGCACCGTTCGATGGCCAACGGATCATCTCGTCAACCGAGGGTCTGGCGATGGAGCAGATCCCCACGTCTATGATCGTCGTCGGGGGTGGGTATATC
>JBDHFX010000081.1:0-6967 GCA_039590215.1 Gemmatimonadota bacterium | reverse complement strand
GCTTGGCGGCCCGCATCGCGGGTGTCACCGGTGGATCCGACTCGAAGGGTCGGATCCTGGGCTCCGCCCTTCGGCGGTTACGTGGCCGCCTTGGATCTTCCCCCGGATCGAAGAAGTCAGAATCGTACCTAGTGCCGCCGACCGCGGCTGAAAGTGAGGGATTATGAACCGACGGCAAGATCCGCACGCCGTCCCCCTCTTCGATCACGAGGGTCAGAACGGGGTTGGAGGAATGGAGACCCTGCCCGTTCGCCACGAAGAAGAGACGGGTGACGCGCTTGAGATCAAGAGCCGAATCCACCGGCGGTTGTTGGAACGACTTAACCTCTCGAATCTTGAGGCGTACGCGCGCGACGAGGTCGTAGTCGAGATCCGGAAGGTCGTCCACGACCTGCTGGATGAAGAATCCACGCCGCTGAACTACGACGAGCGGGAGTCGCTGATCGAACAGGTCATCGACGAGATCTTCGGGCTGGGCCCGCTTGAGCCACTCGTAAACGATCCGACGATCTCGGATATTCTCGTCAACACCTATGAACAGGTGTACATAGAACGCGACGGGCGGCTCGAGAAGACCGACGTGCGGTTCAAGGACGATCGCCACCTGATGCAGGTCATCGACCGGATCGTGTCAGCGGTCGGTCGGCGGATCGACGACTCGAGCCCGATGGTCGACGCCCGGTTGGCCGATGGCTCGCGCGTCAACGCGGTGATCCCCCCACTGGCGATCGACGGACCCCACTTGTCGATCCGTAAGTTCAAGAAGGACGCGTTGTCGGGCGAGGACCTGCTGCGTTTTGAAACGGTGACACCCCAGATGCTGGAGCTCCTCCAGGGGATCGTCAAAGCGCGGCTCAACGTGTTGATCTCGGGTGGCACGGGGGCCGGCAAGACGACGTTGCTAAACGTACTGTCGTCGTCGATTCCGGTCACCGAGCGAATTGTCACGATCGAGGACTCCGCCGAGCTGCAGCTCGACCAGCCACACGTGGTGCGGATGGAGACGCGGCCGCCAAACGTAGAAGGCATGGGTGAAGTTGCTTCGCGTCAGCTTGTGATCAACGCTCTGCGTATGCGGCCCGACCGGATCATCGTCGGCGAGGTCCGTGGGTCAGAGGCGGTGGACATGTTGCAGGCTATGAACACCGGTCACGATGGATCACTCACCACGCTCCACGCCAACGCCCCGCGTGACGGCCTGCGTCGTCTCGAGACGATGATCGGAATGGCCAACCTCAATCTGCCGGAGAAGGCGATGCGGCAGCAAATCGCGAGTGCAATCGACGTCATCATCCAGGTCAGTCGCCTGGCCGACGGCACGCGCCGCGTATCGTCGATCTCCGAGGTGGTGGGCATGGAGGGCGATGTGATCACGATGCAGGACATCTTCGTGTTCGAGCGTGAGGGGATCAGCGAGGACGGCATTGTCATCGGTCACTTCCACGCGACCGGGATTCGTCCGCGGTTCACCGACCGATTGAAGACGGCCGGTATCGATCTGCCGGTCACGCTGTTCTCGAACGTCGATTACGAACCCGTTGCTGGAGCGATGCGCTAATGGAGATTCAACCAGGACAGTGGATCCCAGTCCTGATGGCGTTTGTCGCGGTCGCACTGATGGTGCTGGCGGCGGCGCTGTTGTGGGAGTGGGTACGGGAGCGCAGCCGGCATCAGGAGATCAAGCGCCGGATGGATCCGGACAGAACGAGCTCGGGAGGCGAAACGATCGACGATCTCTTCAAGCGTTCCGATGACCGACGTGGCGGTTTGCTGGGGTCGTTTACGGAGCGGTTGCCGCACATCTACGACCTCCAGATCCTGCTCGATCAGGCGGAGCTCAAGTGGCACTTCGGGACGTTCGTGATCCTGACCATCGGCGCGGCGGTCGCATTTGGCGCCGCCGGGATGCTGTTCACCAAGTTCCTACTCGTTGCGATTGGTACCGCCATGCTCGGTGGAACGCTGCCGTACCTCTACGTTCGATGGAAGAAGCGCAAGCGCATGGCAGCCTTCCTGGAGCGCTTCCCCGATGCGATCGATCTGCTGGGTCGCTCCATTCGTGCCGGGCACGCGTTCTCGACCGGCCTCCAGATGGTCGCCGAGGAGACGGGCGAGCCTGTGGCCGGCGAGTTTCGTCGTGTTTTCGAGGAGCAGAAGTTCGGGCTCCCGCTTGATGAAACACTGTTCGGTTTGGCCGACCGGATCGATCTGGTGGACGTCCAGATCTTCGTTACGGCGGTGCTGATCCAGCGTGAAGTGGGCGGAAACCTCGCGGAGATCCTCGACACATTGGCGGATACGATCCGCGAGCGGTTCGTGATCGAGCGTCAGGTCCGCGTCTACACCGCGCAGGGGAGACTGACCGGCTACCTGCTGGCGGTGCTTCCGCTCGCGCTCGCGTTCGTGATCTACACGTTCAACAGTGAGTACATCAGTATCCTCGTCGAAGAACCGATCGGCAGGGTACTGATCGCGATGGCTGCGGTCATGCAGATCGTTGGATTCTTCACGATCCGTCGGATCGTGGATATCAGAGTGTAGAGGGCGTATGGTCTACGTAATCGCAGCCCTCATCATGACCGCCGTTACGATGGCGGTGTTTGCCGCTGCTGTGGTGGTGCCCGGACGTCCGAGGACGGTACGCCGTCGACTGGCGGCGATCGACGATCAACGGGATCGATCGACCCCGCGGCGTCAACGCAGAAACCGACAAAAGCGTGAGCAACTGGAGGCCCTCGCTCAAGCATTAGGCGAACGGGTCGTTAGCCGTCGCTCGGATGTGAGCGAGACCCAGTTGTCGCTGTTGCGGGCGGGCTTCAGGAGCCCCAACGCTGTCGCCGTGTACTACACGTTGCGCATCCTGCTGAGCGCAGGCTTCGCTTTTGGCGCCACCATGGTGGCTACGATCGCTGGTGCGCCTGCTTTCGGCTCGTTTTTTGGCATGTTGGTGTTCGCGGCGTTCGGCTGGCTCCTGCCTCAGTCCATCGTGTCGCGACGGAAGCGCAAGCGGTCCTTTGAGATTCAGATCGCGCTGCCCGACATGCTCGACATGATGGTCGTCTGTGTCGAGGCGGGTCTCGGTCTCAACCAGGCCATGGATCGCGTGGCTTCGGAGTTGACGCAACTCAGCAGGATCCTGAGCGACGAGCTGAGAATCGTCAACATCGAGATGGAAACTGGCACTCCGCGCGAGGATGCGTTGCGGAACCTCGCCGAGCGCTCAGACAACGAGGACCTTCGCTCGTTGGTCGCGATGTTGATTCAGACCGACCGCTTCGGTACGTCGATCGCACGTGCGTTGCGCGTGCACTCCAAGTCGCTGCGCACAAAGCGCAGGCAACGTGCGGAAGAAGCGGCCGCAAAGACGACGATCAAGCTCGTCTTTCCGCTGGTTTTCTTCGTTTTCCCGGCCATGTTCGTCGTAATCCTGGCCCCAGCGGTTCTCCATATCATTCGTCAGATGGGGGGATTGACTTAGCGCCCATGAAAAGGAGTTCTCAATGACGCTGCAAGAGCAGGTTTTGGCCGGATCCGGCCAACCGGCGACCGAATCGCACGCCCCCCCCGTACCGCGTACGATTCGCGACACCGGGCTTTCGCCGGAGACGATCACAGCGCTAGCCCTCAAGACGGTGTACGTAGCGGGCGCGCGGACCGGCCGCGAGATCGCCGGGTACATCCGGCTCCCATTCGAGGTGCTGGACGAGGCGTTGTTCGACGCCCAACAGCGGCACATGGTCGAGGTCTCTGGTGTCCGTGGTCACAGCCGCGCTGGGTACGTATTCGATCTCACGAATGCCGGTCGTGACCGTGCGCGGGAACTGTTTCAAGCCAGCCACTACGTCGGTCCTGCGCCCGTGCCGCTCAAGGTGTATCACGAGTGGGTGCAGAGGCAGTCGATGCTGGACGTCGCGATCGAGCCCGAGGAGATCGACGCCGGCCTCAGTCACCTCGTCTTGGGGTCAGAGATCCTGAGGCAGCTGGGACCGGCGATCAACTCCGGCCGATCGATGTTCCTCTACGGCCATGCCGGCAACGGCAAGACCGAGGTCGCCCAGTCAATTTCCAAAATGATCAAGGGCAGTATCTACTCTCCGTACGCGATCGAAGTCGAAGGTCGCGTCATCGTCGCGGTTCAAGATTTCGATCTTGGCGAGGAGATCAGAAAGAGCGAATCCGACAGCTGGCTGGCGGAGGAGGCCACCTTTGACATCCGGTTCGCCCATGTGCCTCGACCGGTGGTCTTCACCGGTGGGGAGTTGAGCCTCGAGCAGCTGGACCTTCGGTTCGATCCGCATGCCCGATTCTACCGGGCACCGCTGCAACTCAAGGCCAACGGTGGTGTGTTGATCATCGATGACTTGGGTCGGCAGCTGGTGCGTCCGGACGAGCTCCTCAACCGGTGGATGGTTCCGCTGGAAAAACGGGCCGACTTCCTCACGCTCCACACCGGGCACTCATTCCCAGTGCCGTTCGACTGCCTGCTCATCTTCTCGACCAACTTGGAGCCCTCCGAGCTGGTTGACGAAGCGTTCCTGCGCCGGATCCACTACAAGATCAACATGCGGAGCCCGTCGAGGGAGGAGTACGCGCAGATCCTGCGGCGTTGCTGTGAGGAGAAGTCGATCGAGTTCGACCCGGGCAGCGTCGAGACGATCTACGACGACTACTACGATCGTCACGGCATCCCGCCCCGCGGCTGTCACCCGCGCGACATCGTGCTGCACCTTTGTGATCTTGCACGATACGAGCGGAGTGAGCCGATGATGGGGGATGGAAGGCTCCAGGAGGCGTGCGAGTCGTACTTCCTCACGTAGGGCGGGCGTTGCAATCCGTCCTGGGGCTGCGTAGGTTTGGCGTTGCCCCAGGCTCACAGGGCTCGATACTACCAACCCCGTCAGGACCGGAAGGTAGCAGCGGTACGTAGAAGCTCGGGTCGCTGTGGTCAGCCTGGGGTATCTGCTTGTTCGCACGTTCCCTGACCACCTAGCTAGAGAGTCGACGACCGCCCCGATGTCCCATCAGCCGCTGGCGCTGAAGTACCGTCCGACGACGTTCGCGGACGTTATCAGCCAGGATCACGTCACGCGTACGCTGAGAAATGCGCTGGATGGACAGCGGATCGCTCAGGCGTATCTGTTCGCCGGACCGCGGGGGAGCGGGAAGACCTCCACCGCTCGCATTCTCGCCAGAGCGCTCAACTGTGATCGTGGTGTCAGCGGCGAGCCATGCGGTGAGTGCGACAATTGCGTATCGATTGCGACCGGTCGATCACTCGACGTGATGGAGATCGATGCCGCGTCCAACCGCGGGATCGACGACATCAAAGAGCTAAGAGAGACGGTCAAGTACGCCCCCGCGCAGGGGCGTTCCAAGGTGTACATCGTGGACGAGGTCCACCAGCTCTCGAAGGATGCGTTCAACGCCTTTTTGAAGACCCTCGAGGAGCCGCCACCGGGCGTGGTATTTGTTCTTGCGACTACCGAGCCACACCGGATCTTGGCGACGATCCTCTCCCGCTGTCAGCGGTTTGATTTTCGACCGATCCCATTGGCCGAGATACGCGATCGACTGGTATGGATCGCCGAGCGCGAGACGATCCGCCTCGAAGAAGAGGCGGCGTTCGCAATCGCGAAGAAGGCCGACGGCAGCTTGCGGGACGCGTTGTCTTTGCTTGACCAGGTGGTGGCGTTCGGCGGAAACGACGTGAGTCTCGACGCGATCCATCGACTGATCGGGATCCCGGACGAAGAGCGTTACCTCGAATTGACGAAGCTACTGACCGCTGGCTATACCGGTCAGACCTTGAGCTTCGTGCGGCAACTACGAGGTGAAGGGTACGATCTGGAGGAGTTTTACGTCGGGCTGCTGGAGCATCTTCGGAATTGCCTGCTGTTCGCCATCAGCGATGGCAGTTCGTTGGCCGAGGTTCCCGAACGGTTGTACACCCGCTATCAAGAGACAGCTGACGAGCTGGGGGCCGAAGATCTGTTGCGCATGCTCACGCTGGCGACCGAGGAAGAACAACCGTTTCGGAAATCGAGCCGGCAGTCCTTGGTGCTCGAGGTGTTGCTCGTGCGCCTAGCGTTGTTAGACCGCAGCGTCGACCTCGACCTCGTTTTAAGATCGCTCGAGAAGGGTGGACGTCCGAGCGCGCGTAAAACGACCAAGACGCGGTCCGCCAAGCAAAAAGGTGGCGGTGTAGACGCTCAGCCGGCGAGCGGTGGCGCGTCACTGACGCTCGATCACCTACAGGCTGCGTGGGACGAGGTTCTGGAGGCTGTTCACGCGCGCCGACCAACGGTCGCAGCGCTCCTGCAGGGGGTGGTTCCAAGTCGATGCACGCCGGACGAGATCGTGCTTGCCGCCCCGACTGACGCGGAGTTTCGCCTGGAGCAGTTGTCTCGAGGTGGGATGCTCGAACCGCTGGTCGAGATCCTCGGCCAACGGTGGCAGTTTGGTGGTCGAGTCTTGGTGACTGAAGCCGCGGTCGCGGAAGCCGATGCGCAGTCCACCGAGAAAAAGCGACCGAGCAGCCGCGAGCTCACCGCCCGCGATATTGAATCGCGGCTCAAGGGAGACCCGAAGTTGCAGCGGGCGGTTGATCTTTTTGATGCCAGTGTCGTTCGCGTACATCGGTCCTCTCCAGCTCAATAGTGATCGAAAGGAGAACACTCGATAGTTGATGAACAATCTCGGGAACCTCTTGAAGCAGGCTCAGAAAATTCAGAGCCAGGTATCGGAAATACAGACCGAACTGGGAAAGCGCCGCATCGAGGCGTCTTCGGGTGGTGGGATGGTGGTTGCCGTCGTCAACGGGCGACAGGAGCTCATCTCGATCGCAATCGACCCAAGTGCGGTGGATCGGGATGACGTGGAGATGCTGGAGGACTTGATCGTGGCGGCGGTAAACGAAGCCACGCGGAGGGCCAGCGAGATGGCGAGTGAAGAGATGAAGAAGCTCACT
>JBDHFX010000080.1:0-6980 GCA_039590215.1 Gemmatimonadota bacterium | reverse complement strand
GCCCACATGACCCACGGTCCGCCGGTCGTGTAGTCGGTCGACAGGGCGTCATACGCGGTGGCGTCCGGCACGAGGAGCATCAAGTGTGGACCCCCCTCGACCCAGTCGTTGTCCTCGGTCGGCCCTTCGGCGTAGGGGTCGGTGTTGCTGGCCCCAGCGTCGCCCTTCAGCATGTAGCCGATCCCGACCTTGTCGATCACGACGTCGGTCTTGGCTCCATACGCCTCAGCCCACGCCATCCACGGCTCATCGAGGCACATCGGGCCTTCCTCGAAACCTGGCGGCGGCGGCATGCAGGTCCACCCGTTGGTGCCCTCTTTGAGCGTGTTGCCTTCCCAGTCCATCACCGTGGCGTCGGCCGCGATCGATTCCGGGCCCGCACTGAGCGCCTCGTCAACGACCGCGTAGGCCTCGGGCTCCTCGGCGTACGCGCCCTGTTCGTCCTGCGCTACGGCCGGGCTGACGACCAAGGCTACGAGCCCCAGGCCGACAACCCCAATCCTTGTCCAGTGATTCATCAGCACGATCTCCTCTCTGTCGTTGGCCTGACAGTTACAGCGTTAGCCTGATCCGACCGTAATAAAAGCCACCGTTGCTGCCGAACTGCGTGACCCGGCGGCTGTACACAAACCGACCGTTCGACAGGTTGGCGTCCTTCTGGTGCTCGTCCGGGAACGTGTTGAACAGGTTGTTGGCACCAAACGCAACTCGGACGCCCTTCGCCAGCTCGTACGAGATGTCCATATCGATGATCGTCTTCGCACCAAACGTCTCGTCGTTGTCCGAGTTCGTCGGCTTGTATTCGATCTCGCCAAAGAACGCCGCTGCACCGTACAAGCTGAATGGTCCCTGAGTGTAACGGGCCGATAGGTTGAGCTTCTCGCTCGGCAGCGCAGACTCGAGCCGGTTCCGCTCCTCGCGGTTGAACAGCGTCGACCGCACGGCGTCAAGGTCGCCGCCTGCGAAGATCTGCGCCATCTCGGCCGGAACGTTGGTTGATTGGACCTCGGTGTCGGTGAAGTTCAGCGAACCTGTTAGGTCCAGCGTTCCGAGCCCGACCTCGGTCGCGTAGGCGACCACGAAGTCGACGCCCTGCGTATCGGTGTCGACGGCATTGGCGAAGAACTGCGCCGCGCCGACGCCATCGCGCTCGAAGGGCTGCAGGATCTGGGCGACGATCGGGTCGCCGCTGTCGAACCGGCTGGTCAGCACGATCCGGTCATCGATGTCGATCCGGTAGAAGTCGGCGGTAATCGACAGGTTCGGTTGCGGCCTGATCGTGACGCCAGCGCTGATGTTGACCGACGTCTCTTCCTGGAGATCGGGGACGCCAAAGGCCTTCGTTACCGGGCTCGCGTTGTTGCTCGTCAGCACGCGCGTCGGCTCCAACCCGTCAGGGGTCGTCAAGAACTGGATGCTCACGTTGTTGAACCAGAACTGCTGCAACGACGGAGCACGGAACCCGTTGCTGACAGCACCGCGGATTGCGACCTGTTCGTTGACTGAGTAGCGCGCGGCGATCTTGCCGGTCGCGGTGCTACCGAAATCGCTGTAGTTCTCGAACCGGCCACCGACATCGAGTAGGAACTGGTCGCTCAGTTCGGTCTCCAAACCGATGTAGCCGCCGATGCTGGTGCGGAACCGGTCGACCTCGTTGGTTGGCTGGAAACCGGGGAACACCTGTGAACCCGGGTCCTTTGGCTGACCATCCGGTAGCGTAACGAAGTCGACACCGGGTTCGTCACCGCCGTTGCCAAGCAGGTACGACTCCGCCTGACCGGCCGCGATCTCGTAATTCTCCAGACGGTATTCGCTGCCCAACACGAGCGACGCTGACTTGACCGCGCCACCGGTGTCGATCAACCGCACGATGTCGAGGTTTCCGACCGTTTGCTCGAACTTCAGCTCGCCGGCGTCAAACGTTGTCGGGCTCGACGGGCCGATCGAAGCGTTGTTCGAGTTCTCGACGTTGAACAGGAAGCTGTTGCGGCCGTGGGTCACGCTGAAGTCCATGTCCCAGCCGCTCCGCGACCCCCGCACACCACCGGTGAAGTGTGCGTCGTTGATCTTTGGGTTGATTTGGGGCAAGAACCCATTCGGGAAAATCTCTGGGACGACCCGCGCCTCCGAGTTGGGAAGCCGGTAAAAACCGGTCGCAAACCCTTCGCGGTGAGACAAGCCGCCAAAGCCATAGACCTCGGCGCTATCCGAGATTGGATAGACCGAGTTCCAGAACCCCATCCCGACGAGCGCCTCGCCTTGACCGGTCTTCATCGAGAAATCGCGGCGGGTCATCCTGATTCGACTGAGCTCGGCGTCGGTCGCCGACGTGCCCTCGATCCCGGGGAAGATGTCGCCCGTCCAGGGGTCGGAGCGATCGGTCCGGTTCCGATCGAGGTACATACCGGTGACGTTGAAGTAACCGTTGTCACCGATCGGGAAGCCGTAGTTGGCGTCAACCTTGAGCTGTTCGCCGTCACCCTCTCCGGTTCCGCCACCCTGGACGTCGATCTGGAGAGCATCGACCTGGTCCTCGAGGACGATGTTGATGACGCCGGAGATGGCATCCGAGCCGTACTGGGCGGATGCCCCGTCACGCAGCACCTCGATCCGCTTGATCGACGCCGTCGGAATACCGTTCAGATCGACACCCACCGTACCGCGGCCAAACGTGCCGTTGACGTGCACCAGCGCACTCGGGTGGCGCCGTTTGCCGTTGACCAGCACCAACACCTGATCCGGTCCCAGACCACGCAGGCTGGCCGGGTTGATGTGATCGGTGCCGTCGGAAATCGTTTGGTGCGACGCGTTAAACGACGGTATCGCCACCGCCAGCAGCTGATTGACCTCGGTCTGACCCGAGATCTCGATCTCTTCGGCTGATATCACATCGACCGGCACAGGCGTGTCGACCTCACTGCGGGTGGTCCGTGAGCCGATCGCTACGATCTGCTCGGCGAGCAGTGGCGCTGGCGCCAGCGCGAAGTCGATCGTCGTCGTCTGATCCGGCTCGACGATGACCTGCTGCTCGGCGGATTGGTGAGCGAACGAGCGCGCCCGGAGCGTGTAAATGCCGGACGGCGCCGGGAGCCGATACTCGCCGAGGTTGTTGGTGACCGCACCGCGGGCGGTACCGACGATCGACACGTCGGCGCCCGGAATCGCTTCCCCTTCTTCGGTGGTGATCTTTCCCACGATTGTGCCTTGCTGGGCAAGCGTTTCGGCGGGTATGAGGGCCAGCAGGCTGGCTAGAACGACGCTCGATAGAAACGCAACCGTTCGTCGTGTCATTGAGCACCTCCCGAGTGTACGACCCGATTCAGTTGTCAGATTGGCCTGATTATGAACAGGAAGGCGTACTTGCGTCAAGAAACGCTCGAATGTCCACCGCAATAGCGCTATCGGAGTAGGCAAACACTGGATTGACCTCGATCTCCGAGATTCCAGGGTCGGATTGGAAGCAGGCGACGAGGCTGAGGGCGAGATCGATCAGTGCCTCGCGGTCGGCCGACGGGCGACCGCGGTAGCCGCCGAGGATGGGTGTCACCGAAGAGTCGCTAAACATCGTCGCTACCTCGTCCGGGGTGACGGGTAAGACGCGGATCGCGGGATCACCGAACAACTCGGCGGTCACCCCACCCGGCCCGATGACGACCACCGGGCCGAACTCGGGATCGCGACGGACGCCGATCAAGAGCTCGGCGATCGGCGGTTCCAGCATCGACGACACCAGCACGCCGCGAACGTCAGGCTCGAGGCTGTGCGAGGCCGCGTACGCTTGCACGGCGGCAGTGACTCGGCTGTACGCCTGCCTCGCCGCACGGCCGTCGATCAAGTCGAGCGCCACACCCCCGGCGTCGGTCTTGTGCGAGACGGTCGCCGAGACCGCTTTGACGGCCACCGGCCCGTCGAGCTCATCCGCGACCCGGGCCGCCTCCTCAGCTGAGCGACACCAGGTTGCCGCCACGATCGGAACACCAGCCGCCGAGGCGATCTTTCGCGCCTCGGGCTCGGTCAGCGTCGTGCGCCCTTCGCTCCGGGCAGTGACGATCACCGACGATTCGCGGACCGTCGTGGCTGGGTCGGGTGTCACTGAGGGCGGTTCGGGCAGGCCACCGGACTCGGCCTCGCCGACGATCTGACCATGCATCGACGACGCCGCGATACAGCGCACTCCGATCTCGAGCGATTCGACAACCACGATCCCGGCGGCCGACAACCGTTCAAGGGCCTCCGTCCGATGCCTAGCAAAGAGGGTATGAACGACGAGCGGCCGGCGAGCCACGCGGGAGATCTCGACCATCGCGTTGGCCGCGCTCGCCTCCGGTTCCGCAAGCTCGTCGGCGAAACGAAGCGCGTAACCTCCAAACAGTCCTGCCGTGAACACGCCGCCGACCGCAGGGTCACCGAGGATTAACTCAAGCGCGGCGGTGAAAATCTCCGGCGATGTATCCGCCCGGCCGGCTAGGTCAACTGGGTTGCGGACGGTCGCCCCGGGGCCCAGCAACGATCGCAACCGGGCTTGCGTTTCGTTCGACAGTTCGGCTCGCGGTACACTAAGCGTGGACAGCGCATCGGCAGCTAGCGTCGCGTGGCCCCCACCGTCGGCCAGCACCGCGACGCCCGTACCGATCGGGATCGGCGGTTGCTCGGCCAGCGTCATCCCCACCGACAGTAGCTCGTCGGCGCGCTCAACCTCGATCACCCCGGCCTGGCGCATCGCGGCCTGAAACACCGCGTACGCACCGGCGACCGCGCCGGTGTGCGACCGAGCCGCCTCCCGGCCAGGCTCGCGCCGGCCACCTCTCAGCACCACGATTGGCTTGGTCCGACTCACACGGGATGCGACCTCGAGAAACCGCGATCCGTCACGAAACCCCTCGACGTACATGAGGATCGCTCGGGTCTGCGGTTCTTCCACGAGGTACTCGAGACACTCGTGAAACGTGACATCGCACTCGTTTCCGATCCCGATGTACACCGAGATGCCACACCCAAGCGAAGCGGCCTCAGTCATGAGCGCCAAACCGACGTTCCCGGATTGAGCCACGATCGCCAGACCGCCGGTCGGGACTCCTTCCACACCCACCAGGTTGAGCCCGATCGCGGTATTGAGAATGCCGGACGTGTTGGGGCCGATGACGCGGATCTGGTTGCGCTCCGCGGCGGCTGCGACCTCCCGCTCGAGCTCCGCTCCGTCAGGATCGGACTCCTTGAACCCGGCCGCCGGCACGACCACACCCTGAACCCCCGCCTTGCCGCACAGCTCGAGGATCCCCGGCACCGTTTTCGCGCGCGTGGCTACAAAGGCCAGCTCGGGTGAGTCGCCTAGCTGATCAATCGAGGTCGCAACGGCGAGACCCAGCAGCTCGCCTCCGTCAGGATGAACCGGATAGATCGGCCCACGAAAGCCGGCCTTTTGGAGCGCGCGGAGCGCCTGGTGACCGCGTTTCTTCGCGTCTGATGACGCGCCGATAACCGCCACCGAGCGCGGCTCGAGGATCGCTTGAAGCGGGTGTGTCACGACTGCGGAAACTAATCCCCGGTGAACCGCGGCGGCCGCTGTTCTTTGAAGGCCCGCTGCCCTTCCTCCCAATCGTCTGACGCTAGACAATCGAGCAGCGCATCGGCCTCCATGGCCAGCGCCGTCTCAGAATCGACGTGGCGTGCCTCGTCCAACAGGCGCTTGGCGAGCGCCAACGACAGTGGCGCCCGGATCGCCAGCTGCTCGGCCAGCGACCGAGCCACTTCCAGCACGCGATCGGAGGGTACGGCGCGGTTTGCAAGCCCCATCTCGGCGGCGTCCTGGCCAGAGAAGAACTCGGCCAACATGAGAAGCTCTTTGGCGCGTGTCAGCCCGACCCGTTGGACCAACATGTACGTCGTCCCGCCACCAACAAAGGTCCCAAAGGCCAGTTCCGGGAACCGCAGCTTGGCGTCCTCGGCGACGATGACGAGATCACAAGCCAACGTCAACTCCAGACCGGCCCCCACGGCCGCGCCGTTGACGGCAGCTACAATCGGTTTTGGCAGCAACTGCAATCGTCGGTGCACGCGTTGGCCGACCTCGACGTATGTCTCCCTCGAGCCGGCGGTATCCCCACCCCCGTGCTCCTTGAGATCCGCCCCGGCGCAAAACGCACGCCCCGCGCCGGTTAAGACTACGGCGCGTACTGTTTCATCGGTTTCGATCGCGTCGAGAGAGCGCGTCAGCTCCTCGTACAATGGTAGGCTGACCGCGTTCAGACGATCGGGGCGGTTGAGCGTAATGGTAGCAACCGCCCCGGTCTTTTCGACGACTACCGGGCTGGAAGTAGCAGTCACAGGCGCTTGGCTACGACTCTGCCGGAACTGGCTTCCGGAACTTGAGCAGGTAGCGATCCATCTTGTAGCGCCCCTCCTGGAAGCCCGACTTGTTGTGGTCGTCGTCGGGGTTGGCCAACATGTCCGATGTCTCGACCAGCTCGAAGCCACCGTTCTCGAAGTCCTCGATCACCACCGACTTGTTGAGACGGTGAGTATCCTCATCCCATCCCGGACGATCGGTGGCAACGTCGACGACTCCTAAGACCCCGCCCGGTTTGAGGCACCGAAGCAGGTGCGCCACCGTCCCCTCGCGCGAGTACTCCTCGAACACCCACCCGACGTCGTGGTAGTTGCGGACGATGACCACCGCGTCCAGGCTGGCGTCCGGAACTTCGTCGAATCCGGTGACGATCTCGACGTTGCTGAAACCGCGCTCTTCAACTCGCCTGCGAAACGTGATGTCGATCGGCTCCTCCATGCCCTCAAAAATCAGCCCCTCATAGAAACCGATCACGCTCACCACGCTGCCCTCGTCACCGACGAGTCGCGAAAACAAGTGAGTGTTGTATCCCGTTCCCGGGAACACGTCCCCGATCGTCATGCCGGACTCGATGCCGAGCCACTCGTAAACGGCGAGTGGGTTGCGGTACTCGTCCTGATCTCGCTCGGCTTGG
>JBDHFX010000079.1:0-7228 GCA_039590215.1 Gemmatimonadota bacterium | reverse complement strand
GATCTCGTCCTGACCCCACAGGTGCTTCTGATAGGTGCTGAACGCCTGGGCGACGTCGCCAAACTGCTCGATGACGGTGGCGATCTCTTCCTCTTGAAAACCTTGATCGTCGGGTCCGCCGATCGGGTTGTTCTCGGCGTACGAATTGTCCACCCAATCGATGAAATCCTGAACCGACAGGATGTCAAACTCGCCACCGCGCTGTTCGGTGCTCGGGATCATGAGCGCACCCGGCAGGAACAGACCGCGGAAGCGATCCCAATCGAAATCCTCACCGGGCGCGCGCGCCAGTGCGTCATAACCCGCGAGCACGATCGCCCTCGGTGACGCGACATCCTCCGGGCGAACGTTGGCCGTCTGACCGAAGACTGGTACAATCGAAACGATCAATAAGAAAGCGACAAACCCTGGGGCGACGATCTTCATCTGTAATCTCCTGACTGGGGACATAAAGGCGAGAATATCGTCCCGAAGACGCTTCCCGTCCGCCGATCGTTCATTCAAGTAGCTTGAGTCACGTGGTAAACCGTGTTCTACTGGGCATTTTCCTGATCGTTGCCGGGATCGTCGTCTCCCTCGTGCGATCGACGTAATCCCGATCGACCCCGAAACGGTTCACGCCCCGAACTGGATCCTCGGCCTCGTGGGACTGCTGTTCGTGGGCGGAGGTCTGGCGACTGTCGTCAAGCCACAGAGCAGCCTCGCTTCGTGGTCAGCCGGAGCCGTCGTCATCTCGATCACCATCATGAGCGCTTGGGTAACGCTTTACGGAGCAGCCGAACACTTCTCGGGTGATCTCCCCCTGTTGTCGCGTGACGCGAACGCACGATCACCAGGATCATGTTCGGGTGCGTCGCGTTGCTCGGACTGGCTATCACCGTTGCGGCAGCCAGAAAAACGTGGGGCAACTCGGACAGCTAGACGTGTCAGGCTACAGGTCGAGCACCACTACACCGTGCGGCCTTTCGTGGGGTCACGAGAGCTCGGCGTCACCCCAGGCATTAACAACGAGTTTTACAGATATTCGCATAGAAAAAATCCACGGTCGACATGATACGTAGTTGAAATCCAGCGCCGATGCGGATATACAAGGATAAGTAACAACACCGGAAACACAGGCCGAACGGAGGTTTGGCGTGGAAAAGAAATTTAGCATGTGGCGCATCCTAGAGATGTTTGTGGCGGTTTTCGCTGCGCTCGTAGCATGGTCATATCTCTCGCTGTCGAGCATCGGCTGAGAACCTAGGCTCTTCAGCCGATCCTTGCGGGTGCCCCGGGGCCGGGGGTTGGGGCACTCTCCGCAGCCGTATCGGGCGAGCTCCTCACCGAAGTAGTCGGTCGTGATCCCCGATGGTGACACTTGTTGCGACCGGACGCATACTCTGCCTCGTGGCTGCAGGAATACCACCACCGCTCCCGTCCGGCCCCACTCTCACAAGTGGCGAGCTCGCCCGCGCGGCCGGAGTTGGGGTCGAGACACTCCGTTATTACGAGCGCCGGGGTCTGCTCCCGGGGCCGCCCAGAAACCGTGCCGGGTATCGCCAGTATCCTCGATCTGCATTGATGCGAGTCTCGTTCATACGGCGGGCCCAGGAACTGGGGTTTACGCTTCGCGAAATCAACGAAATGCTAGACCTGCGACTGGATTCGGCAACCACGTGCTCAGAGGTCGAGGACAAAGTTGCGGAAAAGGTCAATGAGATCGAGACCAAGATCGATGACCTCGGGGAGATCCGAGACGCGCTGGAGCGCCTCGCGGAGCGTTGTCGCACTTCTCCTCCCACGAGTCATTGCCCCTTCCTCGAAGAACTAGCCGAGCAGTCTCACCGCTCGAGTTAAGCGGACTTGACTCCGTACCATGGTACGGACCGTATACTCGCTAACAATCAGGTAAGAGGAGTGTGACAATGAACATCGAGCTCGTCTATGACACCGCGTGCCCGAACCTCGGAGCAGCGAGGGGTGTGCTGAGATCTGTCCTCAAAGAACTTGGTCTCCAAGCGGAATGGATTGAGAAAGAACAGCCCCTGGATAGTTCAGTGGCTACACGTTACAGCTCGCCGACAATCCTGGTCGACGGTAAGGATGTGGTCGCAGACGCTGCACCTCAGGCCGCCGGGTGTCGCATATACCGCGACGGCGAGGATAATCCGTCCGGTGTGCCCCCGGCCGGCGCGGTCATGCTAGCTGTGCAAACGGCTCTGGAATAGAAGCGATCGCTCGGCCGTCGGTGGGTTAAGGTTGGTATGAGAGAAAGCATCACAGAAACAGGTTCGCTTTTTGGTTCGATCGGAGTCGCGGTAACCAGCACGGCCGCGAGCATCTGTTGCATCGGGCCATTGGGAATCGCGCTGTTAGGCGTCAACGGAGCGATCCTCGCAGCAGCTCTCAAACCCTACCGGCTCTATTTCCTCACCGCGTCGCTCTTGATGCTGGGGTTCGCACACTGGGCGATCGGTAAGAAAGACCGAAACGTGAAGGGTGAGGCTTGCTCGGTGCGTTCGGGTCGCATCGTCAGGCTTGTCCTGTGGATCGCGACGGCAATGTGGTTCACCGCAGTGTTGATCCAATTTGCGGCCGACCGTTACTGGCTCTAGGAGGGCTGAGACAAATGCAGAGAACGATGATGTTGGCAATTGCGCCGGCCGTACTTATCGGCGCTCTGAATTGGAATGCTCCCGAACCGGACGGTTACACCGTGCTCGATCGCGAGGCGCGGCCGTTCGCGACCGCCTTCGACGAAGCGGAGGGCAAGATCCGCCTGGTCATGTACGTCAGCCCCACCTGTGGTGGCTGCTTGCTTGGCGCGCGAGAAACGCAGCAGGAAGTCTTGGAGAAGATCGATAGTAACGCGCTGGAGGTTTATGTCGTCTGGGGACCCAAGAATGGTGCGCAAGAGAACCACGTAGATCGGGTCACAAACCTGGTCGATGACAGCAGAGCGACTCAATACTGGGACGAGCACGCAGCCGTTGCTGGCCCCTACGACAAACTCTTTGATCTCGCTGGACCTTGCGCGGGTGTGTTCGCGCTCTATGGGCCGGACGCGAAATGGGACACGGCCAATCCACCGGAGCCACTCGTTTGGCAGGATGCACACGCGGATCAACGCGGCAGAGAGGACAACCCACCTCTCGACGCCGAGGCCATGGCGGATCGCGTCAGGGCCCTGCTCAAGCTCTAGGACGAACGGGTGGTGATCCACCCCGCGATCACGATGCCACCGATCATCGCGCCGCCGCCCAACGCCAAAACAGGTTGCGTCCCGACCAGGATCACGAGGATTGCCAAGTAGAGAACGATCGTCAGCGCCGGAATCCACGGGTGCCCGGGCACCTTGAACGGACGTTCAAGGTCGGGTCGGATCTTCCGGAGCCGGAAGTATCCTGCCAGCACCATCGCGTCTACCGTGATCGCCACCATCATCATGAATCGGATGATCAGCTCGAACGCTCCGGATAGCGCCAGGATCCCGATCCAGATCGATATAAAGATCAGCGCGTTGCGCGGTGTTCCCCGCGCATCGACCCGGGCCAACGCCTTGAACGCGAGGCCGTGTTGGGAAAGCCCGTACGCCACGCGCGGCATACCCAAGAAGTTGACGTTGATGCTACTCAGCAGAATCAACAGACTCGCAACGACCACCAGCTTCCCTGCCATGTTCCCAAAGACGCCGGCGACGGCATCGCTGGCGACCAGCTCCGAGCCCGCCATCTCAGCGGGCGTGAGCGCGGCCAAAAAAGCGACATTGATGAGCAGGTAGAGGACCATCACCGCCATCGCACCGCCGAGGAGAATACGAGGTAGCGCCCGACCGGGGTCTTTCACTTCCTCGGCCATCTTGGCCGCGTCTTCCCATCCGTAGTAGGCGAACGACACCGACTGATAGGCGAGCGCAAACCCCAGCAGCCCGAACTCGGTGGTCGTTAGCGCCCCCACTCCCCCCGCGAAGCCGGCCATGTCCCCGGCCCAGATTCCCGCTGCAGCGATCAGAAGGATCACCCCGACTTTGATCGCCGTGGTGACGTTCTGGAAAACGGTGCTCGTCTCGAGCCCGCGAGTGTGGAGAAAGAAGTAGGCGAGCACAACGCCACCGGCGAGGATCGGAACCGAGCCCTGTCCGGCCAGGATCCGGATGTACTCGGCGATGACGACGGCTTTGGACGCGCCGGAGAAGGCGCGCGTCACCAAGAGCTCGGACCAACCCGCCAGAAATCCCATCGTTGGACCCCAAGCGTGGTGAGCGTAGACGTACTTCCCGCCCGCTTCCGGGAGCGCGGCGGCCATCTCGGACAGCACCAATGTGCTGAGGCCAGCCACAATCCCACCCAACACCCACACCCCGAGGATCAGCCACGCGTCGCCCAGGTACCCGGCGATGAGACCCGGAGTCCGAAGAATCCCGGCCCCGATAACGATACCCACCGTGATCGCCATCCCATCGCGGATGCGCAAAACACGGTGCAGGGACAAGGCGTCGGATGGCGTCATGGCGTACCCATTCTAATAACCTGCTGTCGAGCGCAACGTAAACGTTGGCGGGTACGAACCAAACCGGCTACGATTTGGCCGATCGGTCGGACTTCCTCAAGCGTTGATAATGCAATAGACAAGGAGACAGGTATGCGCTCGCGAGTCTCAACGTTCCTCTTGTGCCTTTTCGTGACTCTGCCCGCCTGGGCGGTAGCCCAGCAACCCGCCGACCAGCTCGGCGAGGTCAGTTTTCCGACGTCGTGTGCGGACGATGTTGGAGCCGACTTCAACCGGGCGGTGGCCCTGCTCCACTCGTTCGAGTTCGAAGAGTCGCGCGGTGTGTTCACATCGATCGCCGAGCGAGATATGGGTTGTGCGATGGCCCACTGGGGCGTGGCGATGACGTACTACCATCCGCTCTGGGCACCGCCGAGCGAGAGCGACCTCGAGTTCGGAAGCGCAGCAGCCACGAAGGCTCATGGCCTGCCCGCCACGGAACGCGAGGAAGCCTACGTCGAGGCGATCGCCGCCTTTTACCGTGACTATGAAACGCTGGATCACCGGACGCGAGCCCGCGTCTACGAAGATGCCATGGCTGAAGTAAACACAATCGCGCCGGAAGACCGCGAAGCCGAGATCTTCTACTTGCTGGCGATCCTCAGCAACGCCGACCCGACCGACAAGACGTACGCCGTGCAGAAGCGGACCGGGGGGCGGGCCGAGGAGCTGTGGGCGGAGATGCCAAACCACCCCGGGCTGGTGCACTACATCATCCACAGCTACGACTATCCGCCGCTGGCCGACGATGCGGTCGAGGCCGCCCATCGTTACCTGGAGATCGCCTCCGCCCTTCCGCACGCCCTGCACATGTCGTCGCACATCTTCACTCAGGTCGGGTTGTGGGATGAGTCCATCCACGCCAACACGCTCTCAGCCGAAGCCGCGCGCGCGCGCGGCAAGCAGACGGGAGCGTTGGCACAGGCTCAGCTGGCCGAGATGCACGCGCTCGATTACCTCGCGTATGCCTACCTGCAACAGGGCCGAGACGAGAAGGCCCGAGAGGTGCTCGATCACATCAATGCGATCGAGGACCTCAATTGGAAGAACGGTGTGGTGGCATTCAACGCGGGCGCGGTTTCCGCGCGGTACACGTTGGAACGACGCCGATGGGAAGACGCCGCAGCATTGCCCCCGCCGCTTGAAGCAGAGGCAGCCGGTGGCGACTACCAGACGCGGGCGTTGGTCGCCCTGCGCTACTGGGCGCGCGCGGTCGGCGCAGCTCGCAGTGGTGATACCGAGAAGGCCGAGCAGGATATCGCGCGACTCGAAGAGTTGGCCGCAGAGCTGCACGACCACCCAAACGTTTGGGCGCGCAACACCAGCGAGGTGTTTCGACTTGAGGCCACGGCCTGGCTAGCGCTCGCCCAAGGCGAAGACGAGCAAGCACTCGAGCTAATGCGTTCAGCAGCTGCGCTGGAGGACGAAACCGACAAGAGCTCGCTGAGCCCAGGGCGCGTTCTGCCCGTGCACGAGCAACTTGGAGACATGCTGATGGAGCTGGGCCATGCAGCGGAAGCGCAACAGGAGTACGAGGTCTCGCTCTCGCATGCACGGGAGCGCTTCAACAGCATTTACGGTGCAGGGCGCGCGGCGCAGGCGGCCGGAGACGTGGAGGCCGCTCGCGGTTACTACGAGCAACTGCTGGAACTCACGGTTCCGGATAGTCCGCGCGTCGAGCTGGAAGAGGCGACCGAGATTCTCGCCGAGGCCGTACCGACCACCGAGTGAGCGCGATTTTCGATCGACGATGTACGCATCATGCCGGATAACGTTTTGCTTCGTCTTTAGCACCGCGGTCCTTTCCATGGGTTGCTCGCGAGCGGTCTCAAGACCGAGTACGTGCGACGGTCTCATAAGAAAAACAATCGGCATCACGCGCGAGGACTACAGTCCTTGCGCCGGCGAGATCCTGGCCGCCCTGGATAGTCTCGAGACCGAGTTGCGTCGATCCGTATTCAGCGGTGACGAGGAGGCGGGACCCGATGCTGAAGCGCACTACAAGCGGCTCCGATACCTCATGCGTGAGGTCGGGTTCACAGCCGACGTGTGGCGTGAGGCCAGAGAGGGGGCGGGTCGTAAAGTAGAGCGGTGGCCGGACTCGACGATGCGACGGTTCAACACCGAGGTCGGCACGGCTACGGCGCAGTACATGTCTGCCCTGGGACGCCCCAATGACGCCAATCTCAAGGAGGGCCAGCGGCACCACACCGTGGCCAGGCAGGCCTATGCGCGTTTTCGTTGAGAGGACGCTGACCTGGCTGATCGCGGCGGTGGTGGTGGGGTGTGGCGGCAATGGCGATAGTGAATCTTCGGCGCAGTATGCACTCAAAGAAGAGATTCCTCTCGGCATCATCAGTGTGTCGGTGACTCGGTGGGAAGAGGTGCGCGGAACGAGCTCCCCCCTCAGGTCTCTCCGTCCACCGGAAGGTGAGAAGCCGGTAGTCGTTTTCGTTCGCTGGCGCGGACTCGATGAATACGCCGAATTCGATCGCCGAACCTTCGTCGAAGCCTTGCTCAGCCATCGGTTGACCCTGGTTGACTCCGACGGGTTCGAGTACGCAGCGCCAACGGCAATGCCCAAAGACATCTACCAATTCTCGGCTCAAGCCGGCTCCGGAAAGACCGCGCCACCCGACTGGGCGGTCGTTTTCTGGGCCTGGGTGGACAGCCGAGATTACGAGTTACACATAGAGCA
>JBDHFX010000078.1:0-13776 GCA_039590215.1 Gemmatimonadota bacterium | reverse complement strand
CCGCGAAACCAATATGATGTACGGGCTCAGGATCTTTGACATGTCGGACATGAGCGTGCAACGCACCATCTTGGCCGACTCGGGGCGACTCGACTACACAACCAACCAGGAAGATGCCGTCCTGACGCTTTGGGATGGGCGAATCCATCACCGTGACATTACGCAACCCGGCGAGTACGAGGTGCTCGATTTTGAGCGACAACAATTGGTCATGCGCGGTGTGTCGTCGCGGCTCGATCGCGCTCGCGAAGACTCACGTTTGCGAAGCGACCGTGAAATGGATCTGGGAACACTGCTCGAGAACGTCCGCGTTGAACAGGCGAAGATCGAAGCCGCCCGTGAGGAGCTGAGGACAGTTGTCACCTCCCACGTCGCAACGCTGGTCAGAGACACGCTCGCTGTGGTGGCCAGCGACACGGTCGGTAGCGGCGCGGTTAGAAGCCAAGCACCGGTTGATCAGGAACGCTTCCAAGCCAACACTGTGGAGCGCCTGAGTCAGGCGATCGATTACGCGTTGCGGCAGCGGAGCAAGTACTTGGTCGAATACCACAAGAAGTTCGCCATCCCATTCGCATGTTTGGTCTTCATACTTGTGGGAGCTCCCATCGGAGTGCGCGCCAAGCGTGGTGGCTACGGCTTCGCGATGGGCTTGAGCACGTTGGTCTTCGTGTTCTATTACATGGCGCTGACTGGTGGCGAAGATCTGGCCGATCGACGCTTCCTACCGCCATGGTTGGCGATGTGGCTAGCCAACATCATGTTTCTTCTGCTCGGGATCTGGCTGTTCAATAGGGCGTCCCGAGACTCGCCCACGCGTAAACTCAAGTTGCCTAAATGGTGGCCCCGGCGAAGGTTCGTGGCGTGATCTTCGTGCGTCGACTCGATCGGCACGTGATGGGCGAGTTTCTCAAGATCCTCGTCCTCGCGCTGTTCTCGTTCACTGCGATCTTCGTGATGATCCACCTGATGGATCACATCGACCTTTACCTGGACCAGGACGCTCCCTGGAGCGCGGTTGGTAAGTACTATTTCTATCAGACCCCATACAACCTGTTGTTGACACTCCCGATGGCGATGTTGGTAGCAACGATCTTGTCGATTGGCGACTTGGGTCGGCACGGTGAGCTGACGGCCATGAAGTCCAGCGGGCTTAGTCTCTATCGGATCACACTTCCGGTAATTCTCTTCTCGTTCCTCGTCAGTCTGGCTGGCCTCACCTTCGGTGAGACCTGGATTCCTGCCCTGAACGCTAAGGTCAACGATGTCTATGAAGAGGAGATCATCGGCGAGGGTCCGAGGCGCGAGAACTATCGTGGCAACTTCGTCTATCAAAACGAGGACGGTTACACGTACATCGTGCGAGCGCTCTTCATCGACGAAGCCGACACGAATCAAACTGGGGCGTCGGCAGATCAGGTCGAGATCCAGCGGCAGTTCAAGGACGGGACGTTTCTTCGCATCAATGCGCCACAGATGATATGGGAGCCACGAACCGAAACGTGGGTGCTCCAACGCGGCGAGATGCGCGTGTTCCCAACCGAGGGCGACGAGCGCATGTTCACCTTCTCGTTGCTGCGATCTCCAGAGCTCGTCGATCGACCCGAGGAGCTCCTGGCGGAAGACATGGAACCCGAAGAGATGGGTTACGCCGATCTCGATTCGTATATCGCCAAGCGACGCCGGCTCGGCGCCGATACGCTCGAAGAAGAGGTCGATCTCCAGATGAAGCTCTCCTACCCGTTCGCGAACTTGATCATCGTCTTGTTCGGGGTGGCGCTCGTCGGATCTGCCGCACACACGAGTCGACGCGGTGGGGCGATGGGTTTCGGGATTGCACTCTTTCTGACGATCGTGTTCTGGGGATTCTTGCGGGTCGGGCAGGGGATCGGGTATGGGGGTGGGCTGGCGCCCGTATGGGCCGCGTGGCTCGCCAACGGAGTGTTCCTCGTGGTCGCGTTAATCCTGCTCTCTCGCGCTCGGACTTAGCGCATCCCCAACCGCGCGACGAGCTCGGCCTGGACAACACGCGCTTCATCGCTCGCTGCCCGCATCAGAGCGCGAGTCGCGTCGTCAGTCGCCGGATGGTTCCAGAGGGAACTCAAATCCACGTTCGGCTCCGCGGGCGATCGCGGGTCATAGACCGCACGCCAAGCGTTCGCGTACTCGGTCCAGGGACCCTCTGGCTCGGTGCGGGCAGCTGGAACCAACGCCAACGGCACGATCGCCGGCCAAGCGAGCCCACCATCGCGGCTCAGCCGCAGCCACGGTCCGCCGTCACCAAACTCTTGAGCCAGCGCGCTCATCACGATCTCGAGTCTATCGGGCCCGAGCGATCCCAGCGCCTCGTGAGCGGCGGCCACCAAAGCGTCGGCCGCAAGCAGTGTCCCGGCCGCACCATCGACCGCCGTGCCGGGCGTTCGACCCTCAGCCACGCCCGATGCAAGGCTCGCGCTGACGCCATTCAAACTGCCAGCCAGGCCACCGATCGCGATGCCCCAGACCAGCGCCTCGGAGTCCCCCCAGCCCGATCGACGGACCGCGCTGCCACCGATCGCCGCTGGCCACGGTGCTGAGCCGGAACAGGCGTCTGCCATCTCGGCCGCCAGCAATTCGGGCATCGTGAAGCTGGCCAGCCACTCGCTCAGCGCTACCGCGAACCAATCGACTTCGGGCGGGCGGGTTTTGATCAACCGCGGACCAGCGAGGCCACGATCTCGGGCGCCCGTTCGAGCGCGGTGTCGATCTTGTCAACGTCCTTGCCACCGGCTTGCGCCATGTGTCTCTTACCTCCGCCACGACCACCGATCAGCGGCGCCAGCTCGCGGATCACCCGCGGTGCGTCCAGTGTGCCGGCTTCAATCAAGTCGTCGGTGACAACGGTCAGCAGGTTCGCCTTGCCGCCCAGCGCCGCGCCGATCACCCCCACACCCGAACCGAGTTGCTCACGAAGAGTGTCACCGATCGTACGCAAGTCGTCCATCGAAACCGGCTCGGCCCGGAGCGTTACGACTTGGAAGCCATCGACTGTCGTCGATCGCTCGGTGAGCCCGCTTGTGCCACCCTGCATCGCCTGACGACGGGCAGCCGCGAACCGCTTTTCGACCTCGCGCTTCTCTTCGAGCAGCCGATCGATCTGTCTGAACTCCTCCAGCGCGCGAAAACCGGTTACTACCTCGATACGCCGGACACCACCGGCGACGCTCGATTCGGACACGATCTTGACGGCCCCGATCTCACCCGTTCGTGTCACATGACAGCCCCCGCACAGTTCAATCGATTCGTTGTCGCCGATCGTGACGACCCGCACTCGGTCGCCGTACTTCTCACCAAACAGCGCGATCGCACCGCGCGACTTAGCGTCGTCAAACGGTACGACCTCCTTATCAACCGGCAGATCGGACAAAACCCAGGCGTTGGCTTCGTCTTCAATGGCTTCGACCTCTTGCGTCGTCAGCGCCTTTGGATGCGAGAAGTCGAACCGCATGCGGTCGGGAGCGACAAGCGAGCCTGCCTGTCGCACATGCTCCCCCAGTCGATTGCGGAGGATGGCGTGAATGACGTGCGTCACCGTGTGATGGCGCTCGGTGTCGCGGCGCTGTGCTTCATCAACGGTCGCTCGGACTTTCGCACCGACAACGACTTTGTCTGCATCACCCTCGACGACCTCGGCCACGGGGACGAATGCCTCGCCGTGCCGCTCGACGTCGAAAACAGCGAGACCGAACCCTTCTCCATCGATGACACCGGTGTCGGCGACCTGCCCACCGCCGGTCGCGTAGAATGGGTTGTCGCGCAAGACCAGCCGGAGGCGGTCTCCATCTGGCGCAACGTGTTCGATGGTCGTGTCGACTTCGAGCTGACCGTAGCCGACAAACGTCGAGTCCGCCTCCAGATTCCGATCCACCGCGTCAACCCCTACCGTGTCGAAGCCACTCGCCTTGCGGGCCCTCTCCCGTTGCTCCGTCATGAGTTCCTGATAACCTCGGTCATCGATCCCATGACCTCGCTCTGTGGCGATGAGCTCGGTTAGATCGGGTGGAAAACCGTACGTGTCATAGAGCGTAAAGACATCGTTCCCGGGGAGCTCGGCACCCGCTGGTGTCGTCGCAAGTACTTTTTCCAGAATCTCCATTCCCTGATCGATCGTCTGCAGGAACCGCTCCTCTTCAGCCTCGAGGATCACTTGGATCTGTTGCTCGTGAGCCGGCAACTCGGGAAACGCCGTGCCCATTTCGGCAACGATCGTAGGAATGATGTCGTGCAGGACGGGACGATGAACATCGAGCATCCAGTAGTGACGCACGGCCCGGCGGATGATCCGCCTCAGCACGTAACCACGGCCCTCGTTGGTCGGATAAACACCGTCGCTGATAAGGAACGTCGCCGCCCGACCGTGATCGGCTAGAACCCGGAACGAGACCCCGACATCGGTATCGGGCTCGTAGGTTCGATCTGTCTTTGAGGCGATCGTCGCGAGCAGCGGAGTGAACAGATCGCTGTCATAGTTCGAGTACACGCCCTGAACGACAGCCGCGACCCGCTCCAGCCCCATGCCAGTGTCGACCGACGGTCGCGGCAGGTCGATCCGCGTACCATCGGCTCGACTCTCGAACTGCATGAACACCAGATTCCAGATCTCGAGGTATCGATCCTCGTTGTCGGCTGGCGTACCCGCACCATACTCGGGGCCAAAATCCCAGAAGATCTCAGAGCACGGCCCGCATGGGCCGGTGTCACCCATCGCCCAAAAGTTATCCTTGTCCCCCATCCGGAGGACCCGCTCTGCGGGGATCCCGGTGACCTCGGGCCACAACTTGGCCGCGTCGTCGTCGCTTTCGTGAACGCTGGCCCAGAGCCGGTCGGCGGGCAACGCGAGATCTTCGGTGAGAAACTCCCATGCCAGGGCGATTGCCCGACGTTTGAAGTAGTCGCCAAACGAGAAGTTGCCGAGCATCTCGAAGAACGTGTGGTGACGCGGCGTGTATCCTACGTTTTCAAAGTCGTTGTGCTTGCCCGAGACGCGAAGGCACTTCTGCGACGACACGGCGCGGGAGTAATCGAGCACACGTTGACCCGTGAAGACGTCCTTAAACGGGACCATGCCGGCATTCACGAACAGCAGCGTCGGGTCGTCATCGGGCACGAGCGGGGCCGACGTCACTTGCGTGTGGTCGTTGGCGACGAAGAAATCGATGAATCGCTGGCGGATCTCGTGACCGGTCATCGGTACCGTCCAGAACGCGAAGGGGCGGGATGACCCGCTCCGCTATGTGGTTGCTGTATCGGGACTTGCCCCAAGATACAGGGGGCTCCTCAGAGCCGCAAAGGGCACCTGCCGAAACACACGGGGTATCGCGACCACGTTAACCCACGGGTCAACCACAAGCGCACCTCTAAGAGGGGGAACGATGTTAGGTGAGCACCAATCGAGCAAACTCAATCATTGGTTCTGCGCAGTCGGCGTGGGCGTAGCACTGCTGATCGCTTCTCCACCGAGCCTCCAGGCCCAAGACGACCCCGACCGGCCGATCGTCGCGGGTCGCGTGTCCAACCCACCGGCTGCTGCTGCCGACATGTACATCAAGTTCGATGGCGTCGATGGCGAGTCTGCGGACAAGGATCACGACAAGTGGATCGACGTTCTGTCGATCGATTGGGGGGCGCACAAGCCTGCCCCCGGAGAGGGCGCCACGCGTCGTCGCGACGACGTGATTCTAGAGGACCTGACCATGACAAAGGAATACGACGCGGCGTCGCCAAAAATAATGCTGGCGTGTGCCAAGGGGGAACACTTCTCCAAGGTAGAGTTCGAAGCGCCGGAGCGTTCCGGGGCTCGAGCGACGTACATGAAGTACGAGCTCAAGAACGTCATGATCACGAGCTACAGCCTCGACGCATCCGGCGATCGCCCAATGGAGACGATCACGATGACCTACGAGAAAGTCGACGCGGCCGAGATCGATAAGAGTTCTCGGGTGAAGGTCAAGCAGAGCTGGGATCGAGACGACTAAATCCTGCTAGCCTCGCTGAACCAATGCTGCACACTCGGCGTGGCGGTAGCAATCCACGGTGTGGTCGTTGACTATACCAGCTGCCTGCATGAATGCATAGCAGATCGTCGGGCCAACGAAACCGAAGCCTCGGCGTTTCAGATCCTTGCTCATCGCCTCCGACTCTGCGGTCTTGGCTGGTATATCCGATAGCGTCCGCCACTTGTTCTGGATCGTCTCGCCACCGACGAACCTCCAGATGTAGGCGTCGAACGACTCGAGTTCGGCCTGAATCTCGAGGAACGCGCGCGCGTTTTTGACCGCGGACGCAACCTTTTGACGGTTTCGAACGATGCCTGGGTCGGCGAGCAGCTGCCTCGTTTTCTCGTCGTCGTAGCGGGCAATCGCTTCGGGGTCGAAATCGTCGAACGCCGCTCGGTAGTTCTCACGCTTCTTCAAGATCGTCTCCCACGACAACCCGGCCTGAGCGCCATCGAGCAATAGAAACTCGAACAGCTTTCGATCGTCGTGGAGCGGAACGCCCCACTCGTCGCTGCTTCACGGCTGGACGACCGCCTTGACGACGCGTCCACCCTCGACATCGGCGAGGGCCTCGTTCATCTCGTCCAACCGATAGCGGCGGGTGATCATCCGCTCCCAATCGAAACGATCCCCGTGCCGGTTCAGGATCTTTACCATGCGGTAGAAGTGATTAAAGTCGGCGCCCCAGGTGCCGCGGATCTCGAGGTGCTTCAGGTTAATGTCGGTATGTGGGTTGATCGACACGTCACCCGCATCTGTGTAATGGCCGACAATCACGTACCGCCCGGCGTCGCGCGTCATTTTGAACCCCTCACGGACGGCGGACGGTACACCCGTAGCTTCGATCGTCACGTCGGCGCCGCGACCACCGGTCAGCTCACGGACCCATTCGATTCGCTCGGCCGGGGCCGTCTCCGACACTGAGATCGTGTCGTCGACGCCGAAAGCGCGGGCGGCTTCCAGCCGTTCGGCTGGGTCGCCCACAACGACCACCGGATCGGCGCCCGACAATCGCGCCAGGATCGCCGCGCTAAGACCGACCGGTCCGCTGCCTTGGATGGCGACCGCATCGCCGACCCGAATCTCGGCACGATCGACGGCATGGATCGCGGTCGCCAACCCACAGCCGGCAGCGATCAATCGCTCGGGCGACACCGTTTCGGGCAGGGGAATCACCTTGACACCGGGTTTGAGATAGATCAACTCGCTCCACCCGCCGAGCAATCCGTCGCCGGCTCCGTAGGTAACTCCGTACACCTTGCGGGAAGGGCACCGATTCGGGGCTCGCGCGACCTGACAGTACCAACACGCGTGACACGTCTCGTGCACGTCGTGGAACGTCGCGATCGCACCCTCGTGAATCGGTTGCCCGTCGATGTCGACAGACTTGCCGGCCACTTTGATCACGCGACCGACCGACACGTGGCCGGGAATGATCGGATATGGGACGCCTGCCAACCGGCCGTGATGGAGATGCACGTCGGTGCCGCAGACTTCCGAGTAAATAGTCTCGAGCAGTATCGAACCCGGCTCTAGGTCGGGCGATGGTCGATCTTGCACCTCGATCGGCTGTCCAGGGCCGACCATGATCGCCGCGCGTGGCATCGGCTACGCCTCCGGCTCCGGTAGGAGTTCTCGACATACGTCGTAGATCAACACGTTGTCGAAGCCGCGCCGCTGGAGGTACCCGGCCAGTCGCCGCCATCGCGTTTCGTCAGGTTTGTCTTGGAGGCGGGGCAGATAGCGCTCGGCGACCCGCCGCGCGAGGTCACCATCATCAACGTTTTCATCCAGGAAGACCTCATCGACCGCCTGCGCGGCGGTTCGCGCCGGGACGCCCTTCTCGACCAGCTCGCTTACCATTCGCTGCCGGGCCCGGGGCTTGAGTCTGACCGCGTCCAACGCGTAGGCCGACGCATAGCGAAGATCCGAAACCAGCTCCTTGCTCGCCAGCTCGTCGATGACCGACCGCACAACGGACGCATCGACGTCTACACCGCGACTCAGCTTCTGACCGAGCTCCTTGACGCTGTGCTCACGCCTGGCGAGCAACCTTAGTGCCCGCTCGCGCACGCGCTGCGTCACTTCCGGATCAGTCGTGGTCGTCGTTGCTCGCCGGGACCGCACAATGCGCGAGCCCGCGCTTCTCTAGGTATCGCTGGTGGTAATCTTCGGCCCGATAAAACGACGTCGCTGGCTCGATCTCGGTCGCGATCGGCCGCTTGAAACGCCCCCCTCGATCGTGCTCCGCCTTTGATCTCCGGGCGGTTTCTTCTTGCTCGGGCGAATGGACGAAGATCGCCGACCGGTACTGGGTGCCAACGTCAGGACCCTGGCGATTGACTTGGGTCGGGTCGTGCGATCGCCAGAACACATCCAGCAACTGCTCGTAGGAGACCTTCTGCGGATCGAACTCGACCTGAACGACCTCGGCATGGCCGGTGGTATCGGTGCAGACGTCCTCGTAGGATGGGTTCTCGGTCTTTCCACCCATAAAACCGACTGCCGTGCCGGTTACGCCGTCGATTTGGCCGAAGGTCACCTCAATGCCCCAGAAGCAACCCGCTCCAAACGTCGCTTTCTCGGTCCCCACGTCGTTCCTCCTGATGAGATGTGTGAGCACGTATCCTGAACGCTCAGGCGTATACTCTATATTCATCACCCGACGCCGACCTATGAGGAAGAGCTCCCGTGAACGAGCGACAACCCACCGCCGACACCACCTTCGAAGATTACCCGCTCACCCGCAGCGAGTACATCAGCGCAATGGTCCATTTCTATCGTGGTGAGCTGGGGAGAGCGGACGCCGCGCGCGCGAGGCTCGATCCGACCACCAACTGGGCGGTCGTGACTGCGGGTGCTGTCTTCTCGTTCGCGTTCAGGACCGACAACTCCCATGTGACGCTGCTGCTGGCGCTCCTACTGATCTCGATCTTCCTGGGATTCGAGGCCCGTCGCTTTCGCCATTTTGACTGCTGGCGATCCCGGGTCCGGATGATCGAGGAGAACTTCTGGATCCCGATGATCCGGCGTAACCTGGTGAGTCCTCGCACGGACTGGCGTGAGTTCGTGGCCGAGGATCTCGATCGGCCAAAGTTCAAGATCACCTTCCTCGAGGCGATCGGCATTCGACTGCGGTTCAACTACTTGTGGATATACCTGGCGATTCTCGTAGCGTGGTTGATCAAGGTCCACATACACCCTGCCAACGCACCTGATATTTCCACCCTTTTTGAGCGCATGGCGATCGGCCCGATCGGTGGGATCAGCGTCTTCACGTCGGTGGTTGTGTTCTACGTTCTTGCTGTCTCGCTAGCGATCTGGGCGGGTCACCGCATCGTCGACGAGGTTCATGGTCTCGAACGGTCGACCCAGCAGTGGAAGACGTAGGTCGAATCGCGAAGCCCGCTGGAGCTCTAGTCGGCCCGGCTTATCTCCCGCCGCATCGGCCCCGGCTCTACATGCTGCTTTAAGTAGCGGGTCAACAGCGAGTACAGGTGGAGGGTCGTGTTCTGACCCTCGAAGATCCCGTGTGACCGATTGGGATAGACCATCACGCTGAATGGTTTATTGGCCTCGACCAGTGCGTTGATCAACCGCTCCGTGCCCTGGTAGTGAACGTTGTCGTCACCGGTTCCGTGTACGACGAGGAGGTTTCCTTCCAACTGATCGGCGTAGGTGAGCGGTGAGCTGCTCTCGTAAGCGTCGGGGTCGTCTTGCGGGAGGCCCATGTACCGTTCTTGATAGATCGTGTCGTACAACTGGATGTCGGGCACCGGCGCGACCGCCATAGCGGTCCCAAAGACATCTGGGTATCGAAAGATCACGTTCAAGCTCTGGGAGCCACCACCGCTCCAACCCCAGATCGCAGCTCGCGACGCGTCGACGTACGGTCGCGCGAGCACCTCTCGGGCGCCGGCGGCCAGATCAGCCGAAGTCAACGTCCCGAGGCGTTTGTAGATCGTCTTGCGCCATTCCCGTCCACGCGGCGAGGGTGTGCCACGCGGATCCAGACTGGCGACGAGGTACCCTTGCTGGGTGAGCATCAGATGCCACAGGTACCGCCCGCCACCCCACGCGTCTAGAACGGTTTGCCCCCACGGTTCGCCGTACACATAGAACAGTACCGGGTAGCGCTGTGAGGGATCGAAGTCGGGCGGCTTCATGATCCATCCATCAAGCGTCGTGTCACCGGCATCGACCCGGAAAAACTCCGTCGGCCCCCGGTCGAGCGCCTCGACGTGCGCTTTTAGCTCGGCGTTGTCGACCAGCGTACGCGCGGTGTCATGGTCCGGCAGATGGACCAGATCGGTCGTCGGCGGATTCCCAAACGACGACCACGTGTGAATCGCCCACTCGCCGCGCGGGGCGATGTCATAGCTATGCGATCCGGGCTGATCGACGGGGGTCAGCCGCTCGGGTGCGCTCGAGCCGTCCAGCGGCGCACGGAACAGGTACCGATGCAAGGCATCCTCGGGCGACGCCAAGTAGTAGAGCCAACCGCCTTCCACGTCGATCTTCTCGACCGCTATGATGTCCGTCGGCCCCGGGGTCAACGTGCGCGCGATCGAGCCATCCCTGGATATCACGTGCGCGTGGCGCCATCCATCGATCTCGCTGATCCACACAAACTCTTCGCCGCTCGGCAACCATGCGAGCGCGTTCTCGCGCATATCAACCCACGCGCTGTCGCGCTCGGTATAGACCGTTTCGACCGCACCGTTATCAGATTGGCCGAGCATGATCTGAAGTGTGTTCTGCAGCCGGTTGAGGTGTTGCACTACCACCTCGTCCGAGTTGGCGGCCCAACCCATCCGGGCGATGTAGTTGTTTCGCGGATCCCCGGGAACTTCCAACCACTGCGTGGACTGAGTGTCGACGCCCACCACCCCTACCCGGGCGGCTGAGTTGGTGGAGCCTGCCTTCGGGTATTGGATGGGAATCGTGTACGAGTAGAGCGAGTCGGTGTTATTGATGAGCAGGAAGTCGCGTACACCCGAGGCATCGAGCTGCCAGTAGGCGACCTTTTGGCCATCCGGGCTCCATCGCCAACCGTCCTGCAGGTCCAACTCTTCCTCGTAGACCCAATCGAAGGTGCCGTTGATGATTGTGCGCGAGCCGTCCGTCGTGAGCTGCGAGATCTCCCCGGTAGCTATCGTCTCGACGTAGACGTTGTTCTCGCGGACATATCCCACGCGGCCGCCGTCAGGTGAGAACTTGGCGAACATGAGGGTCGACGGCGCGGCGTCACCGCCGAGTTGGGTGAGCTCGCCGCTTTCTCGATCGAACACCCAGTAGTCACCGCGTGTATTCTCGCGCCACACCCGGCGCGAATTGGTGAACACGAGCAGCTTTCGCAAATCGTCCGACCAGGTGTAGCCCTCGACCGCCAGTGGCTGATCGGTGCCGATGGGGATCAGGCTCTGGGCCGATACCAATATCTCGCTCTCGCCGGTGCGGGCGTCTTGCTGAACGATATCGCGCCCGTCTTCTAGGCTCGTCGATGGTTCGACTGTCGTATAGGCGGAGCCGTTAAGCCACTGCACCGGCCCGAGCCAAGCTCCGTGGATCCTGTCCGCTCCGAAAAGGCGCTCGAGCGTGACTCGGGCTGGATCGGCAGCATCCACTGCTGGGTCTTGAGCAATCGCGGGCGCGGGGATCGCGAACCACGCGAGTCCGAGCAACATGATTGGGATTAGACGGCGCATCTCACATCCTCTTGGAAACGGTTCATATCGCGCGTACTGTTCACGCTATCGTAACAGAAACCCTTCGGCCAATGGATCGTCGGGGTCGACCAGAAACTCGTTTCTGCCCGTGATATGTGCGGTTCCGCGCACCTCGGGCACCACTGCAGGAACACCAGCCACTTCAGTTGTCTCATAAACTCGAACCTGGAACTGCGTTCCGATCAGACTCTGAATCGTGATCCACTCGCCGGTTGGGAGCTCGCCTCGTGTATGATGGATCGCGGCGCGCCCGCTGACGCCGGTGCCGGTCGGCGAACGATCAACTTCTCCCTCGGCGAACACGCAGACGTTACAACTATGGACGTCGCCCGCGTCGAACCGCTCAACAAAAATCGTTCCGTACAGGAAGTCGAGATCTGGCTCGCCTGCCGGGTGATGGATCGGCTCGCGTTTCGATACAGCGCGCTTGATTCGCATGCCAGCATCAATAATCTCGGGTGTATTCTTGCTGCCCAGCTCAAGGCCGACCGATGGACCATCGACGTACGCGTAGAACGCGCCACCGAAAGCCACGTCATAATGAACCCGCCCTAGCCCCTCTACATCGACGACCTGATCCAAGGCCGTCGTGAACGAGGGTACGTTGAGAAACGAGACGCCGGTCACGCGGCCGTTTTCGATCGATGCCGCGGCGGTCACTCTCCCAGCCGGCGTGTCGAGGCGGATCCGACCGTCCTCGCCGGCATCGATCAGCCCACACTCCAACCCGACCTTTACGAGTCCGATGATCCCGTGACCACACATCGTGCTGAACCCCTCGTTGTGGAGGAACAACACGCCGACGTCGCCATCCGATGTCGCCGGTGGGGTGAGCACGCATCCGTACATATCGGCGTGACCCCGAGGCTCCAGGATCAGCATTCTCCGCAGATGGTCGTAGTGATCGCAGGCGTATCGGCGTTTGGCGAGAATCGTGTCACCCGGAAGATCGGGAAAACCATCGGTCACGACGCGCAATGGCTCACCGGCGGTGTGCGCATCGATCGTGGTAAGGCGGACCCAGTCGTCGGGTGGCGCCCAGGGGCTCATCAGTTCGCCGCGATCAGCGCCCGGCCACCTTGCCGCTCGAACCGATGTTGGCGTGCGCCGCCGCGAGGCGGGCCACGGGAATGCGAGGTGGCGAGCAGGAGACGTAGTCGAGCCCGATTTCGTGACAGAAGCGAATGGAGTCCGGATGGCCGCCGTGCTCGCCGCAGATCCCGACCTCCAGGTCGGGCTGTTTCGACCTTCCCCACTCCACCGTGAGCGCCATCAGCCGGCCCATGCCTATACGGTCCAGAACCTCAAACGGGTTGTCCTGTAGAATCTCTCGCTCGTTGTAGAGGGGCAGGAACTTCGTCTCGGCGTCCTCGCGGCTAAAGGAGAAGGTGGCCTGTGTCAGGTCGTTGGTACCAAACGAGAAGAAATCCGCCACCTCGGCCAGACTCTCCGCACGCAGGCAGGCCCGGACCACCTCGATCATGGTGCCGAACGCGAAGTCGACCGCCATGCCGTACTCTCCCTTCACCCCGGCTTCCGCCTCCTCAACGTACTCCTTCACCCTCTTCAGCTCCTGGGACGTGCACACCTGGGGAACCATGATCTCCGGGCGGACCTGGATCCCGTCCTTCAGGCACTCGGCCGCCGCCTCAAGCACGGCTCGCACCTGCATCTTGTAGATCTCGGGATAGGTGAGCCCGAGACGGACCCCCCGATGTCCCAGCATCGGGTTGGTCTCACGGAGCTCCTGAGAGCGTCGCAGCATCGCCTCCTTGCGCGCGATCACGCGGTCGACGCGTCGCACGTCTACCAGCGCTCTCGCGCCGTCGGACAATCCGGCGTCGGCCTCGGAGGCCTGCTCCTCCAGAGCCTCCATGGTGGTCGTCAGCACGTCCATCCCGCGGAGCGCGTCTCGGAGTCGGTGGAGCTGGTCGATTTCCTCCTCCAGCCGCGCCCCGGTCGGAAGGAACTCGTGGATCGGCGGGTCCAGAAGGCGGATGATCACCGGCCGAGGA
>JBDHFX010000077.1:0-7302 GCA_039590215.1 Gemmatimonadota bacterium | reverse complement strand
GATGCTTGATCGTATCGTCCAAGACCTAACGGGAGTGGAAGTTGGCCCCGGCGAGGCGGTTCGGCTCGCGGTCGAGCTTGAGGATCGGCACGCCTATCGCTACTACCTCATGGCCGCCACGCCGCAAGATACGACGATGGCCGCATCGCTTGACGCCGCGACTCCACCGGCCCCCTCTTTGCAGTTACTTCACGAACGGATTCGCGCCGCTAAGGCCTGCCATTCTGAAGGTCAGATTGGTGCTGATCTCGATCGGCTAAGTAACCGTCTTTCGATCGAGCCGAACCTGCAGAATGAGGACGTAGCGTAGGCTACCCATGCTCGAGCCAAGCAGATCTCGCGGGGGCCACCTTGGGCCTGAGCCAACTGCAATCGAGAAACAACCGATCCCGTGGTTAACGATGATTCTGATCGGCGGTCTCCTTTTTGTGGTCGGTCATAGGCTGGATTTCTCCGTTATCCAGGACTGGTCTACGAGTTTTGTCACTTCGGCGGAGTTGATTGCTGAGGGTTCACCTCGGCGTCGATTGGGCTACGTGCTGCTGGGCCTGTGGGGCGTAGTAACAATCGTTGTGAGACACCCCCAATACAAGCTCAGGTTGGATGGTCTTCTCCCTTGGTTTGCGCTGGGGTTTCTATGCTGGGCCGCTCTGAGCCTACTCTGGACTGTGGACTTCGCGCTCGCCTTCCGGCGTCTGGTGCTGCTCGGCATCGTCATTATCGCGATCGTCGCCACGCTTAGACATTTTTCTCTACGCGACGTCATTCTTCTTATGACCCTGAGTTCGCTGGCCTATGCGTTGATCGGAGTCGCTGCGGAGCTCATGCACGGAACTTTTCAACCGTTCTCGGAAGGGTACAGATTTGCTGGCACGGTGCACCCGAACCGGCAGGGGATGAATTTGGCCGTCTTGGTCCTGGGTGCGGTTTGCCTGTCCAAGATGAGGATTGAGCGCCGGCATCTATTCGTGATTGTCGCCGCCACGGGTCTTGTCTTGCTCGTACTGACCAGGTCGCGAACCGCCGCTGGGGCAACTCTAGTTGCGCTCGCGATGTTTGCCGGCGTTCGCTCGTCGCCGCTGAGATTAACCGCCATGGTGATGTCCACCAGCGCAGTTGCGCTTTTGACCTTCTTTCTTATCCAGAACGACGCTTTGTCGACGCCGTGGCAGATCATCTTGATGGGACGCGCGGAGGGTGTGAACGAGATAACGCAAACGCTAAGCGGCAGGACCGATTTGTGGGAGTACTTGTGGACCTTCGTGGTGGAACGCCCGGTGCTGGGTTACGGCTTCAACAGCTTCATGTCACCGGAACGAGCTGGCGAGATGCCGCTCCTGGTGTCCTGGGGCGTTGGCGAAGCCCATTCTCTCTATCTTGAGATTCTGTTGGGTACAGGGTTCGTCGGCCTCGGCCTATTCGTGGCAGTACTAGCCGGTAGTGTCAGCCGCGCGCTCCGCTGGGCGATGCGATCTCGTGACGCGGCATTCGCGTTTCTTGTCGCGTACCTCGTCTTCATCGCCGTCAACGGGTTCCTGACCGCGATTACGATGTTTCCGGACCCCAAGTTCACTGGTCTGCTCGTTCTGGGATACGTGCTCCTGCGCGACCCGGAACGGGAGGCGGCCGAGGAAGGATCAGTTCCCGAGGCCCAGTGGGGACAGTTTTCAGCCGCGTCGCACCGTGGGAGGGGACCGAGCATGCCCGGGTGGCCTCCGGTTCCCGGGAGCGGCGTACCGCCACACTATCCCCTCGATAAGGGGCGCTAGCTGTCGATAGGCGTAGCTGGCGGCTCGGTGGTTGACGAGGGGAACGTGTAGGGCAATATTTAGGTCAGGCTAATTTTCTTATGATCGATCAAGACGACACAAAGAAAAGCCAGCCGGGACTCAGCCGACGCACGTTGCTGAAGGGCAGTGCGCTGGCCGGGGCCGCTGCGCTTGGCGGTACCGCGTTAACCAAGGCCGGTCAGCGTCTGGAACCGCGGGCCGAGGTGCCCGATTTGCACGGCGCCGGTGGCACCGGACCGTTCAAGGACATCCAGCCAGGCGGCTTTGACCCGACCGCATTTGCCACTGAGTTCGACGGGGGGCGCGTGTCGACGCTGCCCAGCGGGCAGACCCTTCGCGAATACGACTTTGTGGCGATCGACAAGGAGATCGAAATCGCACCGGGGGTGTGGTATCCGGCGTGGACGTACAACGGTCGCGTGCCGGGCCCGACGATTCGGTGCACTGAGGGCGACCGCATCCGAGTCAACTTCCGCAACGGGGGGAGCCACCCGCATACGATCCATTTCCACGGTTTTCATCCCGCCGACATGGATGGCGTGTTCGAGATCGTCGAACCGGGCCAGCAGTTCGTTTACGAGTTTGACGCCGATCCCTTTGGGCTCCACTTGTATCACTGTCACACGACACCGCTGAAACGTCACATCCACAAGGGGCTCTATGGCGCCTTCATCGTGGATCCGGCTGCCGGTCGCGAGCCGGCCCGCGAGTACGTCATGGTGATGAACGGGTTCGACACCAACTTCGACGCTGAGAACGAGTTCTACGCGGTCAATACCGTGGCCTTTCACTACATGCGTCATCCGTTGCCGGCCGTGGTCGGCGAGCGGGTCCGGCTGTACGTCGTGAACCTGCTCGAGTTCGACTTGATCAACTCGCTCCATCTGCACGCCAACTTCTTTCATGTGTACCGAACGGGGACTTCACTCGAGCCCGATGATTTCACCGATACGGTGATGTTCTGTCAGGGCGAGCGCCACGTGTTTGAGTTCGAATTCAGACACCCAGGCCGCTTCATGTTTCACGCGCATCAAAGCGAGTTCGCCGAGCTTGGTTGGATGGGGTTGTTCGATGTCACGGACGCGTAGCGCCGGTCTCATCGCTGGTTCGGTGGTGATCGTGCTGCTGGTCGGTTTGCTGGCCTTCCTCTTGGGCCGAAACGTGGGGTTGGAACGCGCCGCGCCGCCGATTGAGGAGTTGACGATCCAGCGGATCGAGTTGCCGCAAGCCGGGCTCATCCGGCTCAAACTCGTCAACGGTGGGCCCGATCCGGTTACGGTGAGTCAGCTCATGATCGACGACGCGATCTGGGCGTTCGATATCCAGCCCGACGCGACGATCGGTCGGCTACGACGGGCGACGATCGAAATCCCGTATCCATGGGTCGAGGGAGAGGCGCACGAGGTCGTTCTGGTATCGAGCACCGGAATCACGTTCGATGCGCAGATCGAAGTCGCGACGCAGACGCCCCAGGCGACCGCCGGGTGGTTCTGGAAATTGGGACTGCTTGGTTTTTATCTGGGGGTCGTTCCAGTGGCGCTCGGCCTCGCAACGTACCCGTTCCTGCGCGGGCTGGGTTCCCGGGGGATCGACTTTCTGCTGGCGCTCACGGTGGGTCTGCTGGTGTTCCTGGCGATCGATACGCTGATCGAGGCGCTCGAGCTAGCGTCCGAGGTCCCCGAAGCGTTCCACGCCACGATCCTGGTTTGGATCGTGGCGCTCGCTACCGTGCTGGGATTGCTCGCCGTGACTGAGCGCCGTCGCGCGCGCGCCGGAGCGTTGAGTCCACTCGCGATCGCCACGTTGATCGCGTTTGGTATCGGGCTTCACAATCTCGGTGAAGGGTTGGCTGTCGGCGCGGCGCTGGCGACCGGAGCGGTCGGGTTGGGCACTTTCCTGGTGGTCGGGTTCACCCTTCACAACATCACCGAAGGCATCGGAATCGCGGCGCCCCTGCTGCGTGGCGAACCACGAATCGCGCACTTCGGTGGGTTGGCGCTCCTGGCCGGGGGACCGGCGATCCTCGGAACGTGGATCGGTGGCTTCGTTTTCAGCCCTTTCTGGGGCGCGCTGGCGCTGGCGGTGGGGACTGGGGCTATCCTACAGGTCGTGTACGAGGTGGGCCGCCTGGTAGCCCGGGTCGAGACCGGCAAAGCTGGCCTGTGGCGCGGAGAGGTCCTGGCCGGTGCCGCTGTCGGGGTACTCGTCATGTACGCCACCGCGCTCATCGTTCCAGCCTAGAAAAACATCTCGGAAACGAACATTTTGGGCTGCCGGCTCGTATCCTCTTGCAGGAGGGCATATGCTGATCCAGAAACCTGCTGATTTCCGTTCATCCGAGGTTACCGAAGAGCGCGTGTACCTGAACCGACGGGCGTTCATGCGCCTGGCGGCGGGTATTGGTGCGGCCACGGTCGTCGGGGGGTCGCTGCCGGAGCTGGTGGCCGGCGTCACACCTGGACCGCGCATCGGAGAGGATGAGGAGCTCACCCCATACGAGGCGGTAACCGGGTACAACAACTTCTACGAGTTCGGCACCGGCAAAGAGGACCCAGCCAAGAACGCCGGGCGATTCGTCACCAAACCGTGGACGATCTCAGTTGAGGGGCTGGTCGAGAAACCGGCCACCTATGACGTCGACGAGCTCATCTTCCCGTACACACATGAAGAGCGGGTTTATCGGCTGCGCTGTGTCGAGGGCTGGTCGATGGTGATCCCTTGGCTTGGTTTCTCGCTCTCCAACTGGATCGACCGTTTCCGGCCAACCAGCCAGGCGCGTTACGTCGAGTTCACGACGCTGTACGATCCGGAGCAGATGCCGGGGCAGAGACGCTCGGTGCTCGACTGGCCGTACGTCGAGGCGTTGCGACTCGACGAAGCGCTGCATCCGTTGACGACCGTTGTCGTCGGGGTGTACGGCCGTCCGCTTCCGAATCAGAACGGTGCCCCCGTGCGGTTGATCATGCCGTGGAAGTATGGCTTCAAGAGCATCAAATCGATCGTGAAGATACGGTTCACCGATCGCCAGCCGGCGACCTCGTGGAACGTGGCGGCGCCCCGCGAATACGGGTTCTTCGCCAACGTCAACCCGGATGTCGATCATCCGCGTTGGAGCCAAGCCAAAGAGCGACGGATCGGTGAGTTTCGTCGGCGGAAGACGCTGCCGTTCAACGGTTACGGCGATCAAATCGCGCATCTCTACCAGGGCATGGACCTGCGCCGGTACTTCTAGACAGTGTCGTCTTGGGTCGTGAGTCGGCGTCTCGGTCAGCTCCTGGTCGTCGGGCTCGGTCTCGCGCCGCTGACCTGGCTTGCGATCCGAGCGTTGAGGGGCGAACTGGGCGTCGATCCGGTGGAGACTCTGAGCCAAGTGTCGGGCGATTGGACGCTCCGGTTCTTGTTGGTGACGTTGGCGATCACCCCGGCGAGCCGGTTTCTGGGTCTCAATCGTCTCATTCGGTATCGCCGCACGGTCGGGCTCACCGCTTTTGGGTACGCCGTCTTCCATTTCTCCTGCTTCGTGTGGCTCGACCAATGGTTCGTGTGGGCCGACATTGTGTCTGAGATCGCCGAGCGTCTCTGGATTACGATCGGGTTTGCGACGTTGCTGCTGCTGACACCGCTGGCGGTCACGTCGACCAACGGCATGGTGCGAAGGCTAGGGGCCCGCCGGTGGCGACGCCTGCATCGGCTGGTGTACCTGGCCGGAGTCGGTGGCGTCACGCACTACTGGTGGGCGGTAAAGGCGGACACCCGGGTGCCGCTCGTCTACGGCCTGATCTTGGCCGTGTTATTGGTGGTGCGGCTCGTACCGAGAAGAAGGCGACATGTCTGAACCCAAGCTCAGTGGCGTGGCGCTCCTGCTGGCGGATATCAGCGGGTATACGAATTTCATGCGGCAACCGCGTATGAGCTTGCTCCACGCCCAGTCGCTGATCGATCGGCTTACCACCGCGCTCGTGGAGATCGTCAAAGATCCCCTCGCGCTCAACAAGATAGAGGGCGACGCGACGATCTTCTATGCGATGCCGGATGGCGAGACTTCACGTCGGGCGATCGTGGATGCCGTTCCGAGGCTGTTGGCGGCGTTCGCCTCAGAGCAAACCGTTATCCAATCAGCCAAGCTCTGTCGGTGCAGTGCTTGCGAAGCGGTCGATGAGCTGCGGATCAAGTTCATCGCTCATGCCGGAGAGGCGGTCGTCTCGGGGAGAGGCGGATCGGTGGACTTCGCCGGCCCTTCCGTCATCCTGGCTTACCGACTGCTCAAGAACTCGATTTCAGCCAACGAGTACTTTCTCATGACCGAGCCCTTCTTCGAAGTCCTGACCGAAGAGGAGCGAGAGCGACTAGACCGGCGAGTTGAGCAGGTGGAAGGTTTCGAACCGATCGAGATCGCTTACGGTCGTCTCGACCGCGAGCCACTCGCCGCGGCGGGCCGACGGCCAGGGACGAAGGAAAAGCTGAGCCATGTGGCCCGCATCCACTCCCGCGGGTTGGCGCACTGGATTCGCAGAGACCGCGAAAAGTACGGCAACCTCCCGAGCTGATCCGCGCAGGGTGGCCAGCCTCCGCGAAAAGACGCTCTTTGTAACCGGCGCTAGTCGGGGGATCGGCCGTGCGATCGCTCTGCGCGCCGCGGCGGATGGAGCCAACGTCGTAATCGCGGCCAAGACGACCGAACCTCAGCCTGGGCTGCAGGGCACGATCCACAGCGTGGCCGAGGAAGTTGAGGCTGCCGGCGGGAGAGCCTTGCCGGTCGTGGTCGATCTCCGCTTCGAGGATCAGATCGAGGCCGCCGTCGACCGAGCGATACAGGCGTTCGGGGGCATCGACGTGGTCGTCAACAACGCAGGCGCGATCAGCCTCACGTCGACGCTCGAAACAGGGGCCAAGCGCCTGGACCTGCTCTTCGCCGTCAATGTTCGCGCAACATACTTGTTAACAAGGGCTTGTATCCCGCACCTAGAGTGTTCCGAGAACCCACACGTGCTCGTTCTTGCGCCCCCGCCTAGCCTCGACCCAAAGTGGTTGGCACCGCATCTTGCTTACAGTCTCTCGAAGTACGGGATGAGCCTCTGCGTGATCGGCATGGCGGCCGAGTTTGAAAGCGACAGAATTGGGGTAAATGCCTTGTGGCCAAAGACCGTGATCGCGACCGCAGCGCTCTCCAGGCTGAAGGGCCTGGTAACGCCAGCGGAATGTCGGTGGCCTGAGATTGTCGCCGATGCAGCGCACGCGATCGTCACCCGCGAAAGCGTCGGGTGCACGGGGAACTTCTTCATCGATGAGGAGGTTCTGGCGGCCGAAGGCGTGACCGAATTCGAGCGCTACGCGGTTGAGCCGGGCCGGGAGCTCAGAATCGATCTGTTTCTGGAACCCGACTAGTCGTGCAGGCTGAAAGTGGTGGAGGCGGCGGCCGGAATCGAACCGGCGAATGGAGGTTTTGCAGACCTCTGCCTTACCACTTGGCTACGCCGCCTCGCAGCGTCTAATGCGAAGGCCCTCCCAACGT
>JBDHFX010000076.1:0-7434 GCA_039590215.1 Gemmatimonadota bacterium | reverse complement strand
GTTCCGGGCGCGACACAATCGACCGTTGCCGCCCCCGTGTCGTGATCGTCTCTCACGTTGAGGCAGGGAGTAGCGGTGTCGCGGACGACGTGCGGCTCCTGGGCCAGGGTTGGCAGTGCCCAGGCAAGGATCAGGATCGATCCGAGGTGCTTCCTGATCCAGCGCACAAGACCCGTGAGGTTTGGGTTCATTACAACACTATAGCACGCCTATGTCATCGGATTTCGCCCGGCTCGTAATCAGCAAAGTCCTCGTCCTTGCCGAGGGCGTACAACGGGCCAGGATTTGCCCCAACTCCACCCGCTACCCACCATGAGGAAGCCCCGTCACGGCGGGGCTTCTTTATCCACCTAAACGGGAGGTCCCTGGCACTCGTTTCCCCTTTCAGTTAGCAACAATGCCTGGCTTGAGGACCCCACGCTGCGGGTCCACGTACGAGCCACGCGGTCCATTATGGTGCGGATGCCGTCCAGCCGGTTTTGGCCTCTTCTCTCCGTCGTAGCTTTTCTGCAGTGCGACTCGTCGGGTACGACCGCGCCGCCGGAATCCCCGGGCCCAATCGGGCCGACCCCTTTTCCGTCGGGTGTGCCGCTGTCCGACGACGTGGCGACCGTTGCCACGACCCTTGACTTTGATGACCCACCGTTGACGGGTATTGTCCGGATCACACCCGCCATTGACGGACTCGACCTGCGATACGCGGCGGATCTTAACGAAGATGGTGGAATCGACGAGGTCGGTTCCCTCGGTCTTGGAGTCGCGCTTGCGTATCGGTTCGAGGAGCCGGGTGTGCACCACATCGCGGTAGGCGTGGAGAACACGCAGGGGTGGCAGACACTTCAAAGAACCGTCGTTGTGAATGATCCTGCCGCAACGCGGGTCGCGCTGTCTCGATGGTTCGATGAGATCCATCCGGAGGACTTTACTGGGTTGGCCTCAGATGCGGACCGGAGCGCGGTATTCCTGGCGACGAATGGTTTTGATAGCATTCAACTTCTGAACCTGCACTCGAGCACGTTCCAGGCGCGATGGGAGCTCACTCTCGACTCCGCCAGAAGTGATGGGCCCGGAAACGGGACAACGGCTCTCTCGCTCTCGCCCGATGGGGCCGTGCTGTATGCCGACATTGGCGATTCGTTGATCTCACTTGACATCGCCGCCGCCGCTCCTATCCCCGGTGCGATCGGGCCGGGAGACAGAGGAAGATTTCTGGCCACTAGAGCGGATGGCTCGCTTTATGCCGGGGGGGAGCAAGGCATTCTCCGCATCGATCCCACGACCGGGACGATCCTCGCGCAGAGGGATGAGTTCACGGACGCCGGCTTCGCTCTGTCGGCGGATGGCCGCAGGATAGCAGCGCTCAATTCACGGTTCCGGTGCTCGTTCGCGATCCTTGATGCCGATACACTCGAAGAGCTGTGGGAGATTGATGTCGAGACAGGTCGAAGTGAGTGCGCGGGAGCAGCCTTCTCCCCTTCAGGTTTGTTCGTATACGTAATCTATTTCACGGACTCATGGCATTTCGCCGCCTTCAATGCTGAGACGAGCGAGCGTGTGGGGCAAATGACGCTCGCCAATCGCGATGAGGGGTTTGGCTTCTCCGACGTCACTTCGCCAACAGCCGTCGCGACTAACGGACGGTACGTCGCCTTTGCGACTAGCATCGGCGCTTTTTTTGTTGACACCGGCACAAACCTACCGATCTATCGGATCAACGGTATCGACTCCGGTTCGCCCATCGGCTGCTGCAACGTAACTGCGACGAACGACGCTTTTGTGTTCGTGACGAGCAACCTCGCCCAACGAGTACGCGTGCTTCGATGAAGAGAACCATGGTCCTCGCTTTGTCAGCCATCTTGATCGGCTGCGGGCGGAGCGAGCAAACGATGCCGCTCGATCCGTCGATTCCTCCCCCCGCGATCGGTCCGGCCCCGACCGTAAAGATTTCGCTGGGGGTTGGCGAGTCGCCGGTCGAGGGGGAAGTCTTTCTGAGTCCCCCGGAAGGGTCCCAGACGTGGAGGTATTGGGTCGACCTCGACGAGGATGGTGTCGGCGATCGGGAAGGAACGTTGGCCCTCGGGATCGGTTTTAGATACCGGTTCACGGAGCCAGGGGTTCACAACATCCGCGTGATCTTGACGGGGCCGGCAGAGCGGCAGGAGACGATTGATCTCCCCATCGTTGTCAACGATGGGGGTCCCATCCGTGTTCTTGCCGTTGGACGCATTGACGTCGATCCGTTGAGCGGGGCCATCTTTGAGGGCATTGCCATGAGCCACTCGGGGGACGCGGTCTACATTGCAAGCTTCTTCGGTGGAGACCTGTACCGCTTAGATCCGATGACCCTCGAAGTGACAGGGCACATCGAGATCGGGCCTCGAGTAGAGGGGCTGGCGATCCCGCCGTCTGACCAATTTCTTTACGCCGCCTTCAAGGGGCACGATGCAGCCTCGGTTGATCTGGCCTCCTTCACCGTTGCTCGGTTCTTCGAGAACCCGGGAGAGATCGGTGGGTTCTTCATCGCCGCTCCGCAGGATGGTCGTGCGTTGATAGGCGGACAGGGGCCTCTCGGTCTGATCGACATGGAGACGGGAGCCATCCTGGATCGTTTCAGGGCTCCGGGGGAGGAGTTCACATCGACATGGCACTTCGACATCTCTCCCGATGGCCAGAGCGCGGCTGTCATTAGCCGGGGTGAGGGACAGGGTCTACACATCATGGACATGAACACGCTCGACTCGATACGAGAGCTGCCTCTCGGTGAGATGACGTTTCCGGAGATCGTCGCTTTTCATCCAAGTGGCGAGCGCTTGTATCTGTTCGGCTACAGCGAGAACGTTGGTGGCCTCTTCGTTGTGCTCGACGTTGAGACAGGCGAGCTGAAGCAGCGCCTCGTCTTGGGCCCCGGGTCCTGCGGCAGTTTCTGTGTAGCGAATCCCACGGCAACGTCGCTGAGTGGGCGGTATGTGGCCGTCGAGTGGCAGGGTGGCGCGTATTTCATCGACACCGAGACGGATCTGCCAGAGCACTCGATCACACCATTCTTCGGGTTCTCCGCTCCGGGTTTCAGTGTCGCCGCATCCCCTGTCGAGGACGTGTTTTACTTCCTCAGATCGGATGGTCTGGTACAGAAAATCGCGATTGTCAAGTGAGGATCATGGTTCCTGTCCACTGAGAAGCCCCGTCACGGCGGGGCTTCTTCGGGTTCATAACTAACCAGAAACGAACTTTTTGTAACATTTGATTCAGGCCGGGTCTCGGGGCCTCAAGGCTGTAGAGATTTGAGTACCCCTCTGCCAAGGTAGGGGGTGCAGGACTCAAACTGCGACCTCCTGCATTTGGAGGGTAATCATGACAGGCGACGAACCTGGACGAGCGCGCGACCGAGAAACCATGGCAGAATGGCAAAGTCCGGGTTCAGCGAGGACCCCCGGTACTGCTACGTGCTGAGATCGATACTCCCGATCACAGACTTTAGCTCCTCTGGGGAGCCACAGGGGTACATGAAAGTTAGGAAGCCGGTGTGAGGCATCGAGATCCCTGTGCCCGGATCTTGCACTTCGTGAGGATCCCATCCTCCCAGGAAGAGCATCATAGGATTCTCCACTCCTGGTAGCGGTTCGGTCAGTTGACAATCCAGCAACATCACGTGGCCTTGCAGAGCATGGTTACTCGGCTGACCTAAGAGGATCAGCTGCATCTTGGCCCCGGTCCTACGATGAATCGCCATTGGACACGGGCCCGCGAAGCCGGCGCCCTCAATTGATTCTAGAATATCGGCCTTTCGCCTCCATTGAGCGATGAGTACCACGCCTGACGGGATCTTCTCTTCGATCATGAAAGGCAGATAAAGCCTAGTAGTTTTCTTGGCCTCAAGTAGCGCAAACCCACTCAGCCAGTATGCGTGTAGCTGGAACAGGTACCCGATTGGGCCATCAAGTCGGAAAGAGTCACGACGTATTTCGCTTCTTACCCTCCCAGTTTTCGAAAACAAGACCCGTCCCGTTGGATGGTGTGAGAACTTGACCTGATTTGAGGCGAGTTTGCCTCCTGGCTTCAAGTCAACGGTCACGGGCCCGACCCGCGGCTCAGGGAACTCGATCCTTGAGACGATCCCTGGTCCATGACCAAAGTAGGGGAAGTCCACGTAGATACTGCCGTCTTTGCCGAAGGCGATATGACACAGCTTGTGACAACCGAGAGGTGTTTGGACGACCACCACTGCCTTGGACTTGGAGAAGTATCGAAGGCGACCTTCTTCTTTCACGAACCGATCGGCTGTGCTGGGCTTGTTCACGATTCTGCGCCGATTATGCCCGTTCCCGCATCCTGCTCAGCCATAGGCTCTCCTACGTTTCTCCGGCACTTCTTGTCAGACGGTCAGTTTCGCTCATTCGGATAGCGGTTTCGACCACGTACTCCAAAGCGAATGCCACCTCCTCCTCTGAAGGCTCTAAGCCGGGCGTGGTACGAACTTGGAACTTACCGGATTGACTTCTTGCGACACTCGGCACGATGGACCTGAAACGCAGGAAGTCTCTGTAATCCAGCCCTAATGAGAGCATCGTGACCTGATCCTGCAGTCGCGCAACTTTCTCGGTGATCGCGTCCGCAAACGATCTTAGCTCTTGCTCCCCATGAGAGAAGGGATTAGAGGACCCGGCCGGAGGAAACGGGCTTATGGTCCCGCGATTGGTAACTATGAGGAACGCCTTTGTGACTTCCACGATCGCCTGCTTAGGATCATCATCGCTAAGTCGCTCTTGAGCCTTGCGAAGGTGGGGCCGTGCTTGCTCTGGCTTTACGAGTTCGACAAGAGAGATCGCTTCAAAACTGACTGCAAAGTACTTGACTGTATTCTCTCGGAAGAAGTCGCGGGTATGCACCCGATACTCTTCAATGTCTGTGCTTGATGGAAGATTGCCGTGATGCTTAAATGCGACTCTAGCCTTGTTGAGTCGGGTCATCGCCTTCTTCATGCGGAGGTCTTTGAGCTTGTCCCAGTACTCCAGGAACGAAATGTCAGACCGCACACGGATGTTCTTGGCGTCTACTGCCATCGCGAGGAAGAGTTCAACCGCATCGTGGAAAAGCAATACGGAGATTGCCGAGGCCGGGCTCTGGTTGACGGGATTGGTTATCACCGAGTTGATAGATGCGTTTGACTAGAACAAGGCGGCGCATTGTAAGTGGTGACAAACTGCTCATGGAACCGTCCACACCGGGTACAAGATCAGGTTCGAAGGTCGCAATCCAGGGCGGGCTCAGAGTGGCTAGTGGAGTTGAGGCACCAGGCATCATTTCCCGTCCATCCCCGCTGAGCAGTTCGCCAAGGATCTGAGTGCCGGTCAGCTGAACAGTGCGATCAAGGCGTTGCCCAACCTGGAATTAATCAAAACAGCAGTCGCCTTGGGCCGGATAAGGAAGGATCTCGAGGACGAAGGCAATTACGAGTCAGCTGCGGTGGCTGACTTGGTGCGAGACCGCGTGGCGGACGAGCAGAAGATGCGGGCGGCGGAGAACTAGCAAGCAACTTCGACGGGGGCAGCTCAATAGTAAGGATTTCCCTTACAGTACCGTAGCAGTCCTACTCGCACCTACCGGGCGGAAATCAAAACAAGGTTGTGTTTGCCAACGGCGCCTATGGGAAGACGTTACGCGTAGCGCCTCTCGTACTTTCTCGGCAAAGTGACGATCAGGTGACGGTCGATCGGTACAATCTCAAAAGATTAGATCCGTCTGGACAAGAGCAAACCCGGCGAAAGCCGGGGACGCAAAGCTACTGGTCCTCGCCTTCTCCGCGACACCACGAAGGAATTTCGTACATCGTGTCCACAACATTCGTAAGAGCCGCATTACGTTACTACCCGTTCACAAGGGGACGCTCCAGACTGACTAATTGGCTAGGCAGGCATTTGGCTGTTAATCCATCGAGCGTCGTACGCCTAGAGGAAGGTATGGAAATCGAACTGATACCGACGCAATTCGTTTCTCGTCAGCTCTACTTCTTTGGAAGTTTTGAGCCTCGAGAAACTCACATCTTCCGGAATCTGATTGGCCCCGGAATGACAGTATTCGATATTGGAGCCAACGTAGGCTTATACACGTTGATCGCTGCCAAGACGCTTGAGAATCAAGGCCAAGTGTACTCTTTCGAGCCGAGCGGCGAAAATTTTGCCGTGCTAAAGCGAAATATAAAGCGGAACGGGTTTCAACACTTGGTAGACCCCAGCCGGCGCGCTGTCAGTTCGACTTCGGGGCATGCGAGGTTTCTTTTGGCGAATGATGGAGGGTCCAATCATTTAGACCTTACCCAAGGTTCCGCTGGAGCATCCGGCACCGCTACCGATGTGGAGACGGTGGCGTTGGATTCGTTCGTAGATGAGAAAGATTTATCCCGCGTAGATGTTATCAAGAGCGATACAGAGGGAGCGGAGATGCAGGTTCTTGCTGGCGCCAAACGATTGCTTGAAGAATTCAAACCTCGCATCTTCATCGAGTTTTCGAAGAGAGCTCTTAACCGGTTCGGTCATGAGCCAGAAGAGCTTCTGGATTTATTGGTTAGCCTTCGTTACAAGCCTTACGTTTTCTGCTCGAATTCATACCGAGCACTGAAAACAACTGACAATATCAGCAATCGCAATCTGCTGTTCTTGACATAGATCCGGGCTGGCCATTCCTGCCCAATACCGTTGCGATGACGGCGTCGCCGGATTTCCACTCCAGACGATCGCGAGCAGCGGGTCGACGATCAGTCGCCCTGGATCGGATAAGGAAAGATCTTGAGACCGAAGGCAATTACGAGTCAGCTGCGGTGGCTGACTTGGTGCGAGACCGCGTGGGGGATGAGCAGAAGATGCGGGCGGCGGAGAACTAGCTCACATGCAGGATGTCGCAGCTCGAGTCCACGTGCGCTCACCAGATAGATAACACCGGTGGTTCAACCGCCGAAGACCGACTCCAGTTGCCTCCTCATGCGGCGGGTGTGGTCACCCTCCCAGTAGATCCTTTGGCACGCCGGGCAACGCCGAAAGTCGTTGTGGGAAGTGAGGACGCGCTCGGGTACGCGCTCGCTTACCTCCTCTGCGCTGGCTACCTCCAGTGGCACATTGCACTCCAGACAACGGCGGAAGAGCCGCCGCGGCTGTTTCAGCCCGATACTCTGCACAACCTCGGTGAGCTGAGCCATCGGCTCTTCTGCCTCCAGCACCACACACGCCCTGCCGATTCGCCACTCCTCTGGGAGTCTTTGGTCACGCGTGAGGATCGAGCGCCCCTCATCTAGAGCGCGGCGTACCAGGTCCGCGTCCTCGATGTCCAACTCATACGCCGTGTCGTAGTCGAGGACACGCAGCCATCGAGCTAGGCGCCCCAGCATGACATCGCAAATGAACCGAGGCGGCTCCACGTCTTCGAGCCGGTACTCGATCGTTC
>JBDHFX010000075.1:0-17543 GCA_039590215.1 Gemmatimonadota bacterium | reverse complement strand
GCTCTCGTTGCCGGCCTCGTCGGTAGCGGTAAGCGAAAGCTGATCCCCCAACTCGGCCGCAATCGATAGCGAAAAGGTGCCAGCTCCAGCCGCACCGGTTGAAGCCTCGATCGACTGCCCACCGTTGCGTTGGGTGGCGTCCACGTTCACGACCTTGACGGTCGACGAACCCTCGACGGCCCCGTTGGAGCCGACGACCTGCGACGTTGTGCCCGGCAGCGGCGAGGTTACGCTGATCAGACCGAGATCGGGGGCCGCGGGCGGGGTCGTGTCGGGTCCGGGTCCTCCGCCACCACCACCGCTACTGGAGCCACCGCAACCCGCTGCGAGCGAGGTTGCCGCCAGCAACGCCAGGAGCCGGCTACTGGCCATCGGAGGCCTCGATCGGCTGCTCGACCGCCAGCACGCCGAGAGCCGGCAGGCGGAGACGGTGGATGTCACGCAGCGCGATAAACGCGGCGTGGGCTTGGCCGACGAGCGGCTCGGCAGTTGGCAGACTGATCGAAAGCGGATCCACATATTTGCCATCCCTCAGAAAGCTGTAGTCGAGATGAGGACCCGTGGCCAAGCCAGTCGAGCCGACGAAGCCGATCACGTCCCCCTGTTGAACCCTCGTCCCAGGCCTGATCCCGCTCGCAATTCGTGACAGGTGGCCGTACGCCGTCATGTATTGCCGGCCGTGCTGGAGCCTGACATAGAGGCCGTAACCCCCAAAGCGGCCGGCACGTACGACGACGCCGTCACCGGAAGCTTGGACCGGCGTCCCGGTCGGAGCCGCATAATCCACGCCATTGTGCTGGCGGCGCCTGCGCAGCACGGGGTGCATGCGCATCCCGAACCGCGACGAGATCCGCGTGAACTTGAGCGGCGAGCGCAGGAACCTGCGCTTGAGCGTCTGCCCGTCAGCGTCGTAGTAATCGAACTTCTCACCGTCGCTCGAAAAGCGGTACGCCTCGTATGTTTGATCGGCTAGCTCGAGCACGACAGCGTCGATCGATGCGAGGCGGTACGATTTGTCCGGGCGCTCGTCCACGGTGAACGCGAGCGCCACGCAATCACCCGCGCGGAGATCCGAGTAGAAGTCGATCTGGCCGCCCAGAATCTGCGCTAACGTCAGCACCAGCGCGGGATCCTCGCCAGCCTCGCTCAACGCCCCCCAAAACGAACTCTCGATGCAGGTCGAGACTTGTCGGCGCTGGCGCACGAATGACGTCTCGACGACCCGAGCTCGGAACCCCTCGCCACGCTTGTCTGCCACCAATCGTTGGTCCCGACCGAACTCCAGATCGATGCCGCCGAGCGCGCCTTCCGGCGTGAGCGAGATCAACACTTGTGAACCGGGACGCAACCGGCGCCAGGAGAAATCGGGGGTGCTCGACCCTACCTCAACGAGGGCTAGGAGATCAGCTGGATCTAGCTCGTGGTCCTGCCAGAGGTCGGAGAACGTTTCGCCGGACTCGAGCGTATCGACGATCGCCGGCAGGGTCTCCGCCTCCGGCGCGGCCACCACGGGGGGCGGTGCCGGCGGTGCAGGGTCCGACGTCAGCCACCAAGCCACACCCGCGCCGACCAGAGCGATGAGAAAACCTGGGCGAACTCGGTGCCAACCTGAATCGTGCGCTTTGCCGCTTGAACGTATCCGACCGATCAATTCATCTGTCGACGAATAAAGGCCGGTATCTCGAGATCATCCTTCTTCGCCCCCGACTTGAGGTCCAACACCGAGAGAAGGTCTTCCAACTCCTCGGGCGATTCGCTATCGCTGCTTGCGGCGGAATCGACCAGCGCCGCTAACCGATTGTCACCACCGTTGGCGTCGACCGTGACGGTCGCCGGCTTGGACATCGTCAGTGGCTGGCGACGAATCTCCGGCTGGGAAGCATAGCTAACGCTGCCCCCGATGCCGGTCGCGATGACCGTAACCCGGATCTCGCCCTTGAGGCTCGGGTCGATGACGGCACCAAAGATAATGTTGGCGTCTTCTCCGGCGGCATCATGAATCACCGACGAGACCTCGCTGACTTCATGCAACGAAAGGTCCTCACCACCAGTGATGTTGATCAACACACCGCACGCGCCGGCGATCGACATGTCCTCGAGAAGCGGGCTCGAGATCGCTTGCTGCGCGCTCTCGACGGACCGATGCTCACCGGTGCCAAACCCGGTGCCCATGAGGGCCTGGCCCTTCTCGGTCATGATCGTCTTGACGTCGGCAAAGTCTACATTCACGAGACCGGTCACGGTAATCAGGTCCGATATCCCCCGGGTCGCATTCAAGAGAACCGAGTCGGCCACTCTGAACGCCTCCTGCACGGTGGTGCCCTTGTCGACGACCGAGCGCAAACGCTCATTGGGAACCACGATCAGAGTATCAACCACCGACTGAAGCTCGATGATCCCCTTGTCGGCCACAGTCAACCGCTTCTTTCCTTCGAACGTGAACGGCTTGGAGACGATTCCGACGGTCAGCGCGCCCAGCTCGCGTGCGAGGTCAGCGATCACTGGCGATGCGCCGGTTCCGGTACCCAGAGCCTCGGCCACGTCGTCCTGGTCCTCGAGCAATGCCTCCCGACCGATGTCCGGCCTCGAACCCGAGCCTAGGCCGCGGGTCAGCGACTTGCCGATCTGTATCTTGCGATGCGCCTCGGAATGCCCAAGCGCCTGCGCATCGGTGTTGATCGACACAAACTCGACCCCTACCAACCGCTCCTCGATCATCCGGTTGACCGCGTTACCGCCGGCACCTCCGACGCCAACGACTTTCATCCGAGCGTTCTGTTCTTCTCCATCGGCGAGCTGAAACCGCATGGGGGTCTCCTCCTGGCTTGTCCTGCGTTGTGTGTCGTCCCGGTCGTATCCAGTAATGGTTGCGAATGCGGCCCATTCGCGCAATGCCCTCGGTCTGGTGGCACCAACTCTGTAGTCTCAGATGAAGTCTTGGAGCCACTCTTTCATTCGGTCGAAAACCCTATCCCATAGCGAATCGTCGTCACCCATCGCGAACTGATGCTCTGCCCGCCCCTTATCACGGCCGTACAGCACGAGCCCAACACCGGTAGCAAAACGCGGATCGTTGACCGAGTCGACGAGCCCTGTGATGTGGATCGGGTAGCCGATGCGAACCGGCAACTCGAGCGCCTCCTCAGCCAACTCAGCGGTGCCAGGCAACGCTGAAGCACCACCTGTTAGAACGACTCCCGAGGGGATCCGCTCGTACCATCGGGTCTTGCCGATGTCGTTTCTGACGAGCGCCAGGATTTCCTCCATTCGGGGCTGAATGATCGACGCGATGATCCGGCGACTGACCCGGCGCTCACCTTGTCCCGCAACGCGAGGCACGACGACATCTTCGCCGGCGTCGACCATTCGGGTGAGCGCCGCGCCGAACCGTTCCTTGATCCGCTCCGCCTCACGCCCAGGGGTTCGCAACCCGATCGCGATGTCGTTCGTGACGCTGCTGCCACCCAGGCCGATCACTGACGTATGGCGGATCGACCCTTCATTGAAAACGGCGATGTCGGTCGTCCCGCCGCCGATGTCGACCAACGCAACCCCGAGGTCCTTCTCGTCTTGCGTCAGCACGCCCTGGGAAGATGCCAAGGGCTCGAGCACCAGGTCGCTGACCTGATAGCCCGCCTTCTGAATCGCCTTCACGAGGTTTTGGGCCGACGACACCGCCCCGGTAACAATGTGGACATCAACCTCGAGCCTCGTACCCGCCATCCCAGTGGGGTCCTTGATTCCCTGCTGCTCGTCGACGATGAACTCCCGATTGATGTCACTTCGCGTGATCTCGACCCCACCACGCGACACCGCGATCACGCCGTGGCTGTTTATCGATCGGATGTGATCGCCGGCGATACCGGCAAACACGTTGCGGACCTCGACCCCAGCCATGAGCTCCGCCTCTTCGATCGCCCGCCCGATCGAGACCACGGTCTTTTCCAGGTTGACCACCACGCCGCGGCGCAGTCCATCCGATCGGCTGGTGCCCACGCCCACGATCTTGGCGTTGAGATCCCCATCAAGCTCGGCGATTATGCAGCCAATCTTGGTTGTTCCGATGTCGAGTCCAACGATGATGTTCTCGCGTGCCATCAAGGTTCCCCCGCCAGGTCGCGCAAGACGTCATCGAGCAGCGCTAGCTTTTCGAACGGCGTGTTGTGATCGAGCAGGACCGTACACTCCGACCGCGTCAACCGCAATCGGATCGTGCCATCGCTATCCAGCTCTACGGTCGAGATCTCTTGATACAAGGTTGGCATCGCCAATTCGACCTGACTCAGCCAGTCGAGCGTCCAGCGTACCGGGCCGACCTGAACACGACCATCGAGAACAACCTCTTCCTTCGGCCAATCAATCGTCATGACCGGCACATCCCAGCCACCGTGAAAGGCCGATACCGGTAGCACACGACCGTCCGCGTCTACCGGGGTCAGTCGCTCGAGTCCGAGCAGCGCCACCGGTTGACGCTCGACGACCACCAGCGTCAAGCGATTTGGAAGTCGGCGCTCGAAGCTGGCCTCGAGGATCAGCGGATCGCGCGTCACCAGCTCGAGATGGTCGTCGAGATGACTCCAGTAATGGAGCCGCTTGCCCACCAAGCCGGCCTCGGCGACAAGCACCCCGGGGTGCGCGACCTCGGCGCCTACGACGCGCACCTCGCGCACCAGGAAGGGTGACAGCCATCCTCGCGTGTGGGCCAGCTTGCCGAGATGAAAAGTCGCCAGGCCACAGGCCACCGCGAACACCCCCCAGCGCAGCCCGCGCTTGATCGACTGTCGGCGGGCAGCGATCTGCTCGCGGTCCACCCAGCGATTCTGACGCCAGCCAACCTGCAGCCCGGGCTTGCGCATCAGCGATCCTCCAAGAACGCGAGATCGGACGCGGAAAAACCGATCAGACAGACCTCGGGCTCGAGCCGGATCTCGAACTGGTCGCGGACGACTTGATAGGCATGCCGGATACACGCCAGCGCGTCGGCAGCCGTGGCGTGACCACGATTGACAATGAAGTTGGCGTGCACTTCCGATATCTGAGCATCCCCCACTCGGTATCCCTTCAGTCCAGCGGCATCGATTAGCGCGCCGGCGGTTCGACCGGTGGAAGAGGCTCCCGACGGATTCATAAACGTGCTACCCCAGGACGGAAACTGCAGCGGCTGTGTCTCGCGTCGCGATGACGACAGGGTCCGCGCAGTGGCGTGAATCGTGTCGGGGTCACCGACATGCACCGCGCAGGTTGCGGCCGTCACGATTACGTCGGCCGGTACATTACCCTTCCGGTAACCAGGTTTGAGATCTTCTCGCGTCAGCGTGCGGCGCTCGCCATTCCAATCGATGCCCTCGATCTCGATGACCAGTTTCCACGTCGAGAGCTCTCGAATACCGGCGTTCATGACGATCGCACCGCCGAGTGAGCCCGGCACTCCGGCAAGAAACTGAAACCCGTCCCAGCCGCGCTTGGCCGCCTCGCGCACCAAGCGCGGCGTGTAGATCCCCGCCTCGATGTGCGCTGTCTGTGTGGTCTCGTCGTACCGTATCGCATTGAACCGCTGACTCAGTTTCAGCACTAAGTCGTAGTCGCGGGCGTCGTTGATCAACATGTTCGCGCCGCCTCCCAACACGAAAACGTCCTCGACGGGGAGCGCTGATGCTTTGCGATACTCGATAGCTTCTATTAGGTCGGCTTCGCTCTCCGCGATGCAGAGAACCCTAGCCACACCGCCGATCTTGCAATACGTCATCGGCGCTAGGTCAACGTCGGACCGGCAACAACCCGGGAGGACATCGTCGAGCCTAGTCCGAGCCATGGTTTCCTCGTCCCCCCGCTCGCCGCTTTTCCGCCAACCGGCGAGCGACTCGATCGACGTCACCGGCCCCGAGAGTGACCACCAAATCGCCGTCGGTCAACCGCGCAGCGACGATATCACTGACCGAACCGTTCTCTACGTACGTAACATCGTCTGCGCCGGCGCGCTTAACGGCATCACACACCAACCGCCCACTAACACCTGCGATTGGTGCCTCTCGGGCCGGATACACATCGGTTACAAACACGACGTCGGCATCCGCCAACGCGGTCCCGAACTGGCTAGCGAAGTCACGCGTCCGGCTATAGAGATGAGGCTGGAAAACGGCCACTAGACGGCGCCCTGGCCAACCCGTCCGGGCGCTAGCCAGAGTGGCCGCCACTTCGGTCGGGTGATGCGCGTAGTCATCGACAATCATCACATCCTCGTCCTCGTAGACGATCTCGAACCGCCGCTCGACGCCGCGCACGGACGACAAGCCGGCGGCGAGGATCTCTGGCTCAAGGCCCAACGACCAACCCATCGCCGCGGCGGCCAGTGCATTGAGAACATTGTGTCGACCCGGAAGCGATACTTCAACGTCCTCGCGACGTCCATCCGGAAGTCGCATTTCGAATCGAGTATCGAGTTGACGCGGCTCGATCTCGGCACCACGCACGTCTGCATCTGACGAGAGCCCAAAGGTGACGACACCTAGCCCGGCCGGCGGTTCGAGGCACCGGACGCCCGGGTCGTCGATACCGAGCACCAGCGTGCCACGGTCGCGAATGCGAGCCGCGAATTGCGCAAACGCAGCATCGACTTGAGCCGCCGATTCGTACGTATCGAGGTGATCGGGCTCGATGTTGGTGATAACCGCGTGGTCTGGCTCGAGCGCGAGGAACGAGCGATCGAACTCGTCGGCCTCAGCTACGAGCCACTTGCCGGCGCCCAAACGGACGTTGCCGTCCTGTCCACGAATCCGCCCACCAACCAGCACGGTCGGATCCCAACCCGCAGCGTCGAGGATGGCGCCGATCATCGTCGTGGTAGTTGATTTGCCGTGCGTGCCGGCGACCGCGATCCCCTTGGTACCGGTCATCACCGCGGCCAGGAGCTCGGCGCGCCGAATCACCTGGCAACCCCGATCACGAGCCGCGACCAGCTCTTCGTTGTCCACCGGGATCGCGGACGAGATGACGACCGTCTCGGTCGAGCTCGCGTGATCGACCCCGTGGCCGATGTGGACTCGAACCCCAAGCGCCTCGAGCCGATCGGTAGTGGCCGAGCGACGTACATCGCACCCAGTCACGGTGTAGCCGGCGTGCACCAACAGCTCCGCGAGACCGCTCATCCCGGCCCCACCGATTCCCATGAAGTGGAGATGGCTGGAGGTGTCCAGAACGCTCATGGGCCACCCGCTGGCGTTCGTCCAGCCAGTTCGAGGATTTGGTCAGCGATCACCTGCGCCGCATCGGGTTGGGCAAGCGTGCGCGCCGCTGCCGCCATTCGCTGACGTCGTGGTCGGTCATCGAGCAACCCGGTGATCAGATTGCCGAGCCGTCGTGAGGTGGCTTCGGACTCGGGAATCGTAATCGCCGCGCCTGCCGCTTCGACGGCTCGTGCGTTCACCATCTGATGATCGGCGGTGGCGTGCGGATACGGCACCAGAATCGCCGGGACCCCCCACGCGGCCAGTTCCGCAAGGGTCATCGCCCCGGCACGACAGAGCGCCACATCGAGCAGTGGGTAGACCGCCGCCATGGGCGAGAAAAAGGGCTCGATCACAACCCGCTCAGGCCAGCGGCTGGCCGCCAACACGTGGTCGTAATGGTGCTCTCCTGTCTGCCAAATCAGGTTCGGGACCGCATCCGCACCGTCTGCGAACAGCTCGATGATCGCCGTGTTGAGAGCCTGCGCTCCCTGGCTGCCTCCCAAAACACCGAGTGTCGGACGACTCGAATCGAATCGTCCGGCAAACCCCGCCTCAACCGATTCCTGCGGCGCGATCGGGTTACCGGTTACCGCGACATGAGAGCCTTCAGGCAGCGCTTCGTCGACGCCCGGGTAAGCCACGCACACCCGGTCGGCCCACCGCGCCAGGAATCGGGTCGCCAGGCCCGGCCGGCGGTTCTGCTCTTGTAGAAGCAGAGGTCGGCGCGCCATCCAAGCCGCCACGCCGATCGGCACCGAAACGTAGCCGCCAGTTCCCACTACCACGTCTGGCTTAAAGCCATTGACCGCCGTTCGCGCCGTGCTGACGGCCTGCCCTAGCCGCCACGGCAGAGCCGCGTTTCTGAGCCGCCGATGGCGATCCACGATCGGTGCATCAATCAGCTGATACTGAAACTCTGAGGCCGACAACAGCTCGCGGTCCGGTCCGCGTTGGCTACCGATCAGCATGATCGTCGCCGGGTGCTGCCGCCGTACCAGCTCGTGAGCCAGGTTTAGCGCCGGTACGAGGTGACCTCCAGTGCCACCACCGGCGATCAACACGCGGGCCGCCGTCTCATCATGCTCGCCAGCGTCCAACAGGGACTACCCTCCTCCACCACCGCCAGCGCTTGATCCCGGGTTCCTGTCGCGGCGGGGCGACGCCATCTCGCGATATGCTCAACAGAATCCCGATCGCAACCATGTGAACGATCAACGCCGTGCCGCCATATGAGACGAACGGCAGTGGCAATCCGGTGGTCGGCAGCACTGCGGTCGCGACACCGATGTTCACCAGCGCTGAAAACAGAATCAGTGTCGTCAGCCCGGAGCCCAGCAAGAAACCAAAATCGTCCGGCGCGCGACGGGCTATCCGGTACCCCAGGGCACCCAGATAGACGAACGCGATCAACACCACAAGGGTGCCAATGATACCCAGCTCCTCACCGACGATTGACAGGATGAAGTCGGTGTGTGCCATCGGTAGAAAGGCAAACTTCTGCTTGCTGGATCCAAGTCCGACACCGAACCACCCCCCGGACCCCAAGCTGATCAACGATTGATTGATCTGGTATGAGATCCCTTGCACGTCTTGGGTGGGGTCCAAGAACGCTGCCAGCCGGCGCATCCGATACGGTTCGAGCACCAGAACCACCGCAGCCAATGGAATCCCCGCCGCTCCGGCTTGGATTAGGTATCGCCACTTGACGCCGGCCATGAACAGCAACACCGCGGCTAACACGCCGATCATGATCGCGCCTTTGAAATCCGGCTGAAGGACGACAAGACCGGCCATCACCAACGGCAGCAAGAGTAACGGGACGAGCTGGTCAATCCCCTGGTCCAACTTCTTTGCCTTCAGCGCCAATATCGCCGACATCCACACGATGATCGCCAACTTGGCCAGCTCGATCGGCTGAAAGGTGAGTCCGGGGAAAGCGATCCACCGCCTCGCGCCGTTGATCTCGGGTGTGAGCGCAGTCCCGAACGGAAGCGCCAAGAACACCAACAATGTGAGCACCACCCACATGAGCGGCTTCGAAACCCGCGCCCAAATCCGGTAATCGACCCGCGATGCCACCGCCATCAACATGACACCGAGCAGTGCCTTGGCGGCCTGGTTCTGGAAAAACGTGCTGCTGCTCCCATGACGGGCTAGAGACAACACCGAGCTAGAGCTATAGACCATCACGAGCCCAAACCCAACCAGCAGCAATACCAACGTGCGGAGCCGTCGATCGGCTTGCTCACGTGGTGCTCTGGGCGGTCGTTTCGGCTTGAGCACCCGCTCTCGGCGACGATCGGCCCGCTTTGGGCGGCGGGCAATCACCGTGCTACCTCCCGTTCGGCCCCAGCCACCACCAGCTGACGAAATCGCTCGCCTCGCACCTCGTAGTTATCAAACTGATCGTACGACGAGCACGCTGGGGACAGCAGCACGAGATCGCCGGGTCGAGCCAGCTCACGAGCCCGTTCGACGGCTCGCTCGAGGGTACCGACATCGGTCACGTCTACGACCTCGTCGAGCTCGCTCACGATCCGCGGCGCAGCCTCACCGATCACTAACACATGGCGCGCGCGCGCTGCCAATAGTGGAGCCAACGGTGCGTAGGGGGAGCCCTTATGGCGGCCGCCCAAGACAACGATCAGCGGTTGATCGAACGCTCTCAGCGCAACCGTTACAGACTCGACATTGGTCGCTTTTGAGTCGTTGACGAAGGTGACCCCGTCGACGATCGCCACCCTCTCGAGACGGTGCTCCACACCGCCAAACGAACGCAACCCCGAACCGATCGCTGTTGGCTCGATCCCCATGAGCTCGGCCGCTAGCGTGGCCGCCAATGCGTTCTGGACGTGCGTTCTGGACGTTGTGCTGACCCGGGATCTTGAGTGCGGCTGTTTTGATGATCGGCCCCGAGTATGCCTCGCCGGCCAGGGTGATCCACCCATCGTCGACCCACGCACCCCGTTCGACCGACTGGTGGCGGTGAAACCAGTGTCGCGTTACCGGCCGATCGGATCCGAAGCCAGACAGGGCTTCGTCCTCGGCGTTCAGGCACAGGTGGTCGTCCCGGCCCTGGTTGAGAGAGATGCGCGCCTTGTCCCGGGCGTACGCGTCGACATCCGGGTACGTGTCGAGGTGGTCAGCCGTTAGGTTGAGCACCACCGCCACGCGCGGTCTAAACGTCTCGATTCGCGCTAGCTGGAACGACGACACCTCGAGCACGTACCACTCGACGCCCGGATCTTCGAGCACCGCAGTCGAGAAAGCGCGCCCGATGTTGCCAGCGACACTGACCGAGACGCCGCCCGTCTGGGCGACCGCCCCGAGCAGCGCCGTGGTCGTGGTCTTGCCGTTGGTGCCGGTCACTGCAGCCACGGGCGCACGGGCGAACCATGACGCGACCTCGATCTCACTGAAGATCGGCCGGTCACAAACAGGCGGCGTGTTGAGAATCTCCGCGTCGGGCCGGATTCCAGGGCTCACGACGATCCAGTCGCAGTCGAACAGCAATTCACGATCGTGCCCCGCGGCACTTGCCTCGATCCCTTCAGTTATTAGCGCTTCGGCCGCGGCCACAGTCCGGTCGGAGCTCGCCACGTCGGACGCGTACACGCTGGCTCCCCTCCGCGATAGCAGGCGCGCGGCTGCCGACCCGGAGCGTCCGAGCCCGAGCACCGCGACGCGCGCGCCATCGACCTGGACCGGGGAGTCGATCATCGCAGCTTCAGCGTGGAAGCCGCCAACAATGCAAACAGGACACCAAGGATATAAAAGCGCATGACGATCTTCTGTTCGTCCCATCCCAAGAGCTCGAAATGGTGGTGTATCGGACTCATCTTGAAGACCCGCTTCCCGCGCAGCTTGAAGGACGCCACTTGGATGATCACCGACAACGTCTCGAGCACGAACACGCCGCCCACGAAGATCAGCGCGAATTCCATCTTGAGCAGCACCGCCAGCGTTCCAAACGCCCCACCCAACGCCAGCGAACCAGTGTCGCCCATGATGATTTCCGCGGGGTGTGCGTTGTACCAGAGAAACCCCAGAGCGGCACCAAGCAACGCCGCGCAGTAAACGGTGAGTTCACCGGCACCGGGGAAGTACGGGATTTGAAGGTAGCCCGACCAGTCGGCGCGCCCGATCACGTACGCAAAGACGGCAAATGCGGTCGCCGCGATCGCTCCCAGTCCGATCGCCAACCCGTCGAGCCCGTCGGTCAGGTTGACAGCATTGGTGGCAGCGATCACTACCAGAATGATGAACGGAACGTACAACCAACCGAAATCGACAAAACGCTCCTTGAAGAAAGGCACCGACGTCAGCGTGGTGTACTCGCCGTGGACAGGTTGCATGTACAACCATACGCCCAAAACAACGCCCAGCAGGACCTGTCCAACGACTTTCTGGATCGCGATCAGTCCCTCCGACTTCTGCTTCACGACCTTCAGGTAGTCGTCGAGGAAACCCAGCCCCCCCATCCAGAGCGTGGCCACGAGGATCATTTGGATGAACGGCTGACTCAAATCGGCCCAAAGAAGGGTCGGGACGACAACCGCGAGGATGATCAGCACGCCCCCCATGGTTGGCGTGCCGGCCTTCAGATGGTGCGCTGCGGGACCTTCTCGACGAATCGGCTGCCCTGCCCCCAGCATGTGCAGGCGCCGGATCAGCCACGGACCCAGTATGAACGCCAGTGCGAGCGCGGTAACGGTCGCGTAGGCGGACCGAAAAGTGATGTACCGAAAGACATTGAAGAACGTGTGCTGATCAGCCAGCGGGACGAGTAGGTCGTAGAGCATCTACCGCCGCCTCACCGATTGATCTCGACCGAGCAACCGAGACACGCCTCGCGAACCGGTTCTACAACGTGCTCCAGCGCCGCGCCGCGACTGGCCTTGAAGAGGACCGCGTCACCGGGCCGGAGATAGTCGATCAGCCAACGGATCGCGCCAGGCTGGTCATTGAATCGGAATGCTGCCATGCCGGCATCCTCCGCGCCGCTGGCGATCGGTGCCGCACCAACGCCAACGGTCGCAACGACGTCGATACCGGCTGGAGCCAATTCGCGCCCCACCTGCTCGTGCAACGCTTCGCTTTGGTCGCCCAACTCCAGCATCTCACCGAGCACGGCGACCCGTCGACTCGCGTCATCGAGAGCGACCAGGGTGCTCACTGCCGACGCCACACTTTCGGGGTTGGCGTTGTAACAATCAACCAGCGCCACCACGTCTCCCCATCGCTCCAACTGCATGCGAAGCGGCAATGTATCGGGTTCGGCGATCCCAACGGCGATCGCCCCGGGTGAGATATCGACCTCCCGGCCCACGGCCACCGCGGCCAGCGCGTTCACCACGTTGTGCCGGCCAACCAACCGCAACCGGTAGGTGCGACCATCGACCTCGAACATTCCGCGTCCTTCGCCGTCCAGCGTCCACCGTGTGGGCCGAACGTCGTTCGACGACTCGATGCCGTAGGAAACCAGGCGACACGCCAACCCTGAAACCGCGGCCGCCAACCGCGCGTCGTCACCGTTGTAAAACAGGACCTCGTTCGGTGCCAGAGCTCGTCCAAGGGCCAGCTTCTCATCGATCACCGCCCGGACCGAGCCCAGTCCCTCCAAATGGCTCGCCGCCACGCCGGTAATGACTGCGATCGACGGCTGAGCGATGCGGGACAGAATGGCGATCTCCCCGGGCTCGCTAGTGCCAAGCTCGACCACCGCCCAGTCGCTGTCGGGCTCGATATCCAGCAGCGTAAGCGGGACACCGATCTGGTTGTTCAAGTTGCCGCTGGTAGCCGAGATCGAGAACCGCTGCGCCAGTACCGCTGCGATCAACTCCTTGGTGGTCGTCTTGCCGTTCGAGCCGGTGATCGCAATTACCTGCGTGGAGAGGCTTTTCCGATAATGACCCGCCAACGCCTGGAGCGCGGCCCGTCCGTCGGGCACCGCCCAGAATGCGATCTCCTCACGCTCCGCGAAGTCCCGATTCTCGCCGACCACTCCGGACACACCAGCGGCCACCGCCACATCCGAGAAATCGTTGCCATCGTATCGGTCGCCGCGGATCGCCACGAACAGCTCTCCCGCCACCGCTCGCCGAGTGTCGATCGTCACACCACTAAAGAGTTGGGGGGGTCGTCCACAGGGTTCCACGCCAAGCGCGGCCGTCACCTGATCGGCGGTTAGCCTCGCGCTCACGCCGACCCGTCCCGAGCCGCCAAGGCTCGCTGAACAACGTCCCGATCGCGAAACGGGATTCGCTGGTTGCCGATCAAGATGTGTTCCTCATCCCCCTTGCCGAGCACACACACCACGTCGCCAGACTCAGCCTCGCCGACTGCGTATTCAATCGCGGCCGCGCGATCATCGATCCGTTCCCAACGGGCAGCGGTATCGTCGAATCCGGCCACAGTATCAGCCACGATCTGATCGATTGGTTCGCGCCGCGGGTTATCAGTCGTCAGAATCGCTATGTCCGCCAGCGTTCCGGCCACCGCGGCCATCTTTGGTCGCTTGGTGCGATCGCGCTCGCCACCGCAGCCGAAGACGCACAAGATCCGCCGGGCTCCGGTATCGCGCACGGCCAGCAGAATGCGTTCCATCGCCTGCGGGGTATGGGCGTAGTCCACGATTACAGTGATGTCCGTCGCGCGGTAGACCTCGTAGCGACCAGGCACATGGTCAACCGCAGCCAGAGCGCGACCCGCTGCCTCCGGCTCGGTTCCGAGTCCAACGCCCAGCGCCGCCGCCGCCAGTGCGTTGGCGGCGTTGAAGCGACCAGCCATCGACAGGCGGGTCGTGAATCGCCCGCGCGGAGTACGTACGTCCATCGTCGTACCGTCGAGTTCAACGTCGACTCGCTCCGCGTACACCTCGGCAGCGGAATCGCGCGCGCTAAAGCGCCATGTCTCCGCTGGTCCCGCAACCTGGAATCGCTCACCCCATGCGTCGTCCGCGTTCACAGCCCCGAAACCGTGTTGCTCACGGAGCAGACGAAAGAAGTCGAGCTTCGCTTCACCGTACTCTTCCATCGTTGGGTGAAAGTCGAGGTGATCAGGACTCAGGTTCGTGAACGCCCCGGCTGCGAAATGAATCCCGCCGATTCGTCCAAGCGCGATCGCGTGACTCGAAACCTCCATGACAACCGATGTCACTCCCTCCTGCTCCAAGTCAGCAAAAAGTCGCGCCAACTCGGGGGCCTCGGGTGTCGTCAACCCGGTCTTGAAAACCCGACCCCGTCGCCGGACACCAAGCGTTCCCAGCGTGGCCGCCTCATCGCCACCCAACACCGCTGCCGTCATGAACGTCGTCGTCGTCTTGCCGTTGGTCCCCGTGATCCCGATCACCCGCATCCGGGTCGTTGGATCACCGGCGATCGCGTGGGCCACGGGTCCAATCGCAGCGCGTACGTCGTCGACTACAATCGCTGGTACCGGCCACGGACCCTCGCGCTCTACCAACGCCGCGGTGGCGCCCGCCTCGGCGGCCGAGTCGATAAAGCGATGGCCATCGGTTTCAAACCCGGCGATGGCGGCGAACAGATCACCCGATCGCACGTGGCGGCTGTCGTGCGACACCCCGGTGACACAAACATCCGTGCCGCCAACGACCCTCCCGTTGACTCGCTTGGCCAGGGCGGACAGTCGCGACGCCTCGATGGCCAATGTCACGATCTGTCCCGAACCCGTACGACGCCGCCGCGGGTTAGCACCTCCCCCGGCTCGGGCTCCTGGCCAACGATCGTCCCGGTTCCATCAAATGTCAGTTGAATTCCTAAACGCGATGCACGGCGCACTGCCTCGCGTAAGCCCATGCCGGTGAAATCCGGCACTTTGACGTGCGTGCGTGGATCAACGCCTTCCGGCCACTCAATCGACTCGGACGGCGCGAGGGTATCCGGCTCTGCCACCGGCAGCGCGCCAAATCCATCGGAAACGCGTTGCACGACCTGCTGGGGGGACCGGAACCGCTCGACCAACGCGGGTGACCGGTCCACCGCGCGGGTCAATAGCGTATTCTCCACTATCTCGTGAAACACCGGTGCCGCCACTAATCCCCCGTAGAATTTGCCGACCGGCTCGTCAATACGGACGAAAACCGCATATCGCGCATCGTCAGCCGGAAAGAAACCGGCAAATGATGCGGTATGACGACTGCTGTCGTAGCCACGCTCACCGACCTTGCGAGCCGTGCCGGTCTTTCCCGCCACCGGCAGCATGTCGATCTGCGCGCTCTTCGCAGTACCAAATTCGACCACGCGAACCAGTGCCTGGGTCACGAGTCGCGCCGTTTCCGGCTCCATGACACGACGAACGTGCTGCGGACCCCCCTCGAACTCGACATCGCCCTCGGCATCTATGATCCGCCGCACCAAGTAGGGCCGCAGGAGCTCGCCTCCGTTGGCCACCGCACTGTAGGCCATCGCCATCTGAACTGAGGTCACCATCACCTCATACCCCATGGTTATCGATCCGGACGTCAGCGACGACCACTGATCGGGGCGTTTGAGTAGGCCGGCTGGCTCGCCCGGGAAATCGAGGCCGGCAGGCAGGCCGAACCCGAACTTGCGCGCATACTCGTAGAGCCTGTCCTCACCGAGACGATCGGCGAGCTTGACCGAGCAGATGTTCGAGGACGCCTCGATCACCTGTTCGACGGTGAGATAACCGTACCGGTGGACATCGCGTATCGTGCGCCCGTTGCGTCGCCACGTGCCCCGCTCACAGAACAACGAATCGGTGGGTGCCGCCAGCGCCTCCTCATACAACCCGGCAAGTGGCACGATCTTAAATGTCGACCCGGGCTCAAACTGATCGACCACGGCTACGTTTCTCCCCCGCTGGTCACTTTTCCTGGGTCCGCCACGAGTGGCCATCGCCAACACCTCGCCCGTTCGTGGGTCGACAACCACAACGCTCCCGGCCTTTGCGCTCGTCTTGTTCATAGCCGTTTTGAGCGCACCTTCGACGATCTCTTGAACCCCTAGATCAATCGTCAGATACACATCTCGACCGTGGACCGGAGCGTCGACCGGAAACGTGAAGTTCGGGTACTCGTGTCCTAGCGCATCCCGCTGGTGGATGGCGTAGCCAGGGGTCCCGCGGAGAACCTCGTCGTAATACAACTCTATGCCGTCGAGGCCTTCGTTGTCGTTGTTGACCTTACCAAGTAAATCAGCCGCTAGTCCATCGTAGGGGTACCGACGCACTCGGTACGATTCTACACCCACGCCATCGAGGCTGGCCGCTTCGAGCTGGCGCACAATCTCGGGCGAGATCCCACGCGTCAGCCGTACGTACCACCCGCCCTCCTCCAAACGCCGGTGCACCTCGCGAGCGTCGACCCCGAGGATGGAGGTCAACACCTCGACAAACTGTTCTACGTCGTCGGGATCGACGTGGCGTGGCACGAGGTAGACTCCGTACTCTTCTTGATTGACCGTCAGTGGCACCCCGTTGCGATCGTAGATCGTGCCCCGCTCGGGTGGAATGACGATCCGCTTCTTTTGCTGTTTTTGCGCAGTTGTTTGGTACTTATCGTGGTCGCGAATCTGGATCTCGAAGAACGCGACCCCAAGCCGAGCTGCGAAGATGAGGAGCAGCAAGAAAACGAACCGTTGGCGACGGCGTCCGATTCGAAGGCGATCGGACTCACTCACCTTTTTGGAGCGGATCCCCCGGGAACGAGCCACTATTGGCTCGTCAGCGCGAGAGCTTCCTCCTGCCAGAACGCATCAAACCAACCGCCCACAGTGGCCAACGGTCCACGATCGACCTTCGCTAGCACTGACGGTTGGTGTGCGGGGGTGTCATCCGGGACCGGCAGCCACACGATATCGACTTCGGTAGGGGCGACCATACCCAAGCGTCGGTCCGCTGCGCGCGTTACTCGATCTCGGGCCGTCAACACCGCGATCGAACGCGTGAGCGCATCATTCGCGGCTTCTAGATCTCGCGCTGTCGTCTTCAGCTCCACCGCGCGATCAGACCATCGAATCGCGACCGACTGAACGTAGACCTTGCCCACGACGACAGTAGCCGTGAGCACAAGGAGTGTTGGCAGGTAGTGCCACGCGAAGCTTGTCCGGCGACGGGTTCGGTGTTCGATCTTACGGTACTCTCGGACGTAGACGTTCACCGACTCTGTGCCCTCCGGCGCTAGGTCCGGGTTTGGTTCGCCGCTGAGCGGCGCCGCTCGACGGCGCGCAACCGCGCGCTCCGAGCACGAGGATTGGCGGCGACCTCGGCCTCGGTCGGACGGATCGGTCGGGGGGTGAGCACGTCCGCCTCGGAGACCTTGTCACACCGGCAAAC
>JBDHFX010000074.1:0-7641 GCA_039590215.1 Gemmatimonadota bacterium | reverse complement strand
TATGGCGCGTACGACGGTCACATCACGTTCTTAGAGCCAATGATAACGGTGGAGTACCTCGAGAGCCGACCAAACGAGTGCCATCCGATCAAGCAGCCGGTGTCGTGGGAAGACGGTGGCTACTATCCGAGTGAGTACTGCACCCGGTATCTAGAGGACGACGGGACCTATCAGATTTCGTTGGAGGGTTTCGCTTACCACGAAGCTGAGTAACAATAACACAAGCCCGGGTTCCACTCAGGCTCACCATGAGGAAGCCCCGTCACGGCGGGGCTTCTTTGCTGCTGTGTGACTTGAAGGCGGCGAGGCGTTGCTGGCGAAGTCCATCCCCGACTGTTTTCTTATCCAGCACGTGTCCACCCAATTCACTGCTTGGTGCGGGGTCCCGAAGGTCTACAGCACGTTGATGATCACTCATTTTCGGGTGGTGGGTACGCAAGCGTCCGAATTTGGCCAACCGACAGGGACGCATCGTGTTACCTAAGACAATTCTAGGAGATTCTTGACACGGTGACGATAAGGTGACGGTCGATGCGTATGATGGGAAAGACTGCCGGGCTGCCGAAGGGAATGGGATTAGATGGGGATTCTGATGGACGTACGAGAGTATCTGGGCCTCTGCGCTGTCGCCTTGCTCCTCCCGACTGGTGCCATGGGTCAGGAACTACCGTCGCCCGGTGAGCGGGTGCGCGTGTGGGGGCCGGTACCCACAATGGATCTGATGGTTAACGAAAAGCGCGTATCAGAGCTGTCAGCAATTCGTGGCGACACACTCGTCTTCGAGATGCCAAAGTCGGGTACACGGGTGGCGGTAGCGCAGAATCGCATCCGCCGGTTAGACGTTCGCCGTCCCCGTAGCCCGAGCAAGGGTGCGTGGCTGGGCACGGCGGCCGGTTTTGGTATTGGTGTCGTTGCCGGCTTGGTCCTCGCGAACGCGAGGTGCGACGATAGTTCCTGCGATTTCACCGTCACGATGCTTTCCGGCGGCACGGGCGCGGGCATCGGCGCGATAGTCGGTCACGCCTACCCCGGCAATCGTTGGGAGACGGTGGAACTCAAACGTTGAACCATTGAGCCCTGCCAGCAAGAGACGAGACGTTTGCCGAGCAGCCTAGCGTGAGGTCGGTGGTTCAACTCCACCCAGGCCCACCATGAGGAAGCCCCGTCACGGCGGGGCTTCTTTGGTTTAGGGGAATGGGCGATCTGGTAGAGTTTGAAGGGCGCGGTGACAAAGACGGTGACAGGCGCCTCGGTCGTCTACTATATGAGCACTGATCTGGCTGCTCGCCTTGCTCCCAGCTGGCTACCGTCCGCGAGCCGAACAAGGCATCGGATCGTCGCGGATTTTGAAGGGTTGTTTAACCATGCCTGAGTATTTGTTCCCCGGTGTATATGTCGAAGAAGTCCCTGTGGGGCCACGTACGATTTCGGGTGTGGCCACCTCGTGGACGGCTTTTGTCGGCTGTGCGCGTCGAGGAGTGATAAATCAGCCGGTCGCCATCCATAGTTTCGCTGGTTTTGAGCGCGAATTTGGCGGATTGTGGGAGGAAAGCACGATGAGCTACGCCGTGCGGGATTTCTTTGCGAATGGAGGAACCGTAGCACTTATCGTGCGGGTGGGCATCGGTGTCCCGACGACCGACGACTATCTAGGAAATGAGAGCGACAAGACAGGACTTTACGCCCTGGAAAGAGCGGATCACTTTAATCTGCTCTGCATTCCACCTCCCACACGGGATACCGACACCGATCCGTCGGTCTATGATGCGGCCTTGACTTACTGTGAAAAACGCCGCGCCATGCTCATTGTTGATCCGCCTATTCAGTGGGATCAAGACCGCAGAGGCGCCACTGGCAGAGTTGTTGACGGTTTGAGCGCCCTGGGACTGACGGGTACGAAGCTGCAGAACGCCGCCCTCTACTTTCCACGTGTTCAGGAAGCCGATCCCGAGCGAGACGGGCAGACTCATACATTCATACCTTGTGGAGTAGTCGCTGGGATCATCGCCCGAGTTGATTCGCGGCGCGGCGTCTGGAGAGCGCCAGCCGGTTTGGAAGCAACAGCAATGGGTGTTCAAGGACTGCAGATCGACCTCACCGATCGGGAGAACGGCGAGCTAACCCCGCAGGGTGTCAACTGCCTGCGATCCTTCCCTGAGACTGCTGGCCCAGTCGTATGGGGTGCTCGCACCCTGGCCGGTGCCGACGAGCAGGCGTCGGACTGGAAGTACATCCCCGTGTGCAGATTGGCGCTGTTCATTGAGGAGAGCTTGTTCCGCGGCACCAAGTGGGTTGTTTTCGAACCAAATGACGAGTCGCTCTGGGCGCAGATACGCCTCATCGTGGGGGCCTTCATGCAAAACCTCTTCCGGCAGGGTGCCCTTCCAGGGTCAGAGGGCAGGCGACGCCTTTCTCGTAAGATGCGACTCCAAAACGACGACGCAGGCCGACTTCGATCTCGGCGTCGTGAACATCGTGGTCGGCTTCGCGCCGTTAAAGCCGGCCGAGTTCGTGATTATCCGGATTCAACAGCGTGCCGGGCAGATCCCGAGTTAAGGAGACAGGACAAATGGCGCAATTCACGGTCAATCCCAGTCGCTTCGATCCGTACAAGAACTTCAAGTTTCGGGTGAAATGGGACGGACGCTACGTAGCGGGAGTCAGCAAGGTCAGCGCGCTCAAGCGGTCGACCGAGGTCGTCGAGCACCGCGAAGGCGGCGATCCCAGCACCAGCCGGAAGTCGCCGGGCCGCACGGAGTACGAGCCGGTCACTCTCGAACGCGGTGTCACCCACGACCTCGAGTTCGAGAAGTGGGCCGATAAAGTCTGGAACCTTGGTTCCGGGCTCGGGGCGGAGGTCTCGCTCAAGGACTTTCGGAAGGACATCATTCTCGAGGTTTATAACGAAGCCGGCCAGTTGGTTCTAGCGTACAAGCTGTTTCGGTGTTGGGTCTCTGAGTTCCAAGCGCTGCCCGAGCTAAACGCGAATGACGGTGCGGTCGCGATCCAGACGATCACCGTCCAGAACGAGGGGTGGGAGCGAGACTACGAAGTCACCGAGCCCGAGGAGCCGTCCTTCACGGAGCCCAGCTAGGAGGACTCGGCATGCCTGCGCGATCGCCAGAGGTGCTCAAGGCAGCTCTCGTTCGGCCGGCGGATCCAACGGAGGGGACGCCGGCTCAGGCGGTGGAATTCCAATACAATCCGGAGAAGCTTCACCGCAGGATCGTCGGGAAACACAGCGGGCCTCCACAAGAGATCATCACCTGCTCGCTCGTGTTCGACGCGACCGATGCCTTGGAGTCTCCGGACGAAAACCCGCTTGTCGTAGAGCATGGAATCTACCCCGTGCTCGCAGCGCTGGAACTGCTCATGCATCCGCGCGAGACGCGTAAGTCCAGTTGGTGGCCATTCTGGCCTTTCGGCTCTGGTTCGGGGTTGGAGCACGAGCCTGTTCTCCTGTTCCACTGGGGTGACCAGCGCACTGTTCCCGTTCGCGTGAGCCGGCTCGACATCAAGGAGGAGCAGCACGATCCGAAACTGCGTCCGATCCGTGCCACCGTGAGACTACGGATGCGGGTCGTCACCGACCGCGATCTCCCACGGCGGCACCCGGATGCGGGGCTCTGGCGGCAGCACCTGAGTACAATGCAGCAGCTAGCGGGTCTGAAGATCGAAAAGACGTGCATGAAGCGCACACAAGAGCTCGGCGATCTCGCAGCTTCGGCGAGGGTTGTAGACCAACTTCGAAAGCTGGTCAAATCCTCGCGGCAACGGGAGCGCAGTGGGCTGGTCGCTCTCTTCGCCGGTCCATCCGGAACTGGCAAGACCATGGCTGCCAAAGCCGTCGCGGGTGAGCTTGGTCTCGACCTCCACAGGGTCGATCTGAATGTCAGCGTGTCCAAATACATCGGTGAGACCGAGAAAAACCTCAGCCGGATCTTTAGGAAGGCTGGGCAGACGAATGCGGTGCTCTTCTTCGACGAGGCAGATGCGCTGTTCGGCAAGCGATCAGAAGTCAAAGACTCACACGATCGATACGCCAACATCGAGGTTAATCACCTCCTCCAGCGGATCGAGGAACATGATGGTCTCGTCATCCTGGCGACAAACCTTCAGGACGACATCGACCAGGCATTTGTCCGACGGGCTCTTCTCGTCATAGACTTCCCATAAGCGGTTCAACTCCACCCAGGCCCACCAGTAAGAAGCCCCGTCACGGCGGGGCTTCTTTGCGTTTGGAGAGTGAGTGGCTGATGGGATCCGGGGGCGCGCGGTAACAAAAACGGTAACAAGAACGGTAACAAAGTCGTCCCGCGCCGCCCAGCACGAATAAGCATCGTACCCGGAAGAGGTGTGTTCCGAGTATTCTGTCGCAGCCTGATAAGCGTGAGGTCGGTGGTTCAACTCCACCCAGGCCCACCATGAGGAAGCCCCGTCACGGCGAGGCTTCTTTGGTTTGGGTCTATCGAGACCGGGTTGGTGGTGGAAGGCGTGGTGACAAGGACGATACCAAGCTGGTTCATCGGGTGCCGCGTTAGGGAGACCGGGAATTTCCCTACAGACAAGCGATCGAAAGTCGCAATAGTATGAAGTAGTCGAGTCGCATCATGATCATTCGATCCATTTTCTTGGCCGTGGTAACCACGGTCTTCGCAACCTGCTCGGATTCCACTGGACCCAGCCCAATACCTGAGCCGCAACCTCCAAGGCCCGCTCCACCGCTTCCCGTACTGGGGATAACCGCAGGATTCGGCGATAGCCCGGTGGTTGGCGAGCTGATCCTGGATCCGATTCCAGAAGAAGACGTTTGGCGCTAATGCAGCCTGAACGCTCCATCGCCACCATCCTGTTCACCGACATCGTTGGTTCGACCGAACGAGCAGCGAAGTTGGGCGATCGCGGCTGGCGGGAGCTCCGGGGTCAGCACCACGCGATCGTTCGAGAAGAGCTTGGGCGCTGGGGTGGCCGCGAGGTCAGCGAAGCAGGCGATGGCTTCCTCTCGCTGTTTGATAATCCCGCACAGGCGATCCTGAGCGCAGCGTCGATCCGAGATCGGGTTCTGGAGTTAGGGCTCGAAGTTCGTTGCGGCGTCCACATGGGGGAAGTCGAACGATCAACCGATGGCTCGCTAGGTGGGATCGCACTCCACATTGGTGCGCGGGTGGCTGCTGAAGCGGGTGCTGGCGATGTGCTAGTGTCGAGTGCAGTGCGGGATGTAGAAGCGGGGTCTGGGTTCGGTTTTGAGGATCGCGGGCGCCATGAACTGAAGGGTGTCCCCCGGCATTGGCGCTTGTTCGCCGTTACAGGTGTGCCACAAGAGGTCGTGCCCCCGCGACGGTTGCCATGGATCAAGCGAGTTCCTCGCCGGCTGAGTACGGGTGCGATCGCGTTCGCCGCGTTGCTCGGCTTGGCCGGTCTCTACGTCGTGATTCAAGATCGCGGTCGCACGTTCATCCCACCACCTGCGATCGCGGGAGCCGCGCCGGGGATCGCCGTGTTGCCGTTCACCATGCGTGGCGAAGGTCTTGAGATCTGGCGTGAGGGGATGGTGGATCTGCTTTCGACCGGTCTGGATGGTGCCGCAGGCCTGCGAGCGATTAGCAGCCGGACGGTGATGGCACGGTGGCAGGAGCGGGTGTCGGGAGCCCAGACGGTTGATTTGCCCACAACCCTCGAGGTCGCGAACGCAGCGGGAGCGCGCTATGCCATCGTAGGGTCGGCGGTGGCGATCGGCCCTGACGTGCGGCTCGTGGTTGATGCCTATGACATCGATACCGGCAAGCGCCTGGGTCAGGCGCAGGTTGAAGGCGCGCCCGACGATGTGCTGGCACTCTGCGACCGGCTGGCGGTCGAGGCGCTAGCGATCATCCTCGAGAAGGGCGAGGGGGAGATCCCGCGGATCGACCTGGCGAGCGTCATGAGCGACACCACCGCAGCTGTGAGGGCGTACTTGGAGGGCGAGGTTCACTTCCGACACTTCGACGTGGTCGCGGCAGAGAAGGCGTACAAACGGGCGGTAGAAGCGGACTCCACCTTCGCGCTAGCACACTACCGGCTCACTAACGTCTACTGGTGGGGGGAAATCGGAAACGCAACGTTGATAGCTGATCACGCTCGGCGAGCAGTGCAGCTAGCCGATCAACTACCAGCGCGTCAGGCGCTACTCGCTCAGGCCGTCCATGCCTTGCTTCATCAAACTGTAGATGCGGTGGGACCCTTGCGCCAAGCAGTCCGGACGTATCCAGACGACGCGGAGGCTTGGTACATCCTTGGAGAAACGCTGTATCATGTTCCCGCCGCGTGGGCTACGGCGGAGGAGATCGATCAGGTGTTCGAGCGAGCGGTCGAGCTGGACCCGAGGAATCTGCAGTACTTGAGGCATTACGTGGAGTTCGCCTGGCATTTCCATGCTGACAGTGCGGTCGCTGCGGGGCGACTCGGGATGTTCGAGCGGGTCGCTCCCCGTCATCTGTTCACGCGTGCAGGGCGGCTGGCGTTTGACCTTGCCTTCGGCGATGGCCTAGGAAAGGAGGGAGCGATGGCCGAACTGCGTTCGGAGGAAGACACGCCAGTCGTCGAGGACGTGTCGCTTTTCCTAGTCCACCCACGCTACGCCTCTCTTCAGCCGGTCATGCGCTTGTTGTACGAGCGTGGTAATGATAGCCGGAGACGCGCTTCCGCCTCACGCTTGTTCCATAGCAATGCCTTTTGGTACGGTCGGTTGCGGGAGGCCCTACCGCATCTGGACGATCCCGCGATGTCCGCCGGTCGGCGAGCCGAAGCTGCCTACCGTGCATATGTCCTCGGCCTGCCGATCCCTGAGGAGACACTCGAGCTGGCCCTGGATTCGGCCTTGATCGACAGCATCACGTCGATGCGGACGGTCTTCCACGCGGGTGCCTTTGCGGCCGATCGCGGTCGCTGGTCCGATCACGCGGACGCGATCGCGGTGCTCCAGCAACGGGCGGAGCGAGCATTGGGAGAGGCAGATTCAATAATTGGTCTGTTTTGGGCAGGAGGGGCTGTGGCGCTGGAGGGGTACGGCCTCTGGCGGCAAGGTCAGCCGACGCCGGCGCTCCCCATGCTGGAGGACCCACATGCACTAGGCTACCCATGGTGGGTGGTTCGGCTGTGGCTGGGCCAGCTCTACCAGGAGCTCGGTCGCCTGCGGGACGCGGAGCGGGTGTATCGGTCCCATACGTATTACGGCAAGGGCAGGCTTTCAACCAAGCCGCTGAGCCAACGCCAGTTAGGCAAAATCTACGAGCAGCTCGAAGAGTACGATAGGGCGATGGAGGCCTACGAGTACTTCGCCCACTACTGGCGGGATGCCGACCCCGAACTCCAACCGATGGTGGAGGAGGCGCGGCAGGCGGCAATTCGACTCAGGGGTCTGAGGCGGGAGTAGGCAGGACCCTCACCATATTCTCGCTGGTTCAACTCCACCCAGGCCCACCATGAGGAAGCCCCGTCACGGCGGGGCTTCTTTGTATTAAGGAGCTGGTGGCTCGATGGGGTCTGGAGGGCGTGGTAACAAGGACGGTGACAAGCGCGACGACCCCGGTATATCTCGTGAGCCTTTAGCGGAAAACCGAACACCCTCCTGAGCGTAGGATCTCTGACTATCGTGGCCGATCG
>JBDHFX010000073.1:0-7709 GCA_039590215.1 Gemmatimonadota bacterium | reverse complement strand
AGGAAGATGTCGATGACCACCAAGTGGTCGAGGCTCTTGAGCGCGTGCTCGCAATGGTCTCGATCGGGGTCGGACACGACAGTGTTCTCGCCGTTGATAACCATCGCCTTGATCCGATCGCCACACATCTCCAGCGCTGCCACTTTCGTAGGACCCTTCTCGAGATCGGTCTCGCGGCCATAGGCCTTCGCGAATTTGGCTTGATGCGCCGGATCAACGACAGTTTGGAAACCAGGATAGTTGTTGGGTAGCGCACCCGAGTCGCCGGCGCCCTGGATGTTGTTTTGGCCGCGCATTGGGTTGATCCCGGTCCCCTCGCGACCGATGTTGCCGGTCATGAGTGCCAGGTTGCACAGGCACTGCACGTTGTCGACGCCGCAGATGTGCTCGGTGATGCCGAGCGTGTAATAGATCGCCCCGCGCTCGGCTATGCCGTACCACAGCGCCGCGCGCTCGATGTCCTCGGCGGGCACGCCGCTTATCCGCTCGGCCCACTCGGGTGGGAACTTGCGTACGTGCTCAAGGAACGGTTCGCTATCAACCGTGCGCGCGTCGATGAACGCCGGATCGATGAGCCCCTCGCGCTCGATCACGTGGGCCATCGCCAACAACAGCGCCGCGTCCGATCCAACCCGAAGCGGCAGGTGCAGATCAGCCAGATCGGCAAGCGGAATCCGGCGTGGGTCGGCCACGATCAGCTTGGCCCCCTTAGCGATCGCGCGCTTGATGCGCGTCGCCGCTACCGGATGGCACTCGGTCATGTTCGTGCCGATGCAGAAGATCACATCAGGCTTGTCCATGTCCGCGAGTGGATTCGACATCGCTCCCCTTCCGATCGTGGCCGCCAGACCGGCGACCGTGGGAGCGTGTCAAGCTCGGCTGCAGTTATCGATGTGGTTGGTCCCGAAGCCTGCACGCATAAAGCGCTGCATCATGTAACAAGCCTCGGTGGGCGCACGACCGGAAGCAACACCATAGACGCTATGCCGGCCGTGATCGTCGAGCGCTTGGCGGAACCCGGCGGCCGCGCGATCGAGCGCTTCGTCCCAGCTCGCTTCGTGAAGCTCACCATCGTCGCCCCGGACGAGCGGCGTCGCGAGCCGATCGCGGTGGTGAACAAAGTCAAACGCGAACTGACCCTTGACGCACAGCGCGCCCTCGTTGGCGGGTCCGTCCATCGCCGGCAAGACACCGACGATCTGCTCGCCGCGGGTCATGACGTCGACGGTGCAGCCAACGCCACAGTACGGACAGATCGTGCGCGTCGTCTCTGTCTCGCCAGGTACGTCCTTGTTGAACAGCGCTTTGAGATCAGCTAGCGCCCCTGTGGGACACGTCTGGATACACTGGCCGCAGAAGGTGCATGCCGAGTCCACGAGCAATCCCCCGAACTCGGTTGTTATCTGGGTATCGAAACCGCGATTCATAACGCTGATCGCGTAGTCGCCTTCCTGCTCGGCGCAAACTCGGACACAGCGATAGCACGAAATACAGTTGTCGTAATCGCGTTTGATGAACGGGTTGTCGTCGTCGTGGCGACTAGTACCTGATCGCGCGCCCTCGAAACGGCCGGTCCGGGCGTCGTATCGATCGACGAGCTCGCGCATCTGCTGCGAGGCGTAACCGCTCAACGGGTCGACGTCGATGTCACGGTTCTCGGACGCCACCATCTCCATCAGTACCCGGCGATGCGTCTCGAGCCGCGCGGTCCGGGTCGTGACGACCATGTCGGGCTCGGCCAGGGTCGTGCACGACGCAACGGGGTTGTTTACGCCTTCCAACTCGACGATGCACAACCGGCACGCACCGAAGGGTTCGAGCCGCGGGTCGTAGCAGAGGTTTGGAACGTCCTTGTGGTGGCGGTAGGTGATCTCGATGATCGTCTCGCCCGCCGTGAACGAGACCTCCTCACCGTCGAGCACGAGGGTGTGGGTCGGGGGTGCGGCCGGTCTTTCGATTACCGGTTCGTCGATCGCCCTGCGGATCATCCGGTCGTGCCCCCTCTGTTGCCGACGTGTGCCGCCACCTGCTCAGGAAAGTACTTGATCAGGCTGTCGGTTATCAGCGGTGCGGCCATCCCGAGCCCACAGGCGCTGGTCTGCTTCATCGTCTCGCCCAAGTCGGAAACTTCTTCAACCCATTCAGCTACGTCACGCGGACCGGCGCCGTTCAGTCGCTCGGTCAGTCGCCGGGTGCCGATGCGACATGGGAAGCACTTGCCGCACGATTCGTGGGCGAAGAACTCCATCGCGCTGTGGGCTACATCGATCATGTCACGGGTATCATCGAACACCATGATCCCGCCGGCACCAAGGAACGATCCTTTGGCCCGAATGCTCGGCTCGTCGAGCGTCACGTCGAGATCGTCGCCGCTGAGAAAGCCGCCCGACAAACCGGCCATTGTCACTGCTTGCACGGTGCGGCTCGCGCCTGGCCCGCCGGCCCAATCGTGGAGCAGTGTCGTTAGCGGTAGCCCGATCGGGATCTCGTAGTTGCCTGGCCGCTCGATGTCGCCCGACAGGCTGATCACCTTCGTGCCGGCATGATCGCCGAGCCCCAGGTCGCGGTACCAATCCGCGCCGTGAACCACGATTGGTGGAACTGAGACCAACGTTTCGACGTTGTTGACGGCGGTCGGCAGGTTCTCGTACCCGTGGGTGACCGGAAACGGCGGCCGGTTTCGCGGGAACGGATGCTTCCCTTCCAAGCTGTTTAGTAACGATGTTTCTTCGCCGCAGATGTAGGCTCCGGCGCCGCGCCGCAAAAAGACGTGGAACGAGAACCCTGTGCCGCAGATCGAGTCACCGAGTAGACCCGCAACGTCGGCTTCCGCGATGGCGCGAGCGAGCAGGCGGTACGTCTTGGGGTACTCGTACCGCAAGTAGATAAAGCCGCGTGAAGCACCGGTTGCGTAGGCGGCGAGCGCCATCGCCTCGATGAGGGCGTGAGGATCATGATCCATGAGCACCCGGTCCTTGAAACAGCCCGGCTCACCTTCATCAGCGTTGCAGACGATCGTCTTTGGGGTCCCCTCCGCGTCGGCCACCGCGCGCCACTTGCGACCGGTCGGGAACCCGGCCCCACCACGGCCGACCAGCTGACTGGCGTCGATGAGGTCGAGCAGGTCGTTCGGGTGCATCGTCTCGAGTGCGGTCGGCAGCGCTCGGTAGCCACCGCTCGCTCGGTAGCCCTCGATGCTGTCGCGCGCTGTCGCGCGGATAGCGGCGAACACGCACTCCTCGACTCCATCGGGTGGTGGTGGGGGAAGCGGAGAGCGGGCCTGATGGAGCTCGGCACCGGTGAACACCTCATCGCCGAGCAACACGGGCACCGGATCGTCACATCGACCGGGGCATGGCATGGAGGTAGCGCCGTCGAGACGCCCCAGAATCTCGGCCGCACCCTTGAGCCGGCAGACCGGCCCCGTGCACACCCGCGGCGCTTGGTGACCACCCGGTTCGCGTGACAAGTGGTGATAGAACGTGACGGTTCCAAACAGATCGGCTAGCGGTAGACGCAGCTCTTTGGCGATCGCGCGCAAGGTGGCCTCGGGCAGGTGGCCATCACGGTCGTGGAACGCATGCAGCAGCGGCAGCAGCGGTGCGGGTTCATGCCGCCACGCATCGAACAGTTCTTGGTTCGTTAGGGCACTCATCGGGTCTCGGGAGCCTACAGTACCCGTGTCCATGGATCGCGGCAATGTTACTATGGTCGAGCAGAAATGATCTCTCCTAAGCGAAGCACTTCGCCGGTCGAGGTGGCGCGCCACCGCGATGGGTCGTCCGAGTCGGATCGCGACGTCGTCACCGTCGAGGAGCCGTTGGAGATCCGGCTGGAGGTGCTTGAAGCCGGTCGTACGGTGGAAAAGAGCGTGTCGGTCACGATGCGGACGCCGGGCGCCGATTTCGAGCTGACGGCGGGGTTTCTGTTCACTGAGGGGCTGATCGATGGCCGCGACGCGGTCGTTGATCTGAGCTACTGTCAGGACGAGGAGCCCCAGGAATACAACATCGTGACCGTGCGGTTGCGCGATCCCGCCGCTTTCGATCCTTCACTGCTGACCCGCAATTTCTACATGACATCGAGCTGCGGCGTCTGCGGCAAGGCGTCGCTCGAGGCGATCGAGATACGGGGTTGCGAGCCGCTGCCGGATGGACCGCGTGTCTCGGCCGACGTTATCCGATCGGTCCCAGAAAAGCTGCGTCGGGCGCAACCGGTGTTTGACCGGACCGGCGGGATTCACGCCGCCGGGTTGTTTGAGCCCAGTGGCGAGCTCGTGGTGCTGCGAGAAGACGTTGGGCGCCACAACGCGGTCGACAAGGTGATCGGCCACGAGTTGTTGGCGGATCGCATTCCCGTCACCAGCAGCTTTCTGGCGGTCAGTGGCCGTACCTCGTTCGAGATCATGCAGAAAGCGCTGGCGGCCGGGATCTCGATGGTCGTCGCCGTCGGGGCACCCTCCAGCCTGGCGGTCGACGTCGCCCGCCGGTTCAACATGACGCTGATCGGTTTCACGAAGCCGGATGGGTTCAACGTCTATGAAGGACCGAGCCGGGTAGGCTCTTGAACGCCCGCTTCGGCTACTACGCCAAGCTGACCCGCCGCGAACAGGCGATCTACGACAAGAGCGACGCGATCACCGAGATCGAGTTGGCTTCGCCCGAGCCGTTGCGACCGCTGGCCGATCGCATCGAGACTGCGCTGTCAACCGGCAAACGGGCTGCGATCAGGGACGCCTGCCAGTCCTTGGCCGACGAGCTTTCCAAAGAGCTCTTGGTTTCGCGAGTGGCGGTCCGAGTGCTGGCTGTTCGGCCGTCCAATCGGAACAGTGAGCTCCACGGATTGTACGAGGCGACCGACGATGGGCAGCCGGCCAAGATCGACTTGTGGATGCGAACCGCAGCCCGTCGCCAGGTAGTCGCCTACAGAACGTTCCTGCGCACGCTTCTCCACGAGCTCTGCCATCATCTCGACTACGAACTATTCGATCTGCCCGAGACGTTCCACACGCAGGGGTTCTTTCAGCGTGAGTCGAGCCTGTTTCGGCAGTTGGTCGGGTAGTCCTACGAAGGCCAGAACAACGGGATCAGAATCGAAGCGGTGACCAGGAGTAGCACGTTGAGTGGTGTGCCGACCTTGGTGAAGTCGAAAAACCGGTACCCACCGGGGCCGTAGATCAACGTGTTTGTCTGATACCCGACCGGCGTCATGAACGACGCCGATGCGCCGAACATGACCGCCACCACTAGCGCGTACGGGTTCATCCCCAAATCTCCCGCCGTCAGCAGCGCGATCGGTGTCATCACGACAGCGGTGGCGTTATTTGACATGACGGACGTCAGCAGCGACGTCAGCAAGTAAAACGCTGCGATGGTAAAGTGCGGACCGAGCGGCCCAACCGTTGCGGCCACCGCGTCGGCCAACCACTGCGCCGCACCCGTCTTGTCCATCGCCACCCCGAGTGGAATGACGCCGGCCAGCAGGAAGATCACCATCCAATCGAGCTCGGAGTAGATCTCTTCGAGCCGCACACAGCGTGTAAAGACCATGAGCAGGACACCGGTCAGTGCGGCGGTCATGATCGGGAGCAGGCCGAGTCCGGCGACGGCAACCACAGCGATCAGAACGCCGACCGCGAAGAGCGCCCTCGGTCGGGGCTTCGTCGGTCGACGGACCGCGCCCAGCGGAACGAGTCCGGTCTCCTCCACCAAAGCGTCCAAATCCGGTGCCGTCCCGTGGACGAGCAAAAGGTCACCGGCCTCGAGACGCACATGGGGCAGTTGCGTGCGGATCGTCTCGCCCAGGTGCTGGACCGCCAACACGGTGGCATGATACCGCTGCTGAAACCGGGCGCCGGCCAAGGTCCGGCCGACGACCGAGGCGCCGGGTGCGACTAAGACCTCCGCCAAGTGCGCGTCCTCCGACTCCAGGTCTGGCCCCCCCACCGACGGGGCTGGCATCGCCAGCCCTTGTTTGATCGCCAGCCACAGGAGATCCTCGTGGTGGCCTTTGGCAAACAGGATGTCGCCGACCATGAGACGCCGGTTGGGTCCCGGACTCCAGAGGGTGCGCTGACGGCGCCTGAGTCCGAGGATCGAGACGTCGAACTCGGAGCCCCACTTGAGCTGGCCAAGCGATCGGCCGACCGCCGATGATCCCTGGCGAACCGTCAACTCCGTCACAAACGATCGCACCTCGTACTTGCCCGTGAGGTCGGTCATCCCGGCCCGGTGTGGGAGCAGCGAGCGGCCCACGGTGAACATGTACGTCAGCCCGATCGCGGTGAAGATCAAACCCAGCGGGGCGATCGAGAACATCGACAGCTCCTCGAAACCGCGCGTGTGGATGAGGCCGTAGACGAGCAGGTTGGTCGAAGTGCCGAGGAGCGTGATCGTGCCGCCCAGAATGGCGGCGAACGACAGCGGCATCAGGTAGAGCGATGGCGGCTGATTGTCACGCTGGGCTAGGCCAAGGAAAATCGGCAGGAAGACGACCACGACCGCGGTGTTGTTGAGAAACGGCGACACCGCAGCGGCGACGAGAGACAGGACGAACAAACGTCGGCGCGGCCCGCCGAGCGGTGCGTTCTGGGCCCATCTGCCGATCGTGGCGACGGCGCCCGTCTTGACCAGGCCCAGCGACAGGCAGAGCATCGCCGCCACCGTGACGGTAGCCTCGTTGCTGAACCCCGACAGTGCCTCTCCAGGCGTCAGGATTCCTGCCAGCAGCAAGACCACCGGGAGTACCAGTGCGATCTGATCGACGGCGTAACGCTCGGTGATAAAAAGCGCTAACGCGATCAAGATGATCGCAAAGACGAAGAGGATTTCCCACGTCATATCGCGACCCCGCGAGAGAAAGAGGGCGCCCGGAGGCGCAAAAAGGGTAGTCGTGCATCAGCCTGTTGTCGATGGTCGCGGCGCTAACCGTGATCTAATCTGTCATCCGACCGGAGAGACCGGACCGAGTGAGGAGAAACGGAGCCGAATGACAAGCGAAGCAACGTACGAAACGGGTTTCCCGGTCAACGGTTTCCCGATGCAGTATCGCTGGCAGGCCGGCATCTGGTACGATCTTTTCGAGCGCCAGATCGCCCTCCTCGAGAACGAGCGCCGACGAGCGATAGGCAAGTACGGGATCTCCGACCAGATCACCGGCTACTTCGAGGGCCGCCAGATCGCGCCTGGCACGAGCGTCGTTTCGACCGCGCCGGGGTACGAGGTCGTCGAGTAACGTGGGAGACTCGCGCCTCAAGCGACTGACTGAAGAGCTCCGCGAGCTAGAAGCCCGCCTGCGTGAGGGCGGCGGCGCGGAGCGGATCGAACGCGAGCACGCCAAGGGCAAGCTTACCGCTCGCGAGCGGGTCGAGATGTTACGCGATTCGGGCAGCCGGTTCCTCGAGATCGGGTTGCTCGTGGCTCACGATGAGTACGACGGCAAAGCGCCGGGCGCGGGGGTGGTCACCGGCATCGCCCAGATCGCCGAGCGACCGGTGGTGGTCGTCGCCAACGACGCCACCGTCAAAGCCGGCTCGTGGTGGCCGGAGACGATCAAGAAGATGCTCCGCGCGCAGGAGATCGCGATGCGGTGCCGGATCCCGATCGTCTACCTGGTCGATTCAGCCGGCGTCAACCTGCCGTATCAGGGGGGTGTCTTCCCGGGTCAGTACGGGGCGAGCCGGATCTTCTACTACAACTCGATCATGCGGC
>JBDHFX010000072.1:0-7883 GCA_039590215.1 Gemmatimonadota bacterium | reverse complement strand
GCTTCACGGTGTCGGGGTATACCCTACCGGCGGGTTGATCGAGGGCATTGTAAGGCAGGTCTTATCTGGTGGGCGCACGTGGATTCGAACCACGGACCCCCTGCTTGTAAGGCAGGTGCTCTGAACCCCTGAGCTATGCGCCCCGCAACCTGGAGCAAATGTACTGCCCCGCCAGACTGGAGGCCCCGAAGAGACAGTACTTGGTAATACAAAGTACTTGACAACGAAGCATGGGTTTGGTCCTGACGCTCTTCGTGCTCATGCAGACTGACCGGGCGAGTCGATTGGGAGGGGATCTTCGCGCGTGGGGCCGGAACTACTTCTTGATGATTCCGATCGGCAGAAGTACGCAGTAGCCGAGGACCAGCAGGATCGGCGCGAGCGTCATGCTACCCTGCGCCAGGAGATAGAACCCGAGCCCTATCGCCACGGCACCGGCGCTCAAGTACATCGCGTTGATGCGCGAGAACGAAACCGTCGGCGCTTGGCTCCCGGCCCCGGTTGGCTTAGCGGCCGGCCCCTTGGGTGACGCGTTGGGCTTGTCTTTCTGCTTGCGGGGTTTGGTCTTGACCATCGGCGTGTGAACTTAGAGGCGGCCTATTTGACGGTCAATGCCGGAATTGTCGCATCCCCGTAAGCACCATGGGGATACCCGCCACGTCGGCGGCTTGAATGACTTCATCGTCGCGTCGCGAGCCACCGGGTTGGATGATCGCCGCGATGCCGGCGCCCGCGGCTACTTCAACGTTGTCGGCGAACGGAAAGAAACCGTCCGAGGCGAGGACCGCGCCGGTGGTCTCGTGGCCGAGTTGACGCGCGTACTTGACCGCCAGCTCAACCGCACCGACGCGATTGGTCTGACCGCCACCGACGCCGATCGTCGTGCACTCCCTGGCGAGCACGATCGCGTTCGAAGCCACCGCCCGACACACCGTCCACGCGAAAACGAGATCCTCCCACTGAGCGTCGGTGGGTTGAACGGCAGTCGGGCATCGGAGCTCTCCGTCAACCTCGGCGCCGGCCGGCAACCACGTCAGATTGGGTCCTTGAAACAGGAGTCCACCGGTGACCCGTCGCGCTTCCCCAGCGGTCTCGTCAAAATCGGGTACCGGTCCGGCCAGCAATCGAAGGCTCTTTTTGCTGGCCAGCACTTCGCGGGCTTTGGGTTCGAAGGATGGCGCGTAGACAACCTCCAGGAAGTGCTCCGCCAGCTTGCTCGCCAAAGCGGTGTCGACCGGGCTCGTCAACGCCACGATCCCACCAAAAGCCGAGACCGGGTCAGCAGCCAAGGCCCGCGTGTATGCGTCGAAGGCGGTGTCGGCGCTCGCCACCCCGCACGGGATCGTATGCTTGATGATCGCGCAGTGAGTGCGCGCCGGATCGAGGGCGTACAGGTCGCGGATCACACGTCGAGCAGACTCCGCGTCGATGTAGTTGTTATACGAGAGCGCTTTGCCTTGCAGGATTTCGACCGCTGTAAGATCGGCTGGGCGCGGTGACCGATCGCTATAAAGTGCGGCCGCCTGATGCGGGTTTTCACCGTAGCGGAGCTCGGTGACCAGCTCCCCGCCGATCGTCCACCGTTCCGGCCAACCGTCCTCGTCCTCCGACATCCAAGCCGCGATGCGGCTGTCGTACCAAGCGGTCAGCCGCATCGCCTTGGCCGCCAGTCGTCGTCGCGTGGCCGTCGCGATCTCGCCCTCGACCGCCATCTGCGCGACCAGATCTTCGTAATCCGATGGCTGGGTCACAACGGTGACGTGGCGCCAGTTCTTAGCCGCCGCTCGTATCAACGTGACGCCTCCGATATCGATCAGCTCGGTGCGGGCCGCTTCGTCGGTCGCGCCCAGCGTCTCGGCGTCACCAAACGGGTACAGGTTGACGACCACCAAGTCGATCGGCGCGATACCGCGTGCGGCTAGCTCGGCCATGTCGGTTTGTTGATCGCGGCGCGCCAGGATCGCGCCATGAACGGCCGGGTGCAGGGTTTTAACTCGACCGCCTAGGAACTCCGGCGCCTGGGTGAACTGATCCACCGACGTCACCGTGAGGCCGGCTTCCTCAAGCGCCTTGGCGGTGCCGCCACTCGCAACCAACTCGACGCCTTGTCCAGCCAAGCCGCGCCCGAGCTCGACAAGACCGGTCTTGTCCCACACCGACAGAAGCGCGCGTCGGATGCTACTCATCTACGATCCATGCCCGATCATCCTTCGTTCGAATCCGTCCCTCGGCCGCGGCGATCACGACCTCGGGCAGCAACACGTGCTCGACCTCCAGCACGCGGGCGGCGAGGCACTCGGGCGTATCACCGGACTCCACTGTCACCTTCCGCTGAGCGACGATCGGGCCGTGATCGTACACCTCGTCCACCAGGTGAACGGTCACGCCGGACTCGGTTTCGCCGGCTTCCAGCACGGCAGCGTGAACTCGCTCGCCATACATCCCAGCACCACCGAACTTGGGCAGCAATGCGGGATGGACGTTGAGCATGCGGCCTCGATAGCGCTGGACGACTTCGGGCGGAACGATGCGCAAGTAACCTGCGAGAACGACCCAATCGATGGCGTGTGTTTCGAGTAGCTCGATGATCGAGGGGCCGTCGTCGTGAGCGACGATCGCCGTAGCGACACCCCGTTGGACCGCGCGCTCAAGCGCGAACGCGCCCTCGCGATCGGAAGCGGCCAGCGCGATCTCCGCCGCGGGGTGACCGTCCAGCGCTTCGAACAAGGCCTCCAAGTTCGTGCCGCCACCCGAGGCAAAAACGGCAATCCGCGCGGCCAGGCTCACGCCCAGGCCGGAGTGCGATTGCCTTGAGGGTCCTCCCAGTGCGGAACCCAGGCCAAGCTGACCAATCCGACGGCGATGTCCTTCTTGAGCGGTCGGACCTCGATTTCCTCGAGCTCCTCGGCCATCGGGTCGAACCGATCCTCGAGTGTTTCGATCTCTTCGCGGAATTCGACGTCGAGCTCTTCTAGTTCCTGTTGCTTGGCGGCAACCGTCTCTTTAGCACGCGTGATGTCGCCGGCCTCCTTCATCGTGCGGCCGACGCCACGCGCGGCGGTGGTGGCCCGACCGAGCGACGTGCGACTTAGGGTCTTTCGGCCCAGAATCGAACCCAGTACGGTGGTCCCCACCGAGATCGCAGTCTGGAGCTTCTGTTGCTTTGATTGCTCCTCCTCGCGTTCAACCGCCTGTTGCGCTTTGCGGATCCGCTCTTCGATGCGCGCGATCTTGGGCGTGTACTTCTTGGTCAGCTTTTCCTTCTCTTCGTCGCGCCGTTCCCGAGCTGACTGCTGGAGCCGGATCCGAAAGTCGCGCTCGCTCTCCCCCAGTTCCGAGTACTCTTTGAACGTCGGGCTATGCCAGAGCTTGACCGCCTGCGAGCGATAGATCCAATCCTTCCACTCACTCTTCCACGCCGTATAACTCTTGGAGTCGGTGCCGGCCGCCGGCAACTCGCTGTACGAAACGGCGCCATTCTCAGGTTCGGTCATGAGATCGCTGACGTCGATGTCCACGCGTGTAGCAGCGTTCCAATCGACGGCCATGGGCGCGGTCGTCATCGGCACGAGCACGGTGATCTCGTCGGTGACGCTAACCTCGGCCTTTCGGTTGTTGCACCGGTATTGCGCGGTCGATAACAGCGCCGCGCCGTAGTGGAGCCCCGCGGCGACAGGCGCGAGTTGCCGGACGGGCACGAAGTGCTCGGGTACCTTTGGTGGCAGGACCGGCCGCGCCACTGCCGGCGGTGCGGACGGCGTCGATGGCTCAACAGTTGCCGGCGCCTGTGGTTGGACTGCGGCCGACTCGACGTCGTCAGTCAAACGTTTGATCTCCTTGCGCGTCAGCGGACCCCGCAGGTACGACATCGCCCAGCGCGTTTGAAACACCGCCGGCTCGCTATCGTGGACGTTGTTCATGAGGAACACTCGCTTGCCGAGTCCGGCCAACGTTTCGTCCATATCGCTCTTGTCGAACGTCGCTCCGGTGCCGGCCGCGGCGCCTTCCAACCCTTCCAGGACGCGAGCCTTGTCGCGCTCGGTCTGCAAGCGACCGATAAACCAGGTGCCGGTGTTCGATAGCCCCTTGTAGTCGAGGTCGACTGGATTCTGTGTCGCAAGCACAACCCCGACGCCATACGCGCGGGCTTGCTTCAGCATCGTCAGAAGCGGCTTCTTCGACGGCGGATTGGCGACAGGTGGGAAGTAACCAAAGATCTCGTCCATGTAGACCAGCGCCCGCAGACTCGTCGTGCCCGACTGAGCGCGCATCCACCCGACCGTTTCGTTGAGCAGCAGTGATACGAAGAACATCCGCTCCGGCTCGCTCAGGTGCGCGATCGAGACGACTGAGATCCTGGGCTTGCCTTTGGCGGTATAAAGGAGGCGGTCGATGTCAAGCGGCTCGCCGGTCAGCCAGCTCTCGAACCCGGGCGAAGCGATCAGGTTGTTGAGCTTGAGCGCCAAGCCGTACCGCTCTTTGGCGGGGTAAAAAGAGTCGACTTCCATGACACCGATCCGGCTCACCGGGGGCTGCTGGATGGCTTGAATCAGCGCCGCCAGGTCGAGGCTGCGACCTGCCCGCCAAGCCTCTTGCAGGATGGTAGAGATCAGAATGTGCTCGCGGCTCTGAATCGGATCGGCCTCGATGCCGAGGAGTCCCAGAAGCCCGGTTACGGTCGTCTCGATCTTGTCGCCCAACAGCTCGGAGTCTTCCCTCAGCGACGCATCCGGAGCCGTGAACGATTTCAGGATCGACAACGGTCGGCCGGCGGTGCTGCCCGGCGTGTAGATCGCGAAGTCCGCGGCTTCACGCAGTCGCTTGATCCGCTCACCGCCCTGCCCCCAGTCGGCTAGCCCGCTCGCCCACAACTCGGCCTGGGCGGCCGCATACTCATCGGGCGTCTTCCCCTTTCGACCCGCGTCCTCCTCGTTGATCCACGGTCGAAAGTCGGATGAGCGAAGCTCCGGGAATGTGAGCAAAAGGTTGCCGAGATCGCCCTTTGGGTCGATCACTATCGCCGGTATGCCGTCCAGGGCCGCTTCCTCGAGCAACCCTACGCACAGGCCGGTTTTGCCGCTCCCGGTCATCCCCACGCACACCGCATGCGTGACCAAATCGCGAGAATCGTAGAGCAGCAGCGGGTCTAGGCGCTCCTTCTCGTCCAAATCGTAGAGCTGGCCCAGATAGAAGACACCGAGTTTTTCGTACTCCTGCATGGGCTCGATTCTAAGAAGCAACGTTGGTGGCGACAACGCACGAGCCCCCGGACCGATCAGGCCCGGGGGCTCGTGTTTGATCGCACCGTCAAGGTGCTGTCATACGGCGACTACGAAATCGGCTTCTCTGGCAACTCAACGGTGAACGTCCACAATCCCGAGTTGTAATCGGTGGCGTACAACATGTCGCCGACTACCGACCAGCCGTCGCCAAACATCGGGAACACACCCCAGACGCGAGTCTCGTATGGCTTCTTGGCATCCTCGGGTCCGGCGGCTGGCAAGAAGTACGCGATCTCGCGACCCTGAGCGTAGAGATCGCCACGCAGCATGCCGCTCACATCGACGGCGCGAATGCCACCCTGATAGTACCCGATGTACAGCACGCCATCGTCAATCCAGAAGTTGTGCGCACCGGCCTCCGGCACCTCGTAGCGGGCTACGTACTTGGGGTTGGCGATATCGCTGATGTCGACCACGTGGACCGGTCCGCGCGGATCGCTGCCCGCCGGAACCGTGCCTTGAAGGCTGAAGTCCTCATCGCCCACGAACACGTAATCCCCGTACTGAATCGCCGAGTGGGTCGGACCACCGGGATAGAAGATCCGGCTCAGCTGGACCGGCTCGGACGGCGTGCCACCCTGACCGCCACCCCCAACGTCCAAGATCACCAGGCCGTCCCGCAAGTACGACAGGTACGCAATACCATCTTGAACCCAGACGTCGTGCAGCGAGCGGCCTTCGACCGCGAGGCCCCAGCGACCGACTTCGCTCGGATTCACCGGGTCGGAGACGTCGATGATGTGCATGTCACCGGTGCCATCGTTGACGGCGTACACCAGATCGCCGACCCAGAATACGTTATGGACGCCGGAGGTCAGGGTCTCGGTGTACTCGCTTACCAATTCCGGTTGCGCCGGATTCTCGAGCGAGAAGACGAGGATCCCGTTGCGCCGGTTGGCGGCGCCCTCACGCGTCGCTACCAACCAGCGACCATCCTCCGAAACCTTGACGTCGTTGACCACCCGGGCGTCGAACTCCTGCTGGTCGGTCAGCACCGGGCTCGACGGATCGGAAACGTCGTACGTGCGAAGCTGGTTCGCCTGATGCGTCCCCACATATACGTATGAGTTCTGGGGCCACAGGTCGGCGGTATAGGTCTCGATGTTCTTGCCGTGGCCGTTCATGTGGATCTTGCCGGCCACACCACGCGACTCGGTCTCGATCGACGAGGTCGCGACCCGATCGCCCAACACCGCCACGATCGTGTAGCGGCCCGGGCGCTCAGCCACGAACGATCCGTCGGCGTACACCTCGGCGCCCGGTTCCGAAACCGACCACACCGGGTGCGCATGGTCCTCGTTCAACGACAATTGGACGACGTCGCCGGTGCGCACCGTACCAGCCGGCACCCCAGCGATCGACAGAGGCCCACCTGAGCCCTCCACGATCTCGATCGTGTACTCGGCGGTCGCCTCGTCGGCCCGAAGCGTGACCGTCGCCCGGCCGGGAGAGTTCGCCACCAACGTGTGACCTTGAATCGCCACCACGTCGGGTGCGCTCGACTCGATCTCGACGTCGGGGTCCAGCACCCAGCGATTGACCGAGTTCATGGCATCCAACTCCAGCGGCACGTGGCTGCCAACCGCCAACTCGCCGGGTACCTCGCTGAAAATCGTCAGCGAATCGATCTTGGGATTGAGGACGTTGATCTCAGCCATGCCGATCGCCCCATTGACCAACGCCACGATTTGCTTGGTCCCGGCTTCCAGAGATACGGCCTCACCCTCGGTGTCGATCCGAGTCCGCGAACCCCCTGCGTACCACTCGACTTCGGGGTCGGCGATCTCATTGCCCGCCTCGTCGTAGACGCGAGCGACAAAGCGACGGGGCTGGCCCGGCTCAAGCGTGGCCTCGCCCGGCACGACCTCGACGCGCGAGATCCCGGGCGCGGACGCGAACATCGATGGATCGGGTTCGATCGTGGCGGTTTGACCTACCGGGATAAAGCTGACCGGTGCCACGTCACGTTGATCACCTTCGAGCACAAAGCCAAAACCGGCAAACACGTCACCATCGCGAACTCCGACGTAATGCACATCGGCGCCTGGGACCTGCAGCTTGAAGTCGACTCGGTCGTCAGTCAGATGACTCTCGGTGACCGTGACCATCCCGCCTTCAGGCGAGATGAACTTGTCACCCTCGATCTTGAACGGGAGCGGCGGTGCATTGATACCGGGGCCTTGTATCGCGTACATCGTGAACCCCTCTGGCGCATCGATCGCGCCTTGGGCCTGCAGACCTGGCGCCACAGATACGGCCACCAGCATGAGAAACATGAACGAAAAGGCGGCGCGCATCGGCTTCCCTCGCGGTTGCTGTTGGTAGATACGGATGGAGAAACGCTTGACGATTAGTTGAGTTATACGGTTGGACGGGGGTCAGAGTTTCAGATCACGGCTCGGCCAGCTCCTCGCCCTCCTCGCCGGGCAGCCCCTCCTCGCCGGGTCCGGCCCCGCCAGCCATCCCACCGCGTGGCATCAGCATGACCGGCGCTCCTTCGGAGAGCCGCTCGAGGCCACCGACGACGACCTGGGCGTCAGCCGGAACCCCACCACCCGTGACCTCGACAAAGCCCCGCACGCGGACCCCCAGCTCGACCTC
>JBDHFX010000071.1:0-19609 GCA_039590215.1 Gemmatimonadota bacterium | reverse complement strand
CGGTGTGATCGTGTACCAGATGACGTACGCCGGGATCAGCCAGAAGTAGACCAGCGGATGCCCGAACCACCAGAACAGCATTCGCGCCAGGATCGGGTCGATCTTCTCGGTGATTCCGAGTGACCACGGGATCAACAGCAGCAGCGCCTCAGCGGCGACGCCGACCGTTGCCAGCAGCCAGACGATGATAGTGGCCAACATCCCATGCACCGGGAGCGGTGTGCGGCTCTCCGGGTTTTCGCGCTTCCAGACCAGGTACGTGCGGATGATGACCCAACTCCAACCCCACGATCCCACGATCAGCAGCGTCGCGCCGATGTAGAAGAGCGGATGGGCCTTGAGCGGCGGATAGAAGGTGTAGAGAACCGACGCCTTTCCGAGCAGGATCGTGCCGGCTACCAGGATGGTACCCAGCGTTGCGATCCCAAAGGAGATCCACGCCACGCTTTTCTGTTCGATCGATCGGTGGAGTGCGCGTTCGGTGAACACATATCCCAGCGCCATGATGAAGAACGTGGTGAAGACGATTGCCATCAGTACGCCGTGCGCCGTCACCGAGAGGTAGTACATCTTCGGTGTGCGGAAAGGCAGATCGAGGTTGGCGCGTGACAGCGCCTGCATGAGCGCCATCCCCGACGCCACCGTGAACGCGGAGATAGCCACCCAGAGATTTGCCAGCGCGAGCCTTCGTGAGGGGATCACTGTGTGGCTCCGGCAGCGGCGCTTGGGGCGTCCTCGACGATGAGCGTGCCGAACATGTTGTGATGGCCGAGTCCACAGTACTCGTTGCAAACGATCAGGTATTCGCCGGCCTCATCGAACGTGGTGGTGAACTGGCTCACGTAGCCCGGCACGACCATCGAGTTGCCGTTCGTCTGAACGATCTGGAATCCGTGAGTTACGTCCGGGCTGGTGATCCGGAACGTCACCGGCTGGTCACGCGGGACGCGGATCTCTCGCGGGAAGAACGTGTACATGATCGCCTGCACGACGACCGTGGCGCTGCCATCCGAGTGGATCGTGACACCGGGCTCGCCGAACTCGGAATCGGAGCGCACTTCGTCTGGATCGATCGTCTCGACATGGCTGGGTGGCACGATCGCCTGGCTGAACGTCGTGACCCCGATCGAGATCACAAACACTGCGATGATCGCGACCGCGCCCCACATCCAGATTTTCTCGTAGAAGTCGACGTGCATCACGACTTCACGGTGTGAGCGTGCCACGCGGCACGAAGACGAAGAAGTACAGGACCAACCAACCCAGCACGAAGAGCGCGCCGTAGATGCCGACGATGGCGAGCGTTCCCTTCGGATGCGAACCGACGTCGACAGGCGTGGAAGACTCGATGCGATCGTCGCTCACGCGTCCCCCTTAATCAGCGTTTTGTTTTTGCGGTCGCTCGAACGTAGGGCAGTTTTCTGGACAAAACAAGATCGTTAGAGCGTTGCGACGATGAACAACCGGCGGAACGGAAACAGTGTCGTACCATCCAAACGGCGCGGGTACGCGGCGCGCAGGCGCGCTTTGTAGTCCGCCTCGAACGCTTGGCGATCGCCATCGTCCAAGGCGTCGAGCAGGGGTTTTCCCCACGTACCCTTGGTCCACTCAGCGACCGGATCGTCGCCTTCCAACAGTTGGAGGTACTCGGTCTCCCAGATGTCGAGCGACGAAACGTGGGGTGCCAAGATGTCGTGGTAGGCTCCCGGTTCGGCTACCGGTGGCGGCCGCAGGAGCGGTTCAAGCTGTTTGCGCCAGGGTCCCTTGCGTGCGGCGGCGTACATCAGAGTGTGGGACGGCGCCCCGAAGTTGCGCGGCATTTGGACCGCCAGGACGCCACCCGGTGTTAGGAATTCGAGGAGTTTCGGGAACAGGCGCTCGTGCTCGCCGACCCAGTGCAGCGCGGCGTTGGAGAACAGGAGATCGAGCGGTGCGTCCGGGCTCCAAGTCGCAATGTCAGCATGAGCCCAGCGCACATTTACGGCTACGTCGCGCGCCCGACTCAACATTTCGGCCGATCCGTCGACGCCGGTCAGGTCCCCGTCGGGCCACCGCTCGGTCAACAACCGTGTGACGTTGCCCGTGCCGCACCCTAGATCGGCGATTCGGCTTGGCGAAACGAGCGGGACTCGGGTCAGCAGATCGACCGCCGGACGCAATCGGAGATCGGCGTAGCGGAGGTACTGCCCGGGGTCCCACATCATCGAACGAAAGTAACGGGTTGCGCCGTGCTGTTAGCCCACGTGGCGGACAAAGCGAGGCGCTGGACGGCGCGAAAGCCATCGCCCATACAGCACCATCTGCGTATCTTTGCGCCGGTGTAACCTATTATTGCCGGTCCTGCATAGCTCTGACTGAGGGCCGAAAATGGGAATACCGCGAGTGCGGTTCATTTGTGTATCTCCTCACAGACAAATTTTATAGTTATGATAAGCAAGGAAGGCGAACGGGCATATACTAATACAATTCATTCTCAAGTCAAGTGCGCAAGTGACGCGTCTTACGATCGACCTGCCAAAAGAGCCCGACGACGAACCCCCACCCAAACCCCGCCAGCATCGAGAACCGATCGGGCTTTGGTCCGTATGTCGCCGGATCGATGCGTCGTCTCGACCTCAGGGGTTTGCAGGACATGACAGCCGCGAGCCAGGGCTCGACGTGCGGGTCGTGGCCGACGGTGCGCCCGAGCGCGGGAACCGGCATTGGAACCACTGGCGACCGAGCTCAGGGCTCCGGATCGCGCTGTCCCGCCGAACCGCTTGATTCCCGCTTACTTGTTGACGGTAACCGACGTTCCGTCGCTGTCGCCGCCCGGGTCGTGGTTGGCGCCGGCGTTGTAGGTGGTGATTCCGTACTGGATCGATTCAACGGTGAACGTCACGCTCGGCACGCCGTTCTTCATGCTCGGGCTGCCGACGGCGCATCGCCCGACGGACCACGTAGTGCAGGAGTCGGGTCCACTGGCGCCGCCGCTCCAACTGCCGGTCACTAACGCCCCGTCGATCGGGTTGTGATCCTGGTCGTGCACGGTGATCGTCGCATCTGCCCGCCATTTCGATCCAAGGCGCACCGGAACACCGAGGAGATCCCCGACATGCACTTCGGCCGATGCGTTGTCGACCGTCACGACTACCGTATCGTCGCCCTGCTGGCCGCCGCCGTCGGTCGCGACAGCACTGACTTGGGCCTGCGATCCGTCGGTGTGACTCGACGTGTTCCATTGTGCCGAGTATCCGTCGAGGGGGTTCGTATCGACACCGATGCTGATCCCATCGATGAAGAACTCGACGTTGTTGACTCCGCCGTCGTCGAAGGCGCTGGCGGTTACAGTGGTGATGCCGTAGACGATCGACCCATCCGCCGGGTTGGTGATGGTGACCACCGGGGATCCATCTGGCGGCGGACCACTGCTGTCGATGGTGCAGGTGCCGTCCCCGCCGAAGACCGCGGCGTTTAGGAAGAGAAGCGGTTCGTTAGAACCCTGGGCAGCATGCTCGTTGGTGTATCCGCAGGGGTCACCTTGAGGCTTGGCAGCGGTGATCAACGCCGTCTTGATCGCATCCACGCCGGTGCCATCGACGGCCGGGGAAAAACCCGTGGCGTGCAGGTACAACGCGACGGATCCGGCCACGTGGGGTGAAGCCATCGAGGTCCCGCTCAGCGTCGCGTACCCGCCGCCGGGCCAGGTGGACCAGATGCAAACACCCGGCGCGGCTATGTCGAGCGTCGACCCGAAGTTGCTGAAGTAGGCCAACGTGTCGTCGAAGTCAAAAAGGCATGTGCTGGCGGCTGCGCCACCGGCTTTGCCGTCGAAATCGGCGAGCGCGGACACGACAAGCGGCTCGGGCCAGGCGAGCTTGAGTGAGCCCTCGTTGCCAGCCGACATCGCCAAGACGACGCCCTCGTCGATCATTGCGCAAGCGGCTTGATGGAGTGCCCCGGAGGACGCAGAGCACGGCAGGGCATCGCCGGTGAAACCGATGCTCATATTGGCCGAGACAAAGTCGATCCCGCCGGATTGTCCAGCCTTGAAATCGGCTTTCTTGGAGGCGATCCAATCCATACCCGCGACGCGTGCGCTGGTTGAGCACAAGCCGCCATCGTTACAGACCTTGAACGCCCAGATTCGGACGCCCGGCGCGACACCAACGACGCCCAGATCGTTGTCCAACGCACCGACCGTTCCCGCGACGTGGGTTCCGTGACCATGCTTGTCGGTCCACTTTTGCTTCGGGGGGCTGCTGAAGTTCCTCCCGCCGGCGACGTTGAGATCCGGATGGTTCGGATCGATGCCGGTGTCGAGGATCGCGACGTCGAACGGGACTTGAAGCGAGATTGCGTTGTCGCCGAGGGCGGGAAATGCTCGATCGGCTTCGGTTCGATCGATCCCGGTCGGCAGGTCTTGGACGTCGATCGCGTGTACTTCGTCGAGCTCGACCGAGGCTACCCTGGGATCACTACGCAGGGCGCCTAACCGTGCCGCTGGAACGGTGGCCGAAAAACCGAACAACGCAGTGCCATAAGTATGTCGGGGGACTAGGCCGAACTCCTGCGCCACGGCTGCGGCGCGCGCGTGTTTGGCGGCTCGCTCGCCGGGAGCGAACCCGCGATCGAGGACGACAATCACGTCGGTCGTTCCCGACAGCGCGAGCTCGGTTTGGGATGGCGAAGTCGGTGTGCGGGATTCGCCGCACGACGCGATCGAGAAAGCGGCCAACGGAACGAAGAGAAGACGTTTCATGGGGCCCCCCGATGGGAAAGCGATGCGCTGGATAGAGAACTTGACCTTAACTCCATTCTCGGTCGCGTTCCAGCGAGGAGCCATAAAGAAGAGATCGGCCTGGTGTTTTTGATACTAAACGCCTAGCGTTGACATTAATGACGCCATACCCACGATCTCGCGCCAGCGCCATCGCAGCGCTCATCGGCCTGGTCAGTGTGTCGATCGGTTGCGGCGGCCGCGACCGACCGCCTGAGACTCGAGTCCCACCGCGGGATTACGAGCTCATTCGTTCGAGCGGGCTGTTCTCGTTGCCGGAAGAGGCGGTTTCCGTCGATTGGGTACTGCTCAATAACTCGCCGCGGGTCCAGCGGTTTCGGGTCACGGTGTACGAAGTCCCGATCGGCGAGTCAAAACGTGTGACGAGTCCGGGCTCGATCGAGAGAACGCTCGAACCAGACCATGCCTTCCACAACGCCAATCCGGTACGTTCCGGTGGCCCGTTTCAACGCGGGTTCTACTACGAGGTCGTCGTCGAGACCGATTCGGACCGCGTCCTCCCAAGCGTCATGACGTGGAGCAATCGGGGCAACGCTGCGGTCCCGGGGACGCTGATCTCTCCCGGGGGTTTTGTGGCGATCGAGTAACCGTTCCTTGTTTCAGATCCGACTCTCTAAGAAAACGTCAGACACGAGGCTCGCTTGACTACTCAGCTCAGAAACGTCGCGATCATTGCGCACGTCGACCACGGCAAGACGACCCTGGTCGACCACATGCTGCGGCAAGCGGGCGCCTTCAGCGCGCATGAGCAAGTCGCTGAGCGGGTGATGGACTCGAACCCGCTCGAGCGCGAGCGTGGCATCACGATCCTGTCCAAGAACACCGCGGTCTGGTGGGGTGAAACCAAGATCAACATCGTCGACACCCCGGGGCACGCGGATTTCGGTGGCGAGGTGGAGCGTGTCCTCAGAATGGTCGATGGAGTGCTCCTCCTCGTTGATGCTGCCGAGGGGCCGATGCCCCAGACGCGGTTCGTTACCCGAAAGGCGCTTGAACTCGGGCTGGCACCCGTGGTCGTCATTAACAAGGTGGACCGTCCAGATCAACGCGCGGAAAAAGTTCACGATGAAGTCTTGGAGCTTTTCCTCGAACTCGACGCGACCGAGTCTCAGCTCGACGCGAAGTTCTTGTATGCGAGCGGTCGCGATGGGTGGGCGACGCTCGAGCTCGGGGAACGAGAGGAGGGGTTAACGCTGCTGTTCGAGACGATCGTCGGGTCGGTTCCGGATTACTCGAGTTACGTGGGGCGGATCGCGATCGGGCGGATCGAGCGGGGATCGGTCACCGAAGGAGATAGCGTCGTTCTCCTTCCCCTCGGGGACCCGGGCGAAGTGCCTCAAGACGAGGCCATCCTATCAAAGGTTCTCAAAATCTACGGTTTCGATGGACTGAAGCGAGTCGAAGTATCGAGCGCCGGCACGGGGGACATCGTCGCGCTAGCCGGGCTCGAAGGGGTCGAGATCGGGCAGACGATTGCGGATCCGGACCACCGAGAGCGCCTTCTCGGCATCGCCGTCGAGCGGCCGACGCTCTCGGTCGACTTCCGCGTCAACGACTCGCCGTTCGCCGGGCGGGTGGGCAAGTACGTGACGACGCGCCAGCTCCGCGAACGCCTGTTCCGTGAGCTCGAGCGAAATGTCGCGCTTCGCGTCGAGGACACGGACTCACCGGACACCTTCTCCGTGTCGGGCCGCGGCGAGCTTCACCTCACGATCCTGATGGAGACGATGCGGCGCGAGGGATACGAGTTCAGCGTGTCGCGCCCGCGCGTGATCCTCCGAGAAGGGCCCAACGGCGAAACGCTCGAGCCCTACGAACAGGCTGTAGTCGAAGTGCCGCCAGAGATGGTGGGTGTGGTCATGGAGAAGATGGGGAGTCGGCGCGCCGAGCTTCTCGCGATGCGGCCCATCGACCAGGGACCGGTTCGACTCGAGTTCAAGCTCCCGGCTCGTGGGCTCTTCGGATATCGGTCCGAGTTTCTAACGGACACGCGGGGAGAAGGGCAGATCCACCACCGCTTTCTCGAGTACGGACCACGGGCAGGGCACCTCCAGAGCCGCCAACGGGGGGTCCTCGTGGCCGACCGACTCGGCTCGTCCGTGGCGTTCGCGCTCTTCAACCTACAGGAGCGCGCCGAGATGTTCGTGGCGCCCGGCATCGAGGTCTACAGTGGGATGATCGTAGGAGAGCACGTTCGGCCGGGCGACCTCGACGTCAACGTGTCGAAGGGCAAGAAGCTTACGAACATGCGGGCGGCTGCATCAGACGAAAACGTCAGATTGGAATCGCCACGTGAGCTGACACTCGAACTCGCGCTCGAGTTTATCAACGACGATGAGCTCATCGAGGTCACCCCCGACGCCATCCGGCTCAGAAAGCGACTGCTCGACCCCAGCACACGCAAGAAAGCGATGCGCTTGGCCGCAGCCGAAGCGCGGGAGGGCTAGCCCGGCGTCACCCGATCTCCGCGCCGTCGAACACGTCGCGGGCCTTGTCCCGCAGGTTCTCCTTAGCGCGCTCGACGTCGCGCAAGGCGTCCTTGAGCTGCCCCAACTCATCGGCCCTCACCTTGAGCCCTTCGCGGATGAAGAGCGCGGCGGCTTCGGAGCGACTCTTGACGACCTCGGTCTCGACCCAAGCGTCGAGCTCTTCGCTCGTCTCCTCATCGACCCGAACCATGACGACCTTGTCGCGGATCGCATCGCCTAGCTCGCTCAGGCTCTCGCGCATCCCCGAGCCGAGGCAGACGACCTTGATCTTCTTGGGATCGAGCTTCTCGCCGCACAACTGATCGAGGTCAACCCCCAGGCTGTTGAGTTCCTTTTGAATCGTATCCCAAAGATTGGCAGTGGTTTTGGCCATCGGTATCCTCCTGGCGAATAATCTTACGAACGTGACGTAATTATATTACACGCTAGCAGCTTCTCCTGTCAAGGACAATAACCCTACCTGAAGAGAGGCGAGCACGAGCAACACCGCGGCCAGACCCCATCACGCATCCCGATGGCGTGCCAGAAGAGCCGCAGAACGCGCTTAGTGAATTCGCGATTGACAGGAATGGGTTCACCGGAACCTGTCGTGAAAGTCGCGCACTTGTCGCTCGCCTCCAGCGTACTCGGTCCACCAGATGACGTCACGCCAATCTTGCCGGGCGCATTCGACGAAATGGATCAGCTTCTCGAGGTCACCGTCGGCTAGATGAACCACGCAGCGAGCGATGCGAGGCAGGGCGTCGTCGGTGGCGATACCGTGCAACCGCTCCAACTTCTGGCGGGCGATCTCGAGGTCTGCGCCGAAGTCAGACCGGAATCGCTCCTCGATATCCTCTAGGACCCAAGACATCACACGCTCTATACTCTGCGGCCAATGAAGTCGTCCTGGTTTCAACGATATCTATTACCGGGTCTGGTTTTCCAATCGATCATCGTTGCCGGCGGATATGGCACGGGCCGGGAGATCGTCGAGTTCTTCCTGCACTTCGGACCGTTGGGCGGCCTCCTGGGGTTGCTCCTTCCAGCAACGATCATCACCAGTCTGGCGTGCGCGGTCGCGTTCGAGCTGGCACGGCAGACGAAGAGCTACGACTACCGTGCGTTCCTGAAACAGTTGCTCGGGCCGGCGTGGTTCGTCTACGAGATCGGTTATCTGGTTTCGATTCTATTGATCGTCGCCGTGATCGGATCGGCGGCGGGCCATTTTCTCTCGGAGACGTTCGGATTGCCGCCCGCGGTCGGCGGAGTTGGGTTGTTGCTGGCGATAGGCTTTCTGGTCTTTCGCGGGACGCGGGTGATCGAGGGCGCGATGTCGGCCTGGTCGTTTGTTCTCTATGGCGTGTTTATCGCAATGTTCGTCTGGAGCTTGGTGAGCTTCGGACCGGTGATCCGATCGCACCTCGTATCGGGTGAGATGCACGACGGATGGTTGCTGTCGGGCCTGCGCTACTCTGCGCTCGTAATCGCCCTCGTTCCCGCGATGCTGTTCGCGACCGCGCACATCGAGACTCGACGGGAAGCCTTGACCGCTGGTCTGCTCGCTGGGCCGATCGGCACGATTCCGGCTGTGTTGTTCCTGCTTGCGATGGTGGGTCAGTATCCCGCGATTCTCGAGCGCCCGGTCCCGGCCAACTTCGTCCTCGAGGGACTCGGTTCGCGACCCTTCCAGATCCTGTACCAGATCATGCTGTTCGGTACGCTGATCGAGACCGGTACCGGATTGATCCATGCATTTAACGAGCGGATTGCCACCGTGTACCGAACGCACGGGGCCGAGATGCCGCGCCGGCTGAGACCCCTGGTGGCGGCGGCTTTGCTTACTGCCGGTTGGCTGATGTCGCGATTTGGAATCATCGCGTTGATCGCCAGGGGATACGGTTTCATGACTTGGTTCTTCATCGTCGTATTAGTAGTTCCGCTGCTCACGCTGGGGGCGTGGAAGATTCGCCGGCCCCAAGATGGCTTGCTCGCCCGATAACCCCGCCATACCTTGGCAATCAACATGCCGCTCGACCTCCATGACCCCAGTCGCGGCGTCTTCGACAACATCCTCGAAGGGCTGGGGAACACTCCACTCATAAAGCTCAATCGAATTACCCAGGACATCCGGACGCCAGTCTATGGCAAGGCCGAATACTTGAGCCCTGGTGGCTCGGTCAAAGACCGGATCGGTGTGGCGATCATCGAAGCGGCCGAGAAGGCCGGCGACTTGAAACCCGGTGGAACGGTTGTCGAAGCGACCGCCGGCAACACCGGTGTAGCGCTGGCCATGGCGGCCACGATCAAAGGGTACAGGACGGTGTTCGCGCTGCCCGACAAGATGAGTGGGGAGAAGATCCGGTTGTTGCGCGCGTTTGGCGCCCGGATCGTCATCACGCCGACCGCCGTGCCGCCCGACCATCCTGATTATTACGTCAACACGGCCAAAAAGATCGCCGAAGACACGCCAAACGCGGTGTTCGCTAATCAGTTTTACAATCGCGCCAACACCGAGGCTCACTACGCGGCGACCGGGCCTGAGATCTGGGAGCAGACACAGGGCAAGATCGCGGCGCTAGTGGCCGGTGCCGCTACCGGTGGGACGATCAGCGGCACCGGGCGGTTCCTAAAAGAGCAGAATCCGGACGTTCGGATCGTTGTTGCCGACCCCGTCGGTTCGATCTTGAAGGAGTACAAGGAGACCGGCGTCATCGGCGAGGGCAAGACGTACATGGTGGAGGGCGTTGGAATGGACAAGGTCCCCGGCGCGCTTGACATCGAGTACGTGGACGAGGTGCGCAACGTGAGCGACAAGCAAGCGTTCCGAATGGCGCGCCGACTGACCCGGGACGAAGGGTTGTTTGTCGGCGGTTCCACCGGCACGATTGTGACCGTGGCGCTCGACGTCGCGCGCGAGCTGGATGACCCCGACCTCTGCGTCGTCGCACTGCTTTGCGATCTCGGTGAGCGATATCTGTCGAAGTTTCACTCCGACGAGTGGATGCGAGAGAACCGAATGCTCGACGACGAGCGGGTTGAGGCCGGCTACCTGCTCGAGCGGAAGATCCGCGAAGACGTGCCGGCGCTGATCAAGATCGATTGTACGGGCACAGTGCGCGATGCGCTCAACCTCATGGAAGAGTACAACGTGAGCCAGATCCCAGTGATCGAGAACGGCGAGCAGAAGGGAACGCTGTCGGAGGGGACGCTGCTAAGCCGCGTGTTGTCCGAGCCGGAAGCGCTCGACAAACCGCTCACCGGTTATCTCGAAGCGCCGTTCCCGGCGGTCGAGGAAGACGCCAGCATGAAGTCGGTGATCGAGCACCTGACAACCGGGGAGCACGCGCTCCTGGTACGTCGCGGCGGCCAGTTCGTCGGCATTATCACAAAGTTCGATGTGCTTCACTACTTGACCAACGGAGGCCAACAATGAGAGCGATAATCGGCCTCGCCGTATTCGGCATGCTCTTTTTTGCAGCGTGCGGTAGCGATCCGACCAGTCCGGGTGAACCGGGGATCGATTTCAATCTCTCGGCACCGGTTGAGCTACCGACCAAGTCGAAGATCGACGTGGTGGTTACGATTACCCGGGTCCGCGGAGTCGTTTTCCCGCTACAGGTCGAAATCGAGAAGAAGAACGTGGGCCAAAGCTTCAAGAGGGAGGGTTTGTTTCTGCTGTTTGACGAGAACGATCGTCAGGTGGCGATGCCGGTAGTGTTTCGAATGGACCCGCTGGTTCGGGTGATCGTGACCGACTCGGGCGCGCCGGCGTTGTCGGTATCGAAGACGGTTGCGGTCGATGTACTCGACTTTCCTTGAGTCGCGATCGGTCGCACCTTCTTACCGAGAAGATCAATCCCCGGACCGCCGACATCGACACCCTCGGTGTGCCGGCGATCCTCGACCTGATTCACGCCGAGGATCACCGCGCTCTGGAGGCGGTCGGTGAAGTGCTGGGCCCAGTAGCGCGTGCGGTCGATCTGGTGGTGGCCGCTTTCCGGCGTCGTGGTCGGCTGATCTACATCGGCGCCGGAACCAGCGGTCGACTGGGGACGCTCGACGCGGCCGAGTGTCCGCCGACATTCGGCTCAGACCCCGAGCGGGTTCAGGCGATCATGGCCGGTGGGGAAGCGGCGCTGGTGCGGTCTGTCGAAGGAGCGGAAGACTCCGAAAGCGATGGCGCGGACGCGGTCGCCGACCGCACGGTCGGCGCTGACGACGTCGTGGTCGGAATCGCGGCCGGTTCGACCACGCCGTTCGTGATCGGTGGATTGCGCGAGTCGATCGGTCGCGGCGCCAAGACGATCTTCCTGACGTCGATCCCGCCCGATGAGATCCCGATCGCCGATCAGGTCGACGTCGTGATCTCGCCGCTTACTGGGGCCGAGGTGATCGCCGGCTCGACCCGCATGAAGGCTGGCACCGCGACCAAGCTGGTGCTCAACATGATCACCACCGCGGCGATGGTGCGGCTCGGCAAGACGTACGGAAACTTGATGGTCGATCTGCGAGTGACGTCCGCCAAACTCGAGGACCGTGGTCGCCGGATCCTGTGCGAGCTCTTGGGCGTGTCGTATGAGGACGCGGGGGAACTGTTGGCAGCCGCCGACGGACGCGTAAAGACAGCGCTCGTCATGCACAGAAAAAAAGTCGACCGCTCAACCGCGGAGCGGATGCTCGAGGACGCCGACGGGTTATTGCGTCGGGTGTGAGACTAATCGTGCGCGTCGACCAGCGTGTGTTGCTTTAGAAACTCGACGATCCGTTCCGGGTCGTCCTCGATGGTGATCAATTCTCCCATCGCCTTTCCCTCGCCCAAACGCTGCAGGATCTGAGCGACCGGCAGCTCGTCGGCCCAATACTTCTTACCGAACAGCACCATCGGGCTTATGACCTTGCAGGTGCCGTAGTAGTTCTGGGTAGCATCCTGAAAGATCTCCTGCACGGTGCCGGCCTTCCCGGGCGCGAACACGATGCCACGGGTGGCGATCCCGACTAGGCCGTCTTCGCGGATGGAGTTGGCGAAGTACTTGGCGATGTGGGTCGAGAACACGTTGGTGGGTTCGTGACCGTAGAACCAGGTCGGAACGGCGAGGCTGGGCGCGCCGGCGGAGTTGTTCGGCGAATCGGTGCCAGCCAACCGGTCAAGGACCTTGTAGCCGTGCGCGACGTAATCACCGGGATCGTCGTCAAAGACAGGCGATGGAGTGAGAACTTCGATCGCCACATCGAGTGCGTGATCGTTGTACGGTGCCAGCCAGGCGCCAAGGTTGGCGGCCTCCATCGCACCCGGGCCGCCGCCGGTGGCGACCAACATGTTGCTCCGCGTGAGTTCACGCGCCATCCATGCGACGTCGCGGTACGCCTGCTCACCGCGCACCATCCGATGACCACCCATGATTCCGGCCACGTGCTCGTGCTCGAGGAGGAATTCATACAACGCATCATCGATTGAGTGGTCGTGAATGCGCTGGGCGAGCGCTTCGAGGATCGGCGTCGGCTGGTCGTCGCTCCCGCGATACTTCTGAAAGCGTCTGTAGATCTTCCCGTCGACCGTATCTGCGAGGCTCGCCGGCCTGTCAGGATCGAAGCCCGCCATGAGCTCGGGCACCATGTACAAGCTGTGCCGATAGGGCTGGAACGGCAGCTCGAGGTGTTCGCTGAGCCGGGGAAAAACCAGCCCGCAGGTATCGAGGATGTGCTCGAGCGCCGGCCCCTCGAACTGACACCCGAGAAAGACCGCCCGGTTGGCGTTGATCGCCAGCAGAAACTCGGTCTCGCCCCGAAGGTCCAGGTTCTGGCAAACGACACAGTCGAGCGAGTGCTCCCGTTCCCAGTGCTCCTTTAGCTTCGCGGAGGTATGGATCTCGATGTACATCAGATCGTCATCGGTGGAGCGCCAGCGTGAAGGGTGGGGCGTGACGTGGAGCGCCGGCCGAAGCCGACGACTCCCAACGTCACCGTGATGTCAAGCTACCGGTTGTCGCCGACCGCGAACGTGATCTTCGCGTTCACCCGATATTGAGTGATCTTGTTGTTCTCGACGACGCCTTGAAACTCCTCGATGTAGATCGACTTGATCCCCTTCACCGTCTCGGAGGCTTCGGCGATGGCAGCCTGCGCAGCTTCGCTCCACCCTTTATCCGATTGCGATAGAACTTCGATCACTTTATGAACCGTCATGGGTAACTCCTCGGCTGAGATTCTCGGCTTGGATGTGCGACAATGGATACGCGGATGATGGTATCGGTAGGCGAGTCGTGCGGCAATGGTGTGGATGTGAAAAAGCCCCCTCCCGCAGGAGGGGGCTTTTCGAGCATCACCACCGTGGGGCCGCGATTGTCACGACGATGACGCCATGTAAACCGTACCCGCTTGGGTTGGCAGGGTTCCCGGCTTAGGGGCCACCCCCGTCGCCGTCACCGTCGACCGGGCACTCGCCTTCGATGTCGCCGTGCGCGAGATGCGCTTCCAACGCGTCGACTGAGATGTCGATCGCCCGGAGGTTGTCGGGGTTCCCCGGCGGTATGTGGCATACGAGTACTTTCTCGGCGCTACCGTCTCCATCGCCATCGCCGTCGCCATCGGGCTCACCATCGACCAGGTCACCCTCGCACGGTCCCTGAGCCTGCTCCGCGGAGGGTCCGACGACGATCGTGTGCTCGTTGTCGGGATTCCCCGGCGGGGCGTGGCAAACGACCACCTTGTCGGCAGCACCCAGCGTCTCGGCGTCCGTTATCCCGCTCGAAGGCTGATCCGCCTCACGACCGGTGATTCGGATCGTGAAGTTGTCGTCCGCCTCTCCGTCCCCATCCTGATCGCGGAAGATCTTCAGGTTGATCTTGATCTTGCCGCTCGGGTTGACATCGACCTTGCCGCGGACGAACAGCATCTCGCCTTCGGCTACCTCGAGGACGAACGACAACTCGCTCCCGTCATCGAGCGTCACGACCACGGTGTAGGTTCCGGGCGAGAGCTCGCTCGTGAACCTCCCCGCGCCATCGGTGTCCGTCGAAAAGACGACGGTACTGGCTGCGTCGATGATCTCGACCGACACGTTGGCCAATGTGGCTTCGCCGACGAAGAAGTCGTCGTCGCCGTCGGCGAGAGCCATTGCGGCGCCAAGCGCAGCCGCGCTAGCGGTGAGCTGACCTGAGATGCCGCCCGAGTCGGCTGGGACCTGCGGGCCGCTCGGCCCATCGTCGGAACAAGCGGCAACTGAAAAGGCGATCAGGGGAAGGACTATCGCCCGGCTTACCCACGTTTCCATCCTATCCCTCCCTGGATAGATGGTTCATTTCGTCGGCAACGGGCCTGAATGACTACAAAAAAACACTGCCGGTCGGGGGGCAAGACATTATACCCGATCGTTGGGTGGTTGTCTAACCGCTTTTCGTGCCTTTTTCGGCACCGCTTCAGGTCTCCCGCACAACATAGATGTTGGCGATCGAGGTCTCGTTCCCCGGATGGTGTACGGTGACCAGATCGCGGCGATAATGATCGCCCTCGAACGCATCGAGGCGTTCCCAATGACCGGGCAGGTCAGCTGAAACGAGCAGTTTCGCCGGCACTTCATCGCCGTTGGGATCCCAACGCAGCGCAGGGTAGCCGAGGTCCGATCCCCACCCGGAATCCATCAAGTGGCCGCGGACGACGCCGTCAAACCACTCACCAGTGAGATTGGTCAACACGTGGTGGTTCGATTCCCCGGGTGCAAGGCTGCCGTACACGGCGAGCCGTCTCGAAGCGCCAAAGATCGTTTCGATCGCGTCGTCGAGGATCTCGGTCTCGGCGCGGATCGAGGCCGAGCCGAACGGTGAGCGCGCGAGATCGTTACGCCGAGCCAGAAGGAGCTCCAGCTCGTGAATCGAGTTCGAGCGCAGGACACGATCGAGTGTCACACCCGGAAGATCGCGTCTGTCCTGCCGGTGCGCCGGCCCCTACCTTGTCTAAATGCACACCGTTCTAGGTCTGCAGCCGACCGAGCCGGTCGTCGTCATCGGTCTCATGTCGGGAACGTCGGCCGATGGCGTCGACGCCGCCTGCGTACGGCTCAGCTACCCGCCCGGCGAGCCGTTCAAATGGGAGCTGTTGGGCTCGGCGGTGGCTTCGTACCCAGGTTCCTTGGCCAATCTGCTGCGCGCGCCGGAGTCGTTGGCGCTGCCGGATCTCGCCCGGCTCGGGGTCGAGGTCGGGATCGCGTTCGCCGAAGCCGCGGTCGCCGCGGCGGCGCAAGCACGCGTGTCGCTCGATGAAGTCGCGTTGATCGGTAGCCACGGGCAAACGGTGTGGCACGATCCCGACGGCGCGATTGGCGGTGTGGCAGCCACGTTACAGATCGGCGAACCGGCCGAGATCGCCGAGCGCACCGGTTGCCCCGTTTGGTCGGATTTTCGGACCGCTGATATCGCCGCCGGCGGTCAGGGTGCACCGCTGGTCCCGTACGTCGACTGGCTCTTGTTCGGGGATCCCGATCGCTGGACGGTGTGTTTGAACCTCGGGGGGATCGCGAACCTGACGGTGCTCCCGCCCGGCGCCGAGCGCGGCGACGTGATCGCGTTTGACACCGGACCTGGCAACATGGTGCTGGACGAGCTCGCGAGGCGGCTGCTCGACGCCGATCGCGACGAAGGAGGTGCAGCGGCGAGTCGTGGTGCGGTCGATGCGGGCCGCCTCCAGGCTGCGTTGGCTGACCCATACTTTTCTCGACCAGCACCCAAGTCGACAGGGCGCGAAGCGTTTGGAACACCGTTTGTCGAACGTCAATTCGCACCGCTGGAAGGCCTTTCACCGGATCAGATAGACGAGCACTTGGCTACCGCTGCGGCATTAACCGTTGAAAGCGTGGCCCGCGCTCTCGACGGCTCGGCGGGTACGCCGTCAGTACCCGAGGACGCCGTGGTGCTCGTCTCCGGTGGTGGTCGTAAGAACGGTGCGCTCATGGACGGACTCGCCGAGCGCTGTCGGCCGCGCGCGGTGATCGCGATCGAAGGGCGCGGCATGGACGGCGACCTGAAGGAAGCGATCGCATTCGCGATCCTGGCCTATGAGAGCGCGCTCGGGCGAGCGGTCAATCTCCCATCGGCGACTGGCGCCAAGCACACCGTGCGATGTGGGAAACTGACGCTCCCCCCGCCAACAGACGAGTGAGCGGGCTCGCGCTTCCGGACCCGACCGAGCTCTCGCCCGAGGCGCTGGTCGGTCAGCTGATCTGCGTCGCGTTGCGCGACTACGACGGCGACCAGAGGACGCACGATCGTTTTCTGGCGGATCTCGAGGCGTGCGGCTGGGGTGGGGTGATCGTCTTTGGTGGGCAACTCGAGGCGGTCGCTGATCTGTTAGCCGAAGCGCAGCGAGGATCTCCGGTCCCGTTGCTCGTGACCGGCGACTTCGAGCGCGGGTTTGGCCAACAGTTTCCCGGCGACGGCACCGTCTTCCCGCCGCTGATGGCGCTCGGCGCAGCCGACGACGTTGCGTTGGCCGAAGCGGTTGGCGCCGCTATCGGCACCGAGCTTCGAGCGCACGGTTTTCACGTCGATTTCGCGCCGGTGGCTGATCTGGCGATCGAGCCTACCAACCCGATCGTGGGCACGCGTGCGGCCGGCGACGATCCCGGGCGAGTCGCGGCGATCGTTGCCGCCACGGTGGAAGGACTTCAGTCGGTGGGCGTGGCGGCGGCGGTCAAACACTTTCCCGGTCACGGCCGAACGACGACCGACAGCCATCACACGCTGCCCGTCGTCCACGCCACACGCGACGAACTCGAGACCATCGATTGGGTGCCGTTTCGGGCCGGTCTCCGAGCCGGCGCGCGCATTGTGATGACAACGCACGTCGCGTTTCCGGCGCTGGAGCCGGACGGTCGGAAACGATCGGCGACGTTCTCGACGGCGGTCAACGAGCTTCTAAAACGCGAGTGGGGATTCGATGGCGTGATCTGCTCGGATGCGCTCATGATGGGGGCGGTGGCGGGCGAGGCGCCGGAAGCCGCCGCTCAGCGCGCGCTCGAGGCGGGGGTCGACTGGCTTCTCTATCCGCCCGACCCGGTTACCGTTCACGGTGGGCTGGTTTCGGCCATCGAAAACGGTCGGATCGATCGCGGTCGATGCGAACGAGCCGCCGCTCGTTTGCTGCGTCTCAAGCTCTGGGTCTTGCGTCACGAGTTCGTCGGTCGTGCCCCCGATCTTGTCGCGCTCGCCGACCGCTTGGCCACGGCTGCGGTCACCGCCAATCCGTCCAGCCCGCCAACAGATCCCACTTGGCCCGATCAAGCTCAGTGGACCGTCGTTCTCGATGGCGAGATCGAGCCGGACGAGGTGCGCCTTGCGGGGTGGTTGGCGTCCGAGGCAAGCGATCGGATGGTGATCGTCGATACTACGGAAGGCGAAGAGCGAACCCGGGCGAAGATCGCCGAAGCCGAGCGGCGGACCTCGAACGGGCCCAGCGTGTGCGCCGTATTTAGCCCGATTCGAGCGTCCAAAGGACGTCAAGGATTATCCGAGCTCGGCAGCCATGCGGTCCGTGCTGTCTGCGGACCAGATCGCGAGTCGGTCTTGTTGATTTTCTCGAGTCCACATATCCTAGCCCAGGTTCGGGCCCCATCCCGAGTCGTGTGGGCGTACGGCGAGGATCCATCGAGCCAGCGGGCGGCGCTAGCGTTCCTCCGAGGGAAGCGGCCAGCCCCGGGGCGCCTGCCCGTACAGATCCCGTAGTAAACGTGAACATCTGGCCAGGGTTTTGCGTATCAGCGTATAGCTGCATGCACGTACCGACGATCCTCTATCCTCCCCGGGCAATGCGCATCGCCATCATCGCGATCTCCATGCTTATGGTGTCTTTTGGCCCGACTCCGGCGTTCAGTCAACACGCCAACGCCTTCCCTGCCCCACACGGGTTGCGTCCCACGGTCGAGTTCTGGAAAAACGTTTTCGCCGTGTGGAGCGAGGACGAGATCGTAGTTCACGATCGCGACGACCTGAGCATCGTTTACCAGGTTGTTCCGCAGGAGAAGTCCGACGACGCCGCGATCCGGAAGGCCAACCAAAAAGAGCAAAAAGCGCTCAAAGCACACATCCGCGACATCCTGCTCGATCTGGCGGAGCGAAACCCCGATCCGCGCACACTCGCCGGCGAGTACCGCGACGTGTACAACGTGTTCGGCTCGGGTGCCGGTCCCGAGCGGTGGCGTAAAGCGGCCGATCGAGTCCGCATACAGCGCGGCCTCAAGGAGCCGTTCGGAGAGGGGCTGTTGCGCGAGGGGCAGTATCACGATCACATCATCGCCGTCCTCGACGAGGAGGATGTTCCGCGCGAGATCGCGTGGCTACCGATGATCGAGACGACGTTCAACCTGGAGGCTCGATCGGCGGTCGGTGCTGGCGGCGTTTGGCAGTTCATGCCATCGACCGGACGGTTGTATATGAAGGTCGGCCGAACGGTGGATCAGCGTTTCGACCCGATCATCGCGGCCCGTGGCGCGGCACGGTTGCTCAAGCACAACTACGAGGTGCTTGGGAGCTGGCCGCTCGCGTTGACTGCGTACAACCACGGTTTGGCGGGAATGAAACGCGCCGTCCGCGATGTCGGTAGCGACGACTACATGACGATCCGCATGCATTACGATGGGCCGCGGTTCAAGTTCGCGTCCAAGAACTTCTACCCCGAGTTCTTGGCCGCACTCGAGGTCGTCAACAATAGGGAGGAGTACTTCGGTTTGCTCGATCCGTTCGATACGTTGGAGTTCGAGACCATCGAGGTGCCGACCTCGATGAAGCTCGCTGACGTCGCCACGGCGATCAGCGTCGAACTCGAGCGTCTGTGGCAGCTGAACCCATCGCTCACCAATGCGGTCGCCCGCGGCAGGCGTAACGTGCCCGGTGGCTTCGAGCTACGGGTTCCACCGGAACTGGTCGAGGAAGGTCCAGCGCAACTCGCCTCGGCGGTCGCGGGTCGCAGCGGACAGCGGATCCGCACAGTGGAAGGAGACGGGCCGCGCTACTACACCGTCCAACGGGGCGACACGTTGAGCTTGATCGCCGTGCGACACGGAACCACGGTGACCGTGCTCATCGCCCTCAACGACATTCAAGACAGCAACCACATCGAAATCGGACAACGGCTCAGGATCTCAGGCTAACGGGTGAGCGTAGCCAGCTTCTTCGCCCAACTCCACTGGATCGACTGGGCGGTCTTGGCACTGTACTTCGCGTTTACGCTGGCGGTCGGCCTGTACTTCGTTCGGCGTGCCAGCTCATCGACACAAGAGTTCTTCGTATCCGGGCGCAACCTGCCGTGGTGGTTGGCGGGCACGTCGATGGTCGCGACCTCGTTCTCGGTCGACACCCCGCTGGTCGTCACC
>JBDHFX010000070.1:0-9035 GCA_039590215.1 Gemmatimonadota bacterium | reverse complement strand
GATCGGTGGGTTTGCGGCCATGAAGGCGATGTCAACACGGAACGACGAGCCCGAGCGCGCCTGCCGGCCGTTCGATGCAGGACGGGACGGGTTCGTTCTTGGTGAAGGCGCCGGAATGGCGATCCTCGAAGAGCTGGATCACGCCCGCGATCGCGGGGCTCGGATCTATGCCGAGGTCGTTGGTGTCGGCATGACCGCCGACGCGTACCACATAACCGCACCAGCGCCGCAGGGTGAAGGCGCGGCACGAGCGATGCAGCGAGCGATAGACGAGGCCGGCGTGGAGCCCACCGACATCGACTACATCAACGCGCACGGCACATCGACGCCACTCAATGATGCCTACGAAACGCAAGCCATCAAGACGGTGTTTGGCGACCATGCCAGCAAGATCATGGTAGGTTCGACAAAATCGATGACGGGGCATCTTCTCGGTGGGGCGGGAGGGCTCGAGTTTGTAGTAACCGCCATGGTGCTGGCGACCGGCAAGGTACCCCCAACGATCAACTACGAGGTTCCAGACCCGGAGTGTGATCTTGACTACGTCCCCAATGAGATGCGTCAGGCGAACGTCGTCGGGGCGTTGACCAACTCGTTTGGCTTCGGAGGTCACAACGCAACTCTCGCTCTCAAACAGTTCGAGGAATAGCACGTGAGGCTGCGCGACTGGATCCGTCGACTCATGGGCGGTCTCGCACGGTCGAAACGGCGCGAAGACCGGCTCAATCTGCTCGAGCATATGCTCGACCATGAGTTTCGGGATCGGGAGCTATTGGGTCGGGCCACTACACATCCATCGTTTCTGCTGAATTCGGACAATCGTGGCGAGTCGTACGAGCGGTTGGAGTTTCTCGGCGACTCGGTGTTGAACTTGGTCGTTAGCGAGTGGCTGTTCGCACGTTACCCAGAAGCTCAGGAAGGGATGCTGTCGCAGCAACGAGCGCACATCATCTCGAGGCGATTCTTGGCGCGAGCTTCCGAGGCGATGGGGCTACCGGACTCCATTCAGACCGGCGACGATCAGAACCTCTTGGCGGGCGGGGGGCGGCGGAAGATCGCGGCGGATTCACTAGAGGCGTTGATCGGGGCCCTTTACCTGGATGGCGGCTTCGACGTAGCCCAGCGGTTCATCGAACAGAGCATACTATCCCGAGACATTGAGTTCGAAGGCGGTTTCCATACGGCCAAGAATCGACTGCAGGAGATGATCCACGAACTCGGCCGGGGCCAACTGACCTACCGCACCAGCCGTGCTCAAGCCGCTCCGGGCAGCGATCGCGCCGACATCAATTTTCGATGCCAGGTTTGGCTCGAGGGGGAGCCGTTGGGCTCCGGTTGGGGTCGTACAAAAAAGGAAGCTGAAAAGGAGGCAGCGCTTGACGCGCTCGACCGACTGGCCGGAGTCGAGGCCAGTGTTCCGGGTCGCCGCCCATCGCGCAACTGACGTCGTGTGACAGCCGAGTCAAAGCCCGACGCTTTTCCGCAGCTGCTTTCCCGCGCATACGAAGAGAACCACAGCGAGATCGCGTTCATCGCTGGCGGAAAGGTGTACCGGCTTGCTCGCCAGCGTTTAGGAACGATCACAGACATGTTGGTCAAGGAAACCCCGTTTGGGTGCTCGATGCCAATTCTGTTCATGGAGCATCAGGGCCGGCGGTTCTACGTACTACCCCGGCACGGGGAGGGACAGTATCGGGTGTCAGCACCGTTTGTGAACTATCGTGCCAATGTATGGGCGCTGAAGGAGTTGGGTGTACGCCGAATCATCGCTTGGACGGGTCCAGGATCGCTTTCTCCGGACATGGAGGTTGGAGACTTTGTGCTTCCAGGCGATTTGCTCGACATGACGCGAAGCCGCCCCGGGACGTTTTTTGAGAACAAGGGCATCGGTTTGCTGAGGCAGGAGCCGGTCTTTTGTCCGACCCTGGCAAACGCCGTCGGAAGTGTGCTCAGCGAAGACGGGGGGCCGGTAGCGACCGGGGTCGTGTACGCAGTGTCGGAAGGCCCTCGGTTCGAGACCTCGGCCGAGATCAAGATGTTGCGTCAACTTGGGGCGGAGTTGGTTGGAATGACGCTGGCACCGGAGGCCTTCTTGGCGCGAGAGTTGGAGATCTGCTACCACCCAATCGCGTATATCACGTCATTCGCCGAGGGGGTGGCCCAGATGGATGATGCTGAGCGCCGCCGGCGGTCGGACAAAGCGGTCAACCGGATTCCGGAAATCACTTGGAGTTTGCTCGACGTCATTCCTGACACGCCGTTTGCCTGTTCCTGTCAGGACTCCATGTTGCGGTACAAGCAGCGCGGCGTCATTGGAGACGACTTTCATGAATGGATCGAGTGATGTCGGTCGCCAGCGATATGAGCTCTGAGAAACCCGAAGTCTTGATCTTGGCCGGATCGAACTCCGATCGTGATACCGTAGCCAAAGCAGAGAAGGTTCTGGAGACGGCGAACGTGGCCTACCGGTTTGAGATCGCGTCGGCGCATCGCAATCCGGACCGCGTGGCCGAGCTGGCTAGGCATGCTGCCGACGACGGTTTTCGAGTGGTCATCGCGGCGGCGGGTTTGGCGGCAGCGCTGCCAGGTGTGGTTGCCGCACACACGACATTGCCCGTGATCGGGCTACCGGTAGCGGCTGGGCCGCTGCGCGGTGTCGACGCCCTCTTGGCGATCGCCATGATGCCGCCCGGCGTGCCGGTCGCCACGGTGGGGATCGACAGCGGGGCTAACGCTGCTCACCTGGCGTTGAGAATCCTCGGTCGAGCCTCCACCCCGTCGGGCGCTTGAGCGACCCCTCACCGCAGGATCACCGAGCCCGCTTCGAGCACCCGCTCCTCGAACGGTACGCGAGTCAAGAGATGGCGGCGTTGTTTTCTGCCCGCCGTCGAGTTCAGACCTGGCGGCAGATTTGGGTTGCGCTGGCTGAGTCCCAGGCCGAGCTCGGGGTGGGGGGTGTGACGTTTGAGCAGGTCGAGGAACTCAAGGGAGCGCTCAACGACATCGATTTCGATCGCGCAGACGAGCTCGAACGGGAGTTACGGCACGACGTCATGGCGCACGTACGCGCCTACGGGGAGGTGGCACCGGCGGCTGCGGGTATCGTGCACCTGGGGGCGACCAGCGCTTTCGTAGTCGACAATGGTGACTTGCTGATCATGCGCGAAGCGCTGCGCGTTGTCGAGCGAAAGACGCTGTGTGTCGTCAAGGCACTGACTGAATTCGCCGAAGCTCATGCCGATCTACCCACGCTAGCGTGGACTCACTTCCAACCCGCTCAACCCACGACCGTTGGGAAGCGCGCGTGTCTGTGGATCGCCGATCTCATGTTTGATCTCGACGAGATCGAGTATCGATTGGGCGGCTTTCGGCTTCGGGGAATCAAGGGAACGACGGGAACTCAAGCGTCGTTCATGGCGTTGACCGGTGGCGACCCGGACAAAGTCGACGCCCTAGAGGATTCGATCATCAAGAAGCTGGGAGCAGCGGCTGCGTTCCCGATCACCGGCCAGACATATTCCAGGCGAGTTGATGCCGCATGGTCGGCCACGCTGGCCGGTATCGCTCAATCCGCCAGCAAGTTCAGCTATGATCTTCGACTGCTGCAGCATCTCGGCGAGGTTTTTGAGCCGTTTGGCGAGCGACAGGTCGGATCGTCGGCCATGGCATACAAGCGAAATCCAGTCCGGGCTGAACGCATCGGTGGGTTAGCGCGGTTGGCCATTCAGACTGGATCGAATTTCGCTCATACCGCGGCGACCCAATGGCTCGAGCGATCGCTTGATGACTCAGCCAATAAGCGGATCGCGATGCCGGAGTTGTTTCTGACGATTGACGCGCTGTTGGTTCTCTGCCACAGTATCGCCAATGGCCTTGAGATCTCGGAGGCGGCAATCGCTCGACACTTGGCCGATGAGCTCCCCGCGATGGCGAGCGAGAACCTTCTGATGGCGGCGGTCACGGCGGGCGGCGATCGGCAGGCGCTTCACGAACGTGTGCGGGTTCGTGCCCGCGAGGCGGCCGAGCAAGCAGCAGCCGGGGGTGGCAACGATCTGCTGGCGCGATTGGCGAGCGAAGAGGGCTTCGCTGAGCTGCCGTCGGCGGTGTGGGATGCGGCTTCCGACCCGTCAACGCTGGTCGGACGCGCGCCGGAGCAAGCGCGGCGGTTTGTCCGGGAGGTGGTTCGACCGCGGCTCGAATCGTATTCGGGTGAGCTCGAGATGACGGGTGACGTTCGCGTCTAGATCCTCGATCGCGTGAAGATTCCGCTCAAATTGGCCGACGACGAGGGGATAGCGGTCGCGAAGCGTATCCTGGCCAACGGCCGGCTTGTCATCCACCCGACGGAAACGGTGACCAGCCTCAGCGGCGATCCGTACCACACCGGAGCGGTAGATGCCGCACGGCGAATCAAGGGTTACCACAAACCACGTCCGTTCGTCTGCCTGGTCGAGGACGTCGCTGCCGCGCGGTCGTCAGCGGCGGTGTGGAGCACAGCGGCCGAGGAGTTGGCTACAGCGCTGTGGCCCGGGCCGCTGACCTTGGTTGTGGCCGCAGGGGAGGGTGCACCTGCTGCAGTGGCGGTTGACGACAAGCTTGCAATCCGACCCGCAGCCGACGCGACATCGCGGCGGCTGGTCACGGCCTGGGGCGGACCGCTGTTCTCGACCAGCGCCAATCGCCGTGGCGCACCGCCAACGACGTCTGTGGAGGCCGCCATCCAGCAATTGTCGAAGGCACCGCAATCCACTGCAATCGGGGTTGCGTTGGTGCCGACAGAACCGCACTCGGCCAAGCTTGTTGCCGTCGATCCCTCGTCGATCGTGGACGTGACGGAGGAGCCGCCTCGTTTGGTGCGCGAGGGCGCGATCCGATTGGCTCGACTGCGCGCGATCCGACCTGACATTCGGCTGTAGGAAGGCTGGAATTGTTGTGGGAGTATTGCCGACAGGCCTGAGGTGGGCGACTTTAGCCACGTGAGCGAGTCACGTCCTTATCGAGTGCTGGTCGTATGTACCGGCAACACCTGCCGGACGCCGATAGCCGAGGCCTTGCTCCGCCAGCTAACCGAAGAAGCGGGGATCGATACCGAAGTTGTCTCGGCGGGTACCCACGCCACACCTGGTTGGCCGGCGCATCCAGAATCGCAAGCGATAGCGGCGGAGGCGGGACTCGACTTGTCGGATCACCAAGCGCAACCATTGACCGTCGAGCTCGTTCAATGGGCGGATATTGTGCTGGGCATGTCGCATGGCCATGTGGCTCGTGCGCTGGCGCTGGACGACACGGCAGACGCGCGTGTCATAACCGAGTTCGACCGCAGCGGACAGATCGGTCATGGTGTAGGGGATCCTATCGGATGGGGTCGCAGAGCCTACGAGATCGCGTTCGCCGAGATCCGGGTTTGCCTCGAAGGCTTCGTGCAGGATCATCTTCGACAGTTGTCGACCGGTTGACGAATCGAGCACGAGAAGCTATGCTCTAATGTTACGATCCTAAGAATCCAATCCCCAAAACTCTTAGTCTCGAGGACCGATTCAGTGCGAGTTCGGGTTGCATCGTTAGGACTGTTCGCTGCCGGCATGTTGTTTGCCACGTTGTCTGTGGCGGGTGCCGAGACCGTCTTTACCGACGAGGCGGATTCGTTGTATGCGTTGGGCGGCGAGTTTTACGTCGAGGGACGGTACTCGGATGCGGTTCCGCTGTTTCGTAGGGTCATCGAGCTCGATCCGCTACACGGTAACGCGCATGCCCTTCTCGGGGGCTCGTACTTGCATCTCGGGGATTATGCGAACGCGATTGGAGAGTTCGAACGGGCGATCGAGTTAGACGATGGGATCCGTCTCGCGTACTTGGGGTTGGTGGCGGCCAACTACTTCACCGAGCGTATTGAAGCCGCTGAACAGTGGCTCGAAAGACTGGCGTCGATTCTGAGTGGTGACGAGCGCAGCCGATATCTGGCCACCCTCTCGAGCCAATTCCCCCGCTTGACCCTGCCCGGCAGCTAGCCGCCAGCCAAGACCCCCTGCCGCTCGAGGTGGGGATATCGCCTCAGCGACCAACACTATCGCCGGAGTTCTGGGGCTCGCGGCGGATCTTTTGTTGCCTCCGCGGTGCATCCACTGTGAGGATCGGCTGACGTCCGCCCGTCCTGCGGTGTGCGGGCCGTGTCTGTCGCTGCTGGTGCCTGTCAGTGGTTCTAGTTGCCCCCGCTGCGGGTTGGTCTCGAGTCGTCGAACGGCGGCCTGTTGGCGATGTCGTGACTGGCCGCTGGAGCTAACAGCGATCGCTGCGGTTCGCTATCGGGATGTCGCGGAAGCGATCGTGCGCGCGATCAAGTATGGTGGGTGGCAGCACTTGGCCGACATATGTGCCGAGAAGATGGCCGACGAGATCCAGCTCCGAGGTCTTCAGCTAGACCTCCTCGTGCCCGTGCCACTCCACCCACTCAGGTACCGTGAGCGGGGTTTCAACCAGGCTCGATTGATCGCCGAACGGTTGGCAACGAGGATCGACCGGCCGGTCGTCGATGGTCTGGCAAGGGTGCGAACGACGCCACCGCAAGTCGGGCTTGGCCGAGCCGATCGGGTGGCCAACGTGAGCGGGGCATTCTCACACCGAACCTCACTCGAGGCAAGTGCGACGGTTGGACTGATCGACGACGTCGCCACGAGCGGGGCTACACTTCGCGCGGCCGCTAGCGCGCTCATCACGGGTGGCACCGGTCGCGTTATCGGCGTCACGTTTGCCCTCGCCACCGATCGTAACGACGGATAACTTGCTGCCGGTTCAAGCCTTTCTAGGTTTTGCTCCATCGTTGCCGATTACCACTTACACGGAGGTCCAGGATGCGTCTCGCCATCAACGGGTTCGGCCGCATCGGCCGTATCGCGTATCGGTCACTTCGACGGTCAGGGCGCGATCTCGATCTGGTGGCGGTCAACGATTTGACCGATGCGACCACGCTGGCCCACTTGTTGGAATACGATTCGGTTCATGGTCGGCTTGGCGTGGATGCTCGAGCAGAGAACGGAAAGCTCCGAGTCGGCGACGACGTGATCGAGGTGGTTTCGGAGCCCGATCCAGCCAAGCTGCCATGGGGTGATCTGGGGGTCGACGTGGTGATCGAGTCGACGGGCCTATTCCGCGATCGGGACAAGGCTGCTATGCATCTGGCAGCGGGCGCCCGCAAGGTGATCATTTCGGCGCCGGGCAAGGATTGCGACATCATGGTCGTGATGGGTGTCAACGAGGATCTCATCGAGGCCGGCCACGATGTGATTTCGAACGCGTCGTGCACGACCAATTGCGTCACCCCGGTGGCCAAGGTCATCATGGACACGGCGGGGTGGGTGCATGGACTCATGACGACCACGCACGCCTACACGGCCAGCCAGAACATGCTCGATACACCAAGCGAAGATCTGCGACGCGCCCGCGCTGGAGCGCTGTCGATGATCCCCACGACAACCGGCGCAGCCAAGGCAGCCGCGCTGGTGCTTCCGGAGTTGACCGGGAAGATCGATGGTATGGCGATCCGCGTTCCCATCCCGGACGTGTCGCTCGTCGACTTGACGGTCGAGGTCGAGCGCCCTACCGATGCAGAGAAGATCAACGCCGCTTTCCGCGAGGCCGTGAAGGGTCGGCTGGCGGGAGTTCTCGCGGTCAGCGATGAGCCTTTGGTTTCGGTCGACTACATATCGACGACCGATTCGGCGACCGTCGATGCGCTGTCGACGTCAGTGATTGACGGGACGCTGGTCAAGGTATTGGCCTGGTACGACAACGAGATGGGGTACGCCACGCGGCTTGTCGACTTGGCCGAGTACCTGTTGACTTCAACGTTCCGCTCGAAGGTGAGGGTGAAACCCTGCGGGTGGCGAGCGACGCGAGGATCCGAGCCACGCTTCCAACGGTGACCGGACTTGCGCGCTGTGGTGCGACGGTCATACTCGTGAGCCACCTCGGGCGACCCGGCGGAGAACGGCGATCGGAGCTGTCGCTGGCACCGGTGGCGCGATGTCTCGAGGAGCTGCTGGGACGACGCATCGTCTTTCTTTCGGAGCCATTCGACGAGCGAGCCGTCAAGCTGATTCGCGTGGGTGAACCTGGGGACGTGTTCCTGCTCGAGAACCTCCGCTTCGAGCCGGGCGAAACTACCAACGAACCCGGCTTCGCCGCCCGGCTGGCGCGCTTTGGCCAGCTTTTCGTCCAGGATGCTTTTGGAACTTGTCACCGCGCGCATGCCTCGACGGTTGGGGTAGCCGACCACTTGAGCCCGCGTGTTGCGGGCCAACTCGTCGAGCGCGAGCTGAACGCGTTCCATCGACTTCTCGAGCCCGAACGGCCATTCGTGGCAGTACTCGGGGGTGGCAAGATCGCCGGCAAGCTGGAGATCGTTGACGAGCTCGCTCGACGATGCGACCGCGTCTGCCTCGGCGGCGGTATGGCCAACACATTCCTCCTTGCCACCGGGGTGGAAGTCGGCGACTCGCTGATCGAGCCCGATCGTGTGGAAACGGCACGCCAAATCTTGGATCGATACCCGGACAAAGTTCTGCTGCCAACGGACGTGGTTGTTGCGACTGCCATCGATGCGGACGCGGAACGCGAGACCACCTCTTCCGACGGCGTGCCGCAGGGGCGAAAGATCCTCGATATCGGTCCGGGCTCGATCCGGGCGATTGTCAGCGCGCTGAAGGGAGCGCGCACGGTTTTCTGGAATGGTCCGCTGGGGGTGTTCGAGACGCCACCGTTTGATGCTGGGACATTGGCGGTGGCGAAGGGCTTGGCTGAGGTCACAGATCATGGTGCCTATACTGTCGTGGGTGGCGGTGACTCGATCGCCGCACTCGAGCGCGGCGGGTTGATCGATGCTGTCAGCCACGTCTCAACCGGAGGTGGGGCAGCGCTCAAACTCGTCTCCGGGGCTACGCTGCCGGGGATCGAAGTGCTGGATCCAGTGACCCGGAGGAGCGCGGCGTGAACGCGTCAAAACGGCCCACGATCATCGCCGCCAACTGGAAGATGTACAA
>JBDHFX010000069.1:0-11385 GCA_039590215.1 Gemmatimonadota bacterium | reverse complement strand
TTTTCCACGCCAAGCCTCCGTTCGGCCCGTGTTTACGGTGTTGCTATCTATCCTTGTATATCCGCATCGGCGCAGGATTTCAACCATGAATCATGTCGAGCGGGGATTTTATCTATGTGAATATTGTTATACCTATGTGTCTGGATTTGGGTCGATGCCGGAGCCTCTAACGATCGGATCGGCCCCACGTTTTCCTGGCGGCTGCGACGGTGATCGCCAGGCCGAGCAGCGCGACGCACCCGAACACAATTCTGGCGATCGTCACGTTGGTTTCACGCGACAGGAAGGGGAGATCACCGGAAAACTGCTCGGCCGGTCCGTAAAGCGATACCCAAGCGAACACGACGGTGATCGAAATGACGACGGTCCCCGCCGACCACGAAGCGAGGCTGCTCTGTGGGTTGGCGATCGTCGCCAGACCTCCGCCCACGAACAGCAGGCCCAAGAGGCCGAGAACCCAGTTCGGGACATGAACCGTTTTGGGGTCGACTTGGATCACGTCGATCGCTAAGAGCGCGACGACGATCCCAGCAACGATTAGGAGGATGCCTGGCAGAACACGGCTTGCCACGTCACTCAAACTACTCGAATGAACGATCCGCGGACGGGAACCGTCTTCGGAATGATATTCTCGCCTTTATGTCCCCAGTCAGGAGATTACAGATGAAGATCGTCGCCCCATGGTTTGCAGCTCTGTTATTGGTTGTTTCGATCACACCGCTCTTTGGTCAGACGGCCGACGTTCGCCCGGAAGACGTCGCGTCACCGAGGGCGATCGTGCTCGCGGGTTATGACGCGCTGGCGCGCGAGCCGGGTGAGAACTTCGATTGGGATCGCTTCCGCGGTCTGTTCCTGCCGGGTGCGCTCATGATCCCGAGCACTGAGCAGCGGGACGGCGAGTTCGACATCCTGTCGGTTCAGGATTTCATCGATTGGGTCGATAACTACTACGCCGAGAACAACCCGATCGGCGGACCCGACGATCAAGGCTTTCAAGAAGAGGAGATCGCCACCGTCATTGAGCAGTTTGGCGACGTTGCCCAGGCGTTCAGCACCTATCAGAAGCACCTGTGGGGTCAGGACGAGATCCTGGGCCGCGGGGTCAACAGCTTCCAACTCGTCTACAACGATGGTCGCTGGTGGATCGCCGGCGTCGCATGGGACGAAGAGGTTGGCGCGGGTCCGCTACCGGAGAAGTATCTGCCGTAGAGGAGGCGCCGCTTAGTACTCCTCGGCGCTCTCGTTCTCCGGCAACTGGAACTTGAGCGCAAAGTGGTCGAGCTGATTGCGGTTATCCCACTGCGCGCCTTCGTAGGTGTCATCAGGGTTCGCCAGTAAATCGGTCGAGTCGACAAGCTCGAAGCCGGCCGCGGTCGTTTCTTCGATGACGATGTCCTCGGCGATCCGGTGACCTTCGTCGTCGCGTCCCTCACGGGCGCGCACGTCGATGACGACGAATAAGCCGCCGGGCTTGAGCGAACGGGCCACGTGATCCAGGAAGCCCGGCACTTCGTCCGCTCCGTAATCGTGGTAGTTCCTCACGACGTAAAAAACGTCGAGGCTATCCGTTGGGAGCTCCTCGATGCTGGCAGCGAACACGACGTTGCCAACCTCAGCCAGATCGCCCGTCTCGACGCGTTCTTTTAGGGCCCCGGCGCGACGGCCAGCCATCTCGGTGAAGACCACGCCTTCCGGACCCACCCAGTGCGAGAGGATCCACGTCGCGTAGCCACCGCCCGCGTGAAAGTCGACGACGACATCGCCGGGTTCGAGACCAATCCACTGGAACGTCTCGATTGGTTTCGACCACTGATCGCGCTCAACTTCTTCTAAAGGTCGGTTCGGCGCGTTGAGGTCGACGGGTGTTGTAACCTCGATGACGATGCTCTCTTGGGCATGGGTTGGCGTTGGCCCCACCAGCGTCGGAATAACAAATGCTACGAGTGCGCGTTGGCCCCACCAGCGTCGGAATAACAAATGCTACGAGTGCAAAACACACTCCTCTGAACCTCATGGTCACCTCCAATAGGGATAGGTTTTGAAGCCCTAACCTATGCAATCAAATGCAACATGTGCCATTAGTCACGGCCAGTCTAGCTCTTACGCCGCCAGGTGACGATATGGTGACGGTCGATCGATATGATAGGCAGGCGATGTTTGATCCCACCGAGATTCGAGAATCTGTCTTTTCTTACTACGCTCGTCTAGGCAGAGTACGGGAGTACGTTGAGCAGCACCATCACGAGCGAATCACGCTCCGTACTGCGGCTCAAGTTGCCGGGCTCGAGCCGAGTTATTTCTCCCGCTTCTTTCACGAGAAGTCGGGCGTGAAGTTTAGTGATTGGCTCACGTTTATCCGAATTACCGAAGCCAAGAGACGATTAACCGCGCGAAACGTTCCTATCGCCCGCGTTGCGTCAGCTGTTGGATACCGAGACTTGAGAACTTTTTGAACGCGCCTTCCTACGATGCGCTGGAATGACACCTAGTGTCTTCAAGCAGTCCGTTCGACCGAGTTGATACAGAAGCAAGTAAAGTAACGCCGCAACACCGATAAGATTCGCCTCGTCAATGACCATTCCCAGTCGGACGGGGAAAACCCCTACACACCATCAGGGGTGCGCCCCCACAGACAACGTTGTCCTATCTGTCCTACGATCGAGGTAATAATTCCGACAAAGGCAAATCTAGCAAAAGCTAGGGACGCAAAGCTACGGATCCTCGCTTCCTACGCGACGCCTACCGACGCCACGAAGGATCCTAAGACCGCCGAGCTGCCGAAGGGTTCCACTCAAGCGATCATTTTTGATGACCGTGTGTCGATGAAGACGTATTGGCGCTCCCCTCATACTCCTCTGCAAGGAGGTGCTCAATGAGCTTGACCCGTCGTGAAGCCATGACAGCAATGGGTGGCGCCGTGGTTGCAACCGCTTGGCTTCCGACGGCGGCCGCCGGTGATCCGACGGAATTCACGCTGGGTGTTCCTGACTATTCTCGTCAACACGGCATCAAAGGACTTGTTGTCCCAAAGTCCGCGACAGTAATCGGTGCTGGTAAGACCGGTGCGTGGTTGGCGTTGTTTGCTGGGATGGCGGGCGTGAAACGACTTCGGGTCTTCGATCCGGCCACGGTGGCGCGAGCGGACTTGCCCCATTCACCCTTCGCCGCAAAACAAAAGGGGATGAATAGGGCCAAGGCCGTGCGTGAAACGATACTGACTATGAGGCCAAAAGCGCTGGTCGAAGCGTACCCGAGGTTGTTCCGATTGCCCAGGGATGCCAAGCTCCTTCAAGGTGTGGTGTTCAACGCCACCGCTGACGAATCGCTGCACGACGGCGTCGCCGAGGCTTCTTCTAATGCTTCACTGCGTTACGCCTGCCGCGCACACAACGGGATGGGTGCTGCAATCAGGAACCACTCTTTTTCTAGTCTGCCAATGGGTGGGGAGAGCGGAGCATGGGTTGGTAACGCGGCGTTGAGCGCGATTCTCATTCTGTATTCTGGTTTCTCGGAACCAATTGCCTGGAGTCGTGCTCATAGGGACCGATCGGGCAGCATTGTCCTGCTTGCATGAGCATGCATCCATCCGCCAAGGAAGTCCGATGACCATCGTGACCAGGGGCCTCTGCGTATTTGTCTTGGTTCTTTGCAGTTGCCCTGTCGCGCTAGGACAGGTCACGGGCACGATTAGCGGCTCGGTGACTAATTCCGCTGATGCGAGCGCGATCGTAGGCGCCCTGGTCGGGACGTCGCCGGCCACGCCTACGACGCTCTCCGATCCGGCGGGCAACTTTTCGATCCCCAACGTTCCGATCCCCACGAACCCGACGTCGTACACGGTCACGGCATCAAAGGGCGGGTTTGCGTCGGGATCGGCGATCGCATCGCTTTCGATGGGCGCTCCAACGGCTACGGTGAACATCGTGCTGACGCCAGTGGTAGGCCCGCCGCCGACGCAGGGCGACCTGAACGTGTTGGTAACGAACCGTGACGGCGAGCCCCAGTCCGGGGTCGACGTTGACGTGGCCGGCGCGGTCGTGGCGTCTGGTACGACGGACGCCAACGGTTTCGTGATCTTTACTGGTCTGAACGAGGGCGCGTACACGGTATCGGCGTCGACGACGATCTCCGGGGTCGATTTCCGGGCCTCGGGCGGCACGAACATCGTCGGTGGCGCGACCGCGTTCCTGCCGCTGACGCTGATGCCTGACATAGATCAAAGCGAGCTCGATTCAGTAGCAGACACCACTCGTCCGATGACCAAAGAGTTCTATCAGCAGCTTGGTCAGTGGGTCCTAGTCCCGTCCGGGAAAGCTGTATCTACGGGGCGGTTTCAGATCGTCGTGTTTGATTCGTTGGGCGGGGAGACAACCATCCAGGCCGGGCCAAATGAAGAACTGACCGTAGCCTCCGACGGCCTACACTACGGGAGGATGCGGTATCTAGGACAGACAATCGAGAGTTTCGAGGCCCGAGACGTCGCGACCGGGTCCCTGCTGTGGCCGCCTCATGATGCTCGCGGTTATTACTACTACAGGATTGCGCCGGGCGGAAAAACGACTATTGGAAAACGCTGGGAGGGTCCACCTGATACCTCGTTCGGAGGCTCTCTGGTCACTTATGACGAAAACGGTGACAAACGATCGCCGCCGCCAGAGCGGGGAGAGGTTGAGTGTCGAACACCGTCCGCCGCGCGATTCAGCAGAAACGGCCGGGTCACTCTTGTACGCTGCCGAGACGGGCTCAAAGCGATTGATGCGACGGGCGCTGTTGTCGGTTCACTGGAGGGTCTTTATGGCAACTTTGTTCCAAGCAATCAAGGCAGTTTCGTCGCCGTACCTGTCCGTAAGCCGAACATTCTTCGCATCATCAGAGTCAGCTCCCCCCCCCTCCTTCCGATCGATCTTTCCTCTCCGATAACCGAGACCGCGATCACCCCAGAGGACGACCTCGTCGTCGCCGCGGCGGGAAACAAGATCGTATTTATCGACTTGGCCACGGGGATCGATAAATGGCCCCGCCATACCATCCAAGGACAGTCCCCGAAAGTCGTCTCGATGAGCGTCGCCTCAGACGGTTTTGTTGCGGTGGGGATTCTGCTTGAATCGAACCGGGAGGATGGTGGCGTATACCCGGCGGCAGTTGAGCTCCTACGTAACGGCATGCTGCTTAGCAGGCAGGAGTTCGAGGTTTACGATCCCGGGGCAAGTATTCCGGATGTGTCATTGAATTCGGAGATCCAACGCTTGCTCGTTTACGACCAGACAAAGGTCTGGTACATCCGCCTCCGAAGACTCAACCCGGTGATTCTTCCCTTCTCTTCACCGTTCCTCTTCGTCTCCGACTAGGATGGCGACGACCGAGACACAGGGTGTTCTGAGGCTATGCCGTTACGGCCTTTTTCTCGTCATCGGTTGCCTGACTGTCTGCAACCACCACAAACGTGAATACACGTGGCCGTTTGATCCAACCGATCAGATGCATCACGTGAGCAACTCGTCACGCGAGTTCATGTACTACCCCAGAAACCATCCTTGGCCATACTATCATGTAGGCATCGATATCCCGGCTAAACAGTATGACACCGATTATACGGTTCGTTGGGTCTTGGACGGTGAAGTCCCAGCTCTATACTTGCCCGACGGATCTCCAAGGAAGAATGAGATAGTACTAAACCCGGAGGGAGAGCACCGGTATTCGTACCTCCATGTGGAATGGTGTGAGCGGGTGCTGGATCCTGACTGTTGGGAGGCCCCAATTTGGAGGACGGTAGGCGAGCAGGACTCCTTGGCGGTAGCTGCAGACTTCAACTCCAACTGCAATGTCAACTATCCAGGCTCCAAAGACTACGATCACTTGCACTTTATGTATATGGAGCAGTGTGAGGAGGGGGAGGGGGTGTATGACTATCGCGATGCCAACTGCGTCTATCCGGATCCATTGATCTATATAAGGCCCAACAAACAAGACGATTTCGTTCCGGTGATAGAGAAGGTCTATCTGGTCTCCAATATGGACGACGATGGGGACCCCGATGTGGACAATGGGATCTTTTGGCTCACTCCCCGAGAATTCACCGGCGATCCGCCAACCGTGCAGGGCGACGTGGACATCGTTGTGGTCATGTACGACAAGATCTGCGATTCCAACGACATAGCAAATGGCACATGTGAGCAACGGCATGAGATCGGTGTGTATGACTTTGGGTTCAGAATAGAGAAGGAGGTGAGCTCGACACGGGAAACTGTTTTAGAGGTAGACGGGGTCTTTCCACGCGACGGGACTAGACCCGACCAAACGTCGGCGCGCATCATGTTCAAGAAAGGGTCAAGCAACGACTACTGTGTACCGAACTTTGACCAGTACCACTACGTCGTGACAAACCGTGCGGTTCAGTATCCGAATGGTCCCTGGGATGGTTACTGGGATACGGCCGCGTTTGGCGACGGCGATTACTGGGTTACGGTGTCCGCGTGGGACTGGAAGGGGGGGAAGAAACCAAACGTTGCCACAAATTCCTTGCTGGTGAAGGTCTGCAACCAACCACCCTGCTAAGAGGAGGGAGAATGAGCTTAAGAACGTTCTTCGCGTCGGTTGTCAGCAACGAGGACTACGCAAAAGCCTGGGCGGAAGGCAAAGACAGTGACGAAAGGAACTCGCTCATTGCCCAATCGCCCGACCTTACTAAACAAGAAACGGACCTATTACTGGTCGGCAACGAGTTCCTGATCTCGCTCCGAATGGTGATGTTCGAACCGACCTCAGGCGTGCCTAGTTGGGTCCCAGGTAAGGAGGGAGGCCCGCCGGGTCCAGTTCCCGATCACACCCACCAATAGGGCGCTCGGGCAAATCAGTCGAAGATCTGAGGGGCCAACTGCTGGAGCCGGCTCTCTGCATCGTCCACCATCGGACGCAACGCGGGATCGCATTGTTGCCAGAAGTGGATGAAGGTTGAGTAATGCTCAATAGCTTCGTCGGGTTCGCCCAATTGCTCGTAGATCTGGCCCAGCCGGTAGTGAGACATGGGGGCGTATATCACGTTCAGCCAGTTGGCTCCTTCAGTCAGTACACCATACCATTCCAGTGCCTCTTCCAGTCGGCCCTGTTCAAACAGCAGCTCGGCGCGAATGTAGCGCTCGTAAGAATGCCAGATGAAGGGGGAGAAGGCGCGCTCACTTGGAGGAAGACCCGGCAGATCAACCGCGGTTGCCGATAGGAGCTCAAGGGCTTCCGCGGTTCGTCCGGAGCGTCTCGCCAGATGAGCCTCAAGGTGTCGCGCTAGAAAGCGACCAACATTCGCCTGCGCCGTCTGTCCCTGCCATCCACTCAAGCGCTGAATCTGCTCTCTGACGGTTCGTTCCTCACCAAGGCTAACACTAAGCAACCCGATCAAGTACTCCCGGTAGATCGGATTAAATCCAGCGGGCAGCGTGTCCGGGTTGGTATCGGTGGCTCCGCCTGCGGGATCCCATTGGGCCACAGCGGTTCGCAACGCTGTCAACTCGGCGTCTGGTACAGCCAAGAATGGGAGCGTTGCGTACAGCGCGTGAAACTTCAGAGCGCGATCCGCATCAAACGGACGAAGGGCATCGATCCCCTTCTCAAAGGTGTCCCATCGGCCATCGCGCAAGTAAAGCTGTATCAGCCACAGATGGCCAGACCTGTTCAGCAGCGGTGGGCGTCCGGGTTCAAAGAAGAGATCAGCTACCAGTTCCGTTCCGCGGCCTAGCGGTGAGTAGAGAGAGAGGTAGACCATGGCCGAGCGAAGTTGATCGTCTGACGAGCTTTTCAGCGCTTCGATAACCTCGTTTTGATCAGATTCCGTTCCAATCGCGAAAGCCAACAATGTTTGCCACTCCAACTCGATGTCGCTCCCCGGATCAACTCTCTGCAAGAGCGAGTCAACTGTATCGAAACCTCCTTCGCTAGCCGCGGCCTCCATAAGGTGAATCGTGAGGTAGTCGTTGTTCGGAGCGAGTTCGAGTGCTCGTTCGAACGGCTCGCGCGATTGCCCGATCGGTCGGCCAAAAAGCTGGTTAAAGTGGAACCGAGCATCGCCGTAGATGTACAAAGCCTCCACGTCATCTGGGTGGATGGCGAGATACCGGCGAAGGAGGCTGTCGACCTTCGTTGGATTTGAAGTCTGATGCGCATGAAAGGCCTGGACAAGGACAAGGTGCTGGGGGGAGAGGCGAGAACTATGGGTCACGGCGTTCTCGACAGCCTGTTTTTGCAGATCGAAATCTGGAATCCACGCCGCACTCATCGCCAGCTTGTAATAGGCTAGAGCAAAGTGGTTGTCGATCTCGACGGCTCGCTGGAAGGCGTCCACCGCACCCAAGAAACGGCCACTGTTGAGTTCCTGTTCGCCTTCCAGGTACGCTTTCAATGCCTCCAGAGAATCCGTCGTCATCGCCGCGAGGCTTCTCAAGCGGGCTTCGGTCTTCCCAAACTGCGCCGCGAGCATCAACCCAACGATCTGGTCGACCAATCCTGTAAGGTTGTCCGCGTCCCCCTGCACGCTGATCTGCGCGGTCGGCTCCTCCTTGCCCAATTCATAGATCGACACGTTGAGGTGAAGCTGGTCACCGAGTTCAACCACATCGCCCATGACGTAAAGCCCAGCTCCGTATCGCTCGGCAACCGTCTGTCCGGACTGTCGGTCGATGTTTCGAAGACCTCTGCGCTCGACGAAGTTGATGACCACGCGAGGGTCCACGCTGTTGTACTGTTCGACGCCGCCCATTTTTGTGGCGATAAGGCTTACCATGCCGTCACTGAGGTAATCGAGTGCTTCGCCACCGCGCACGTTGAAGGGCAGGATCGCCACGGTTGAGGCGGATATGCTGGGGGGACCGAGGGACCACCGGTTCCAGCCCGCCCAGCCGCCGACAACTACAGCGGCGATGACAAGCCCCGCGGCGACCTTTTGAACGAGCGGAAGGCCGTGGGCCCGCAGATCAGAATCCGCTCCTGCTGGTAGAGTGCGCTTCAGACCTTCACGGGTGATGTCGTACGCCCAGGCGAGAACCATCGCGATGGGGAACCCGAGGATGGCAAAAACGATGACAGCACGAGTGATCCATGCCGGTAGGAACAATTCAGGGACGACGGTTGTCGCGATCTGCGTGACGAGCCAGGCGACGATAGCGTAAGCTGCAGCGACGCGGAAAACGCGGCGTCGCTTGAGTTCATCGTAAAGAGTTCCGAGTCTGCTAGCGGGAGCTTCTTGGCGGACCTCTGGCCACTCGGTGGATGTCTCGTCTTCTACGTGGACCGAGTGCAGAACGAGTTGCCCAGCCCCGCGAAGATCGTGCTCGCCCAACGCCTCAAACTGAAACTCCTTGCGTTGACGCAGTTGATGCCAGACGTCTTCGGTCGCCAGCACTTGTCCCGGCTCAGCTTGATTCATGATGCGGGCAGTGGCGTTTACGCCGTCACCGTAGACATCCCCATCGGGTGTCGTGGCGATCTCGCCCACGTGCACTCCGACGCGGAGATCTCGCTCACCGAGATCGTTAGCCTTGGACTGCTCGGAGAAGGAACTGCGCAACCTGCAAGCCGCTCGGATGGCGGCTTCCGTGCTGTGGAACTCGGCCAGGGCGCCGTCGCCGACGAACTTGACGACATGCCCTCCGTACCGATCAACAGTGTCGCGTGCGATCCCCTGGAAGAGTTGCACCACTTCGAGGGCGGAACTCTCGTCTTCGTGTGAGAGTTGGCTGAAGCCGACGATGTCAGCAAACCATAAAGCGGCGAGGCGGTGCTGCAGATTCGCCATGGGCTAGATCCTTCGTTGGGATCGTACGGGCGATCCCCTTTTTGCCCTCCACCTCCGTTTATGCTAGAGTGGCACAAGTGAGCGAGTAGGCCAAGGGAAAGGCAAACCCGGCGAAAGCCGGGGACGCAAAGCTACGGATCCTCGCTTCCTCCGCGACGCCCTCAGCGACGCCGCGAAGGATCCTCAAGACCGCCGAGCCACCGCAGGTCTCCCCTCTCAACAGCACATAGCACCAACCGCAAGGGGGAAAGATGGACAGAACGTTTACGGCGCTAGTCGTCGTAACGGTGATGGTCGCGATCGGCTGCGCTACCGAGAGCGGTGGGCGCGCCGCGCGGGCACCAGCGCCAGGGTGGTACGGCGACATTCACGTTGGGGGACTGGAGGCCAATGGAGAGACGTTCGTCGCCAACGTGACGACGTCGCGGTTGACCGACGAGCGAGCCCGGTCGTCTGTGACACTGCGGGGGAAGATGCCCGAGGGCATGTATCCCTGGTTCATTCACGTTGGGATCTGCGAGGATGGTTCAGACGGGCCGATCCTTGGGAAGCCTGAGGATTACCCGCTGCTGGAACCGGATGCGGAGGGCGTTCACACAGCTACTGCCAATCTTGAAATCGCGCTCGACCCGAACGGTAGCTACTACATCGCCATCCACAACGCCGAAGCGGTTAGCCCCATGACGACGATCTTGGCTTGTGGGGAGCTCGTGCGCAGGGGGACCTAGCTGCGGGATGACCGCGGGCTCGATCGTCCGGGCCATGCACACCGAGTATTGCGGGGCGTTCGCAGGAACGCCCCGCTTTTTTTCGTATCGTGACGCGTAAACCAAGCGAGGCCCGGAAACGGAATCGGAGGGTGTATGGCAACGAGGTCAGAACGTTTTCATCGCGGGTGGTGGTTCTTGACTTTATCGATTCTGTGCGCAGCGTGCTCGACACAGCCTGCAGTCGACCAACCGCTCACCGCCGAGGATATCGAAGTGATTCGGGAATTGAACCTCGCTTATCCTGCAGCCTGGCTAGCGAACGATCCGGAAGCGGTTTTGGCCACCCTCACCGATGATGCGGTGCTCATCCCGGCTCTGGGCACGGACCCTGTCAATGGCGCGGAAGAGATTCGCGAGTTCTTCTGGCCGCCGGATGCGCCGACTTCGACGGTACCCCACTTCGAGATGAACCCAGAAGAGATCAGCGGCGCTGGCGACATAGCCTACGTCTGGGGCACCATGTCATTGTCATTCTCGGTGGAGGACGAGGGCGAGAGCCAACTCTACTCGACCGCCGGCAACTATCTGATGGTCATGCGCCGGGATGAGGGCGCCGAGTGGAAGATCGCGCGCTACATCTGGAACCACCCGCCGTGGGAGCCATCGTAGTCGACCGCGAAGCCGTCTGGCCGGGACGCTCTTCGCGTCTTAGGCTGATCGGCCCTGCTGAGCTACTTCACAAGATCGCACTCGACTAGGAACGGGGGGTTCGATGGCCGCGAGCTTTGACATGGCGTTAATCCAACGCGGAGCGAGACTGCGAAGGTCACCGTACTTCGAGGCGACGCAACGCTGCGGGTGCCGCCGGTATACGGTGTACAACCATATGTTCCT
>JBDHFX010000068.1:0-18434 GCA_039590215.1 Gemmatimonadota bacterium | reverse complement strand
ATGATCTCGCGGAAGATCGATTCGAGCATATGACGGTTAGACTCCGAAAAGCTCCTGCGCGCGGTGCAACCCGCGCACCAACACCTCGAGGTCATCCTCCGCGTTGTACAGATAGAACGACGCCCGCGCGGTCGCCGCGACACCGAGCCTGCGCATGAGCGGCTGGCAACAGTGATGCCCGGCCCGGATCGCGACCCCCTCGTGGTCCAGGATCGTCGCCAAATCGTGGGGGTGGATGTCGGCCAGCGTGAACGAGATTACCCCGCCACGCGCAACCTCAGGCGCGGGTCCGTACAGCGTGATCGCCTTGAACTCGTCGGCCAGCCTTTCGAGCACGAGCCGCGCGATCCGCTTCTCGTGGGCGTGAATCGTCTCGAGCCCCATCGATTGCAGGAAATCAACCGCCGCCCCCAACCCGATCGCGCCGGCGATGTTCGGCGTGCCGGCTTCGAACTTATGCGGCACCGCCGCGTACGTAGAGCGCTCGATCCTCACCTCTTCGATCATTTCGCCACCTCCCTGATAGGGAGGCATCGACTCGAGCAGCTCGCGCCGTGCCCACAACGCCCCGATCCCCGTCGGACCGCACGCTTTGTGACCGCTGAAGGTGTAGAAATCACAATCGATCGCGCGCACATCGATCGGCAGCTGGGGAGCACCCTGAGCACCGTCGATTAGGTATAACGCACCCACTTCGTGCGCCCGGCATGCGATCTCTTCCACTGGATGAATCGTTCCGACCGCGTTCGACACGTGGCCGGTCGCGACGAGCCGCACGTTGCCTTCGCTGAGGAGCGCGTCCAAGTGATCCAGATCCAAGCACTGATCGTCGGTCACCCGAATCGCCTTGATCTCGGCACCCGTTGTCTCGCACGCCATTTGCCACGGTACCAGGTTGGAGTGGTGCTCCATTTCGCTTACCACGACGACATCCCCGGGCCCCAGGTTAGCCCCACCCCATGCCATGCTGACGAGGTTGATCGATTCGGTCGTGGATCGCGTGAACACGACCTCGTCGGCGCGTCCTGCGCCCAGGAAGCGGGCCACCTTGCCGCGTGCGGCTTCGTACCGCCGAGTGGCGCGGATCGACAGTTCGTAAGCGCCTCGATGCACGTTGGCGTGGTCCTTGGCGTAGTACTCGGCGACCGTGCGGATAACCACTGCTGGGCGTTGCGAGGATGCGGCGCTGTCGAGGTACACGAGCCGGTGCCCGTGGACCTGTTGGTCGAGGATCGGGAACTCGGCCCGTACCACGGCCATGTTGAGGGGTGACTCGGGTTGGCCTGCGAGCGGTGGCTGATGTGTGCGGCTGGCGGTTTCCGAAGGACTCACACCTATTCGGGTGGTAGATCGATCTCGTCGGCGGCCGGAACGGCCACCCAGATCTCACCCTCCCTCACTTCCACGTCGAACTTTAGCAGGCGCTTGGTCGCCGGTAGAGCAAGCACTTCACCGGTCTTGATATCGAACGATGCGCCGTGCCAGTCGCAGGTGAGTCGTTCACCCATCAAGAAGCTGTCCGTCAACGTGTACTGCTGGTGCGTGCAACAATCGTGAAACGCGTGAAACTCGCCGTCGACGTTGGCAAGCCCGACCTTGACGCCGTTGACCTGGTAACCCCGCATCTCATCCGCGGGGATCTCGTCCGCGGCGGCGACCTTCACGAACTCGGCCATCCTCGAACTCCTACCCGAGCTTGCGCTCGATCACGCGCGTCAACCGCTTGTGGAGCCACTCAACCGGCACGCGCGCCAATACTTCTTCGAAGAACCCGTACACGATGAGCTTCTCCGCCTGGTCGCGGCTGAGCCCGCGGCTCATTAGGTAGAAGATCTGCTGCTCATCCTGCTGACCGATGGTGGCGCCGTGTGAACAGCGCACGTCGTCGGCCTCGATCTCGAGATTGGGCAAGGAGTCAGCGTGCGCGTCTTCCGACAGGATCAAGTTCCGATTGGTTTGATATGCATCGGTCCCCTGAGCCCCCGGCAGGACCCGGATCATGCCCCTGAACACCGATCGGGACCGGTCCTTGAGCGCACCCTTGTAGAGCAGGTCCGAGCCCGCGTGCGGCGCTTGGTGGAGCTGGTACGTGTAGTGGTCGAAATGTTGGTCGGAGTCAGCAAGGTAGATCCCCAGCATCTCCGAGTTGGCGCCCTCCGCCTGGAGATCGGTCTCGACATCCGAGCGTGCAACGCCGCCACCCAGAGTTACCAACAGTGTCTGGATCTGGGCGTCCTTATGGGCAAAGACCCGGACCGCCTGATAGTGGAAGACATGGCGCCCCCACTGCTGAACGATCGCGTACCGTACGTTGGCGCCCTCTTCGGCAATGATCTCGGTGACACCGCAGTTCATCGTCAACCCATCCTGGACGCGAGCCGGTGAAGCACACTCTTCGACGTACGTCACCTTGCTCTGCGGACCGGCAATCACGAGCGTGTGCGGAAACAGCGCTGTCTGTTCGATATCGAGCCAGCGGAAAGTATTGATCGGCAGCTCGACCTCGATGCCGGCCGGGACGTAGATCAATCGGCCACCCGACACGAAAGCACCGTGGAGCGCCGCCAACTTACCAAATTCCGGCGTAACCGCGCTGGTCATGAAGTACTTTTGAACTAGCTCGGGATGATTCGCGATCGCTTCTGCGAGATCGACGAATACTACCCCTTGGCGGGTCAGCTCCTCTTCGACCTCATCGTAGATCGAGGACGAGTTGTGCTCGACCGACAACGCTGAAGAATCGTCCAGGTGAAGTGCGGCCTGGATCTCGGCAGGAATCTGGTCACGGCTGCTGACTCGCGACGGTGGCGACGGATCCCGCATCGCCAACTCCTGCCAGTCGATCTTGGACAGGTCCGTGTACCGCCACGCTTCGTCCTTGGTGGTCGGCATCGGCGTCTCGCGGTAGACCTGCCACGCGTGTCGGCGACGTGCGGCCATCCAGTCGGGCTCGTTTCGCGCGGTCACGATCGCGCTCACGGTCTCGGGCCCGATCTCCCCACGCATCGTGGGCGCGGTCCCGATATCCGTGGTGGTCGCTGATTCGCTCATGTCTATGCTGCCCCCGCAATGTTCCGTTCGATTACGTACCTCGGCATGGCTCGCCTCTGCCCGTTAACCTCGTTTTGATGCCTAGCGCCGCCCGGCTGGCTACCCGACTGACCCCTCCATCTCGAGCTCGACAAGTCGGTTGAGCTCGACCGCGTACTCGAGCGGAAGATGCTTCGAGATCGGCTCGATGAAGCCCCGTACGACCATCGTCCGCGCTTCGTCCTCGGCAAGCCCACGCTGCATCAGGTAGAACAGCTGTTCGTCGCCGATCTTGGTGACCGTCGCCTCGTGACCGATCGAGGCGTCATTCTCGTCGATCTCGATGTACGGGTAGGTGTCGGTCCGAGCCTCTTCGTCCAGAAGCAGCGCGTCACACTCTACGTTGCTCGACGCATTGTGAGCGCCTTTCTGGACCTGGACGAGGCCGCGATAAGATGACCGGCCACCCCCCTTGGAGATCGACTTGGAGATGATCTCGCTGGTGGTATGGGGCGCGGCATGGACCATCTTGCCGCCGGCGTCCTGGTGCTGACCGGAACCGGCGTACGCGATCGACATGATCTCGCCTGAAGCACCGCGTCCCATCAGGTAGCACGACGGATACTTCATCGTGATCTTGGAACCGAGGTTGCCATCCAGCCACGCCATCCGGGCATCCTCTTCGACCCGCGCCCGCTGGGTAACCAGGTTGTACATGTTATTCGACCAGTTCTGGATCGTCGTGTAGCGAACGCTAGCGCCCCGGTTCACGATGATCTCGATGACTCCGCTGTGGAACGAGTCGGTCGAGTACGTCGGCGCGGTGCACCCCTCGATGTAGTGCAGCTTGGCACCCTCGTCAGCGATGATCAGCGTCCGTTCGAACTGACCCAGGTTTTCCGAGTTGACCCGGAAGTACGCCTGCAACGGGATGTCCACCTCGACACCCGGCGGCACGTAAATGAACGAGCCCCCCGACCAAACCGCCGAGTTGAGCGCCGCGTACTTGTTGTCGTGCGGGGGAATTACGGTCGCGAAGTAACGCTTGAATAGATCGGGGTGATTCTTCAGACCATCCTCGATCGAATCGAAGATCACGCCCTGCACAGCGAGATCGTCTTTGATGCGGTGGTACACCATCTCGCTCTCGTACTGCGCGCCGAGAGCCGGTCGAACGTGCGCTTGATGTCCTCCGGCACTTCGTCCCACGTTCGCCCCTCGCCCTCGGACGGCTTCACGTAGAAGTAGATGTTGTCCATGTCGAGCCCCGACAGGTCAGCGCCCCACTGCGGTACGGGCTTCGACTCGTAGATCTCGAGCCCCCTGAGGCGGAACTTCCGCATCCAATCCGGCTCCTCCTTCATCTCCGAGATCTGCTCGACGATGTGTTTCGACAACCCCTTCTCGCTCTTGAAGACGTAGGAGTCGGGGTCCTTGAAGCCGTACTTATAGTCGTCGAGGTTGAGCGCGGAGACGTTCTGGTCTTGCGGCATCGAGTGCCTCCTTAGCTGCCGGTTGCGGTCAGCTGACCGCGTGTGGATTCGTAGCCTTCCGCCTCGAGCTCCAAGGCGAGCTCTCGATCACCGGAACGGACAATCCTGCCGTCGACCATGACGTGAACGAAATCAGGTTGGATGTAATTGAGGATCCGTTGGTAATGGGTGATGATCAGAACCCCGAGACGCTCCCGCTCGCGATGCAGCGTGTTCACGCCATCGGAAACGATCTTGAGCGCATCGATGTCGAGCCCCGAATCGGTCTCGTCTAGCAGCGCAAAGTCCGGCTTCAGCATCGCCATCTGGAGAATCTCATTGCGCTTCTTCTCGCCTCCCGAGAAACCAGCGTTGACGAATCGCTCGGCGAACTTCTCGTCAACGTCGAGCTTGTTCATGGCGTCCTTGAGATCATCGTAGAAGTCGAGCACCGAGATGTCCTCGCCGGTCTGCGCGGACTTCGCATGGCGCAGGAATTGAGCGATTGTGACCCCTGGGATCTCGCTCGGATACTGAAACGCCAGGAACAACCCCTTTCGCGCTCGCTCGTCGACTTCCATCTCGAGCAAATCCTCACCGCGGTAGCGAATCGAGCCACGGGTGACGGCGTACGCGGGGTGGCCGGCGACAACTTTGGCCAGGGTCGACTTGCCAGACCCATTGGGACCCATCAGCGCGTGCAGCTCGCCCTCGCGAATGGTGAGATTGACGCCGCACAGAATCTCTTCGCCTTCCACCGCGGCGTGGAGATCATCGACTACCAGTAGCTCTTTCTTTTCCGTCATCACTATCCCTCGACTCAGATTTGATCGGTTCCGATAATTGGAATCGTGCCTACCCGCCCGCCGTCGCCCCCTCCGGCTCGTCGGGTCCCCAAGTAATGTCGATCAGTGCCTTGACCCCGGCTTCGTTCTCGATCAGGTCGCTCAACCGGATGTCGGAGAGCAGATCGTCGATGCGTTCCCTCAGCGCATACCACACCGGGCGGATCGAGCAGACATGGGTTTCTCCGCACCGATCGGGTCCGACCGGGTGCATCCTGCAGTTGATCTCGAACGTTTGCCCTTCTGTGGCGTCGATCACGTCCTTGACGGTGATCTCGCTCGGGTCGCGCGCCAGCTGAAACCCCCCGGTGACCCCACGAACAGCGGTCACCAGGCCACGAACCGGGCCATATGGAGGCTACAGATCAGTCCGTATTCCGCCTGGGTCGTAAACCTCATGCGGCCAGAGTACCATTCCGGAGTATTTTAGTCAAGTTTTGAGAATGATTCTCATCCAGCCGATGAGACTGGGTCTCAAGGGTGCCGTGCTAGCGCTCTGAGCAGGTCATCACGAGGGGGGTATGGGCGGCTAGGACTCGGGGGTCGACTCGGTGGTGTGATCGTGTACGATCAGCCAACGACCGTCGATGCGACGAAAAACGAGCGAGAAAATCCCGCCGCGCGGCCCGGCGTCGGTGTCAAGCCGCCAGCGCCCGAGCGCCCACGCGCTCTCGCGCTCCAGCTCATGGACCTCGAGATCAGTGAACGTCAACCGCCCCATCGTATCCGTTCGCTCGCCGTACGCCGCACGGTACCGATCGAGAGTGGTCTGCCATCCACGCTGAACACGCCCACCGGAGGTGAACACGAGGTCGGGGCTGTTCCAGTAGCCGTCCATAAACGCGTCCAGGTCGCCACGGTTCCACGCCTCGACCTGCGTGCTGAGGACTTCGGCGATCGCAGCCTTGGTGGACCCGCGGGCCTCACCCGAGACGTCCGGACCTCGAGTAATCGCGCAAGCCGTGAGTGCGCCGGCCGCGAGGACGACGAAAAGGCGGGCAATCACGGTCGACCCGCCAAGGGGTTGACGACAATCCTCACCCGCCCGCCGTCCCGCTCGACGATCATGCTGTGCTCACCCGTCGATGACAGCTCGCGTAACGCCACGACGTAATCATACACGGAAGCGATCGACCGCTGCCCGAGTCTGACGATCCGGTCTCCGGATTGCACCCCTGCCAGCTCGGCGGCTGATCCCTCCAGCACGTGGTCGACGATGACCGGATCGGTTGGGCCGGCGGGTAGGGGAACCGCCCCCAACCGCACCGCTACCGGTACATCGACCGGCGGAGCGATCTGCTGCGGCTCAAACTCGCGCGGGTCGAAAACCAATCGGTTGGGACCCTCGGCAAGATCTCGGATCAACTGGAGACCAAACGCCGAGATGTCGCGTATGCCGTCCATGTTCAACCACTCGACGTCGTCGCTCGCACGGTGGTAGTCATCGTGGACGCCGGTGAACATCGCTAGGACAGGTACCTGTCGGAGATAGAAGGCAGCGTGGTCCGAGGGCCCGTACCCTTCGGACATGAGCTTGAGGTTTAGTCCGACGTTCGCGTTCGCCTGCTCAATCAGTTTGAACCACTCGGCCGATGACCCAACGCCGTAGACGATGAGCTCGTCTTCCAACCGACCAATCATGTCGAGGTTTATCATAGCTACCGAGTTTTCCAGCGGGACCACGGGTCGTGCGACATAGTTTGCCGAGCCGAGCATGCCTTCCTCTTCGGCGCCAAACGCGATGAACACGAGCGATCTTGGTGGCCGGTTAGTCGGGTAGGCAAAGAACTGAGCCAGCTCGAGCAGCGCCGCGACACCGCTCGCGTTGTCGTCTGCCCCATTGTGGATCTCGCCCGGAACCGGGTCCAACGATCCGGCGCCACCGATCCCGAGACCGTCGTAGTGGGCGCCGATCACCACCGCTTCGTGCGCCAACTTCGGATCACGTCCCGGAACCATCCCGATCACGTTGTGGGTCCTTCGTGTCCGCGGCTTCAGGTCTGTCCGCAGGTTGAGCACCGCGTTCGTTATTAACTGGCTATGCGGCTGCCCAGATTCGTCGATCGCATGCTGCCATTCGGCCAAGTCGCCGCCACCGACGGCCGCGATCCGGCGACCCACCCCCTGTGTGACCGACATCGCCACGATACCCATCCCCTGAGGCTTCTCGTCGATCCTGAATGGGATCAGGCGGTCGATTTCTTCGGTCGCCGGCCCGCTCACAAACAGGATCGCGCGGGCGCCCTGCTCGCGCGCGACCAGTGCCTTGTATCGCTCGGAGAGAAAGCGCCCGAAGCGGCCACCCGGGTCGTCGCCTTCGGGACTGAATCGCAACACCAAGACGATCTTGCCGCTAACGTCCAGATTGGCATAGTCGTCGTAGCCGAGGTCGGGGGCGCTGATGCCGTAGCCGGCAAACACCACCGGTTGCACGACGCGATCGGCAACCGAGCCCGCCAACGGTAGAAAATCGCGTCCCGAGTCGAACACCATCGCTCTTAGATCGCCGTGTTGGAGAACGAGTCGGTTCTCGCGACCCAACTCGACGCCAACCGGAAACTCAAACATCTGCAAATAAGTCGGATAGCTCGACGGTGGCTCGAGGCCCGACGACTGGAAGACGGCAACCACGTAGCGCGCGGCTCGCTCGGCCCCCGCGCTGCCAGCCCGCCGGCCAGCCAGCGCATCGGCAGCCAAATGGGTCACGTGCTGTTCGAACTCGGTGGCGGTGAGGAGTGGCGAACCGGCCCCAGCGATCCCGCCCGAGCTGCCCGCCGCGCCGGCCAATTGACCCTCCGCGACGCTGGCTCTGAATGTACCGAGCACGATCGCCAGTACGACGATTCTGAGACGCCGATCAAGCATCATGATTTGTAAATATGAAGGCGCCAACCGAGGTTGGCGAACCGGCGGTTCTATCCTGCGGCGAAGAGCTCGGACTCGATCACGGTCTTGGCCCCATCGGGGCCCACCAGATGGAGCCACACGCAGTTTTCTCGGGCCGGGACATCGATCGCAAACGACACGAATGGGCAACAAAGCCCCTCGAGCGAGGTGAACTCGGCGAGGTCGACCAATAGATTTCTGGGGAAAGCGAAGCTGTAGCCGTTGTCGAGTTCCGCCATCTCGTGATGCGACCGACGGAGCTTATCGCGCAACGCGTGATAGCGACCGCGCTGATCGGGTGACAGGATGGCGAAGTTGCAGACCACTTGGCGATTCATCTCGCACTCCGAGCTGTGAGCCAGCCGGGCATCTTGTCCCTCAGCCCAGCGTGTTCGATCTCGAAGTCGTGCAAGAGTCTTGCCACGGACTCTGGATCAGCGGTGTTATCGCGGGCCAACATCGCTAACTGGTCGCGTGTCAGGGGCGACCGCGGGAGGACCCGCTCTGCGATCGCCGCACCCACCCGGAGGGGTCCGATCGGAACGGCCACCGTCTTCCGCCGCCGGTCCATCGCATTCGCCACCTGGATCACGATCTCTCGTAGCGACAGGACCTCGGGACCCGCGACGTCATAAACCGGTTGCAGCGTGCTCCCCATGCGGGCCGCTTGCAGAAAACACTCCGCCACGTCGCCCACCCAGATCGGCTGGAAACGAGTGGCGCCGCCCCCGGGAAGCGGCACCACCGGGCTCAAACGAATCACCCGTGCCAATTGATTCACGAAATCGTCGCCCGGCCCAAAGATGATCGATGGGCGGAATACCGTTGCCTCGACGTCGCTCGCATGCACTGCTTCTTCGGCGGCCCACTTGGTCCGGTAGTACTCGGACAAAACGCGCCCCCCTTCCACACCCAACGCGCTCATGTGGACGAACCGCCGCACCCCGGAGAGCGCGGTCGCCTCCAGCAACGTCTTGGTTCCCACGACGTGGGCGCGCTCGAATGACTGATCGCGCGTCGCGACGATGATGCCCACCAAATGAATCACCGCCCTAACGCCTTCCAACGCCTCGTCGAGGCCGTCGGCGTCACCAACGTCGCCGCGAAAGAGCTCGACGTGTGGCAACCGCTCCAACTCCTCGGCCTGCTCTGGTCGCCGTGAAAGGCCTCTCACCCGCCATCCACGAGCACTCGCCCGGCGCAGGATCTCAGCACCGACGAAACCGGTGGCACCGGTGACCAGGATCACGTTGGGGTAACCCGCCGGTATCGCGCACGGTGGATCGTCCTTCCCTCGGCCCGGTATTTCCGTTCGTAATTGGTGAGATCGCTCATTTCAGCTTCGGGCACGGGTGCAGCCGCAAGGTCAGAATTGGCCTCAAACGTGGCCGTCGCAGCCGCGAAGTACTTGGCATGATCGGTGACAAAACGAATTTCGCCTCCGGGCGCGATAGCCTGAGCCGCTGCTGCCACAAAATCAGGGGTAATCAGCCGTCGCTTTCGATGTCGCTTTTTTGGCCATGGGTCGGGGAAATAGATATGAAGTTCTCGCACCGAGCCGGGGACGACTCGCTCGGCAAGAAAGGACCCGGCATCGGCGCGCACGATGCGCACGTTTCTGAGATCATGGCGAGTGACCCTGTCGCGCAGGTGCTCGACGTACGGCCGGGCCCGCTCGATCGACAGAAAGTTGGCTTGCGGTCGTTGAGCGGCAGCAGCGACCAGAAAGCTGCCCTTCCCAGAACCGATCTCGATCTCGATCTCACCCTGACGACCATAGATCGCCTCCCAATCGATCCTGCCGCCCAGGGCGTCAAGCGGCAGCAGGGGATCCCAACCCGTCCGCTGCGGATCCGGCTGGTACCGATACCGATCTGAGAACGCCTCGCGAATTGTCGAGTGACCGATCTCCACGTCAGGGTGTGCACGCTCCACGGCCTCTGCGAGCAGGGCGATCATGCGCTTGACCGAAGGCAACGGATCGATCGGGGGGGATGTGTACGGCCGGACAACGACCGCGCCGTCATGCGTGCGTTGCGCGAGGTGAAGAAAGAATCTGCGCGGCCGCCCCGCGATGACCACCAGACATTCGGCCAGCGCGTGTTGGCCGCCCCTGCTCAGATAGGCATCGCGGAGCCGCCAAACAGTATCCGCCTCACGAACGACGAACGGTTCGAGCTCGTCGATTAACTCGTGAAGTGGCGAGCTTGTTTGAAGGACAACGTGTGGCACGTCACTCGACCTTACCCCGCAATCTCTTCCCCACCATCTACGCCGATCACGTTGCCGGTAATCCAGTAGGTCTCCGGTCGCGCCAGAGCGACCAGCGCCTGGGCTACGTCCTCGGGGGTCGTCAACCGCTTGTGAGGATTCCTTTCGGCAGCCAACGCTACCATCTCTTCGCTGCCCGGGATCTTCCTCAAAGCCGGGGTGTCGGTGACGCCGGCGCGGATTGCATTCACCGTGATCCCGGCGCGGGCCAGCTCGAGCGCCAGCTGCCGCGTATGTGCTTCGAGTGCGGCCTTGGCAGCCGATACCGCGCCATAGGAGTGCCAGGCATGGGTGTCGCCCGTGGATGTCATCGAGAACACCCGCCCGCCTTCAACCATCAGACCTCGATCGACGAGCGCCTGAACCCAGTACAGCAGCGAGTTCGCCATCACGTCGAGGGTCATCTCGAGTTCCTTCTGGCTGAGACCCCCCTTGCCGTTGGGTCCAATGAATGGCTTGAGCGTGCCAAACGCGAGCGAGTGCATCAGAACCCGCACCTTCTCGCCAGACGCTTCGAGACGCTGATCGATGTGCTGGACGACGTCATCTCGTTTGGCGGGCTGTGCCGCATTGATATTGAAAAACTCGACATCTCGGCCCGTCGCCCGAAGTTCCCCGAGAACTTCCTCGACATGCGGTAGCGTCGACTTCCGATCCAGGTGGATGCCGAATATGTTGTAGCCCGCGGTGGCAAAAGCGCGTGCGGCCGCCTCGCCAAAACCGCTCGACGATCCCAGAATCAACGCCCAATCCGCCACGCGCCCTCCGTTTGCTCGATGATCGGTTCCGTGTTGCGAGACGAGAAGCTATCTACTTTAGAGGCATGTCGCTGCCCACCTATCGTTATCGCGCGTTCCTTGTCCTGCTCGCGATCGGCGCCTGCAAACCAGCGACAGGCGGCCGCGACGGTGCCGCGGTCTGGCCCGACTCACTGCCCGGCGCGACCGAGTTCGGCGCACGACGTGAGTGGACACCGGTTCGAGCCATACTCCACGTCCACTCGGTGTTCTCACACGACGCCTGTGACAACAACCCCCAGGACGCCGCTGAGTTGCCAAACGAGCCGTGCCGGAATCGATTCCGAGCCGCGCTCTGCCAGTCAAAGGTCGACGCGGCGTTTTTGACCGAACACGATCGGTATCTCGTGCGCGCCGATTCGGTCGCTGAGGCATTGTCCCTGGGTGCCGACGACCAACCGGTGCTCGTCGAGGGGCGAGTCATCGCGAGCCAACTGTCGTGCGGCACGCTGCTGTACCCTGGCGCCGAAAACGCACTCATGCCGATAGGACTTGACTCGCTACCAGCGGGCACCCGCGAGGAACGCCGCTCGTTCTACGACGCTCGCGGCTTCGCGGCGGCTGACGACTTCCGCAACTACGGCGCGGTCGTCCTCCTATCGCACACCGAGGACGTTCCTCTCTCGGACATCGAAGCTACCGGGCCAGACGCGATCGAGGTCGTCAATCCACATGCCATTTTCGCACCCAAACATCGACGTGAGCAGGGGTTGCCGCGGTTGGGCGCATTTCTCCAGCTGATGCCGTTTCTCTTGCGCCAAACACCTGCTCATCCCGACCTGGCGTACCTGGCGATCTTTCGCTCCAACGAGGTCGCGCTCGACAAGTGGGATCAACTGCTCGCTGACCGCATGCTGTTTGGCTTCGGCGCCTCCGATGCCCACGAGAACTCGGTTCCATGGAGCTTCTCCGACGGCGACCGCGGCGACTCGTACGAGCGGATGATACCGTGGGTGACAAACGTCGTCTTCATCGCCGGCGGTGCACCCGCAACTGGTGCCGAACGCGCTACCGCGATCGAAGATGCGATCCGGGCGGGCCATTTTTTCGTCGTCGTCGAGGCGTGGGGAACGCCCGCCGGTTTCGACTTTCGACTCGAGGGTCCCCACGGGGTGTCAGAAATGGGCTCGACGGTCGGCTTCAGAGATAACCTGCGGATCGTCGTCGTACCACCAACCGTAGTGGGGTTCGAGAATCAGAACGCCGGTAGGATCGCGGTGCGGTTGTTGCGCATCGACCCAACCGGCGAGCGAGAGCTGGTGGTTGAATCAACCGACCGAGTCGACGCACCGGTCTTGAAGCCGGGCACGTATCGCGTCGAGGTCACGATCGAGCCACGACATCTGGCGCCATATTTGGGGATTCACGGACGGGAGCTCATCCGCGAAATCGATTGGGTCTACTCAAACCCCATTCGCGTCGTCGCCGCACCGCGTCCGGTTGCCCAAGCTGATAAGTCGGAATAATTTGAGTCGTCGATCGGCGACCTCGTAGCCGGTCGCCCTCCCCGGTAGCTCAGTTGGTAGAGCAGGTGGCTGTTAACCACCGTGTCGCTGGTTCGAGTCCGGCCCGGGGAGCCAATCTTGGCGGCCGCCGGCCCATTGTCCGGCGGCCGTTTTCTTGTCGCTACCCTCGGTTAGATGTCACCTGGACTCTGGATTCGAAAGACAAGCGCCGCCAACGCTCCGCCAGCCAGCGGCCCGACCAGATAAAACCAGACGTACGCGAGCGAATTGCCACCGGTGAGCAAGTCGAACACCGTCGGTCCAATGCCAACCGCAGGGTTGAACGCTCCGCCAGAGATCGGTCCGCCCGCGAACACCGCCACCGCGAGCGTAAACCCGATCGCAAGACCGTAGAACGAGTTCCCCTCGGTGTCGATCGCAGTCGCTGTCTGGAGCACCACCAGTACCAGCGCGAACGTGAACATGAACTCGACCATCAACACCGCACCCACGGAGTGGTTGCCCGAGGATTCCAGTGCGAACGACTGCCCCGTTACTGCGTACACACATCCAGCGGCCAAAAACGCACCCAGCAACTGCGCGATCCAGTACGGGACGAGCTCCCGTCCGTCCAGCCTGCCGCGCATCCATACCCCGAGCGAGACCGCGGGATTGTAGTGGCCCCCAGACACGTGCCCACCCATGTACACCATCACCATGAGGATCGACCCGATCGCCAACGGCGCAAACGGAGTTCCCCCGATCACCGTCAAGCCGACGGTGAAGACGAGGAAGAACGTGCCGATCGTCTCGGTTAGTAGTTTCCGGCTCATCAAACCGACCTCCGTCTCGGGTCGCCTAACCTGTCGTAGACTTTCGCCACCATGACCCAACCACTCCTCGCCACCGGGGCGATCCTCATCATGGTCGCGTGTCTGTTCTTGATCCCGCTCGGTTTCCCGGGTACCTGGGTAATGCTGGCTGTGCTCGGCATCGGAGCTTGGGTCGGAGAGGTTGCGTGGTGGGTGTGGGGTGTCCTGATCGTGTTAGCCGGACTTGCTGAGGTGGCTGAGTTCTTGATCGTGCGCCGCGCCAGCCAACAGTTCGGCGCGTCGCGCAAGGCGTTTTGGGGCGCGATCGTTGGGGGGATCGTAGGCGTGTTGATCGGTTTGCCGATACCGCTACCGTTAGTAGGACCCCTGCTCGGAGGCCTTCTGGGCACATTCGGTGGCGCAGCAGCAGTTACTTGGTGGGAAACCAAACACATGAAGACGGCCGGTCGAGCGGCATTCGGCGCGCTCGTCGGGCGAGCTTTCGCAGCCGCCGCCAAGACCGCGGTCGGGTTTGGCGTACTTATCGTCGGCGCGACCGCGTTACTGCTGAGGTGACGTGCGTTTTCGAGCCGTGATCTTCGATCTCGATGGCACGCTGGCCGATACGCTTGGCGATATCGCCGAAGCGATGAACCGTGCGTTGGCGGCGCATGATCTCCCGACGCTCGAACCCGACGCGTATCGCACGCTTGTCGGTGAAGGCGTCGAGCGGTTGGTCGAGCGCGCGCTTCCAAGGGATCGGCCCGACCTGGTCGGTCCGGTGCTCGACGATCTCAAGCGCTACTACACCGAGCACATGCTCGACCGCACGACGGCCTACCCGGGGATCCCCGAGCTGCTCGACCGGTTGACCGAGCGTCAGATACCGATGGCGGTGGTGAGCAACAAACCCGAGCCGGCAACCCGCTGGATGGTCGAGCGGATGTTTGACCGATGGAATTTTGCGGCGGTCGTCGGTGGCACCGATGGCGTCCCGCTAAAACCCGACCCGACCGCCGTTCTCAAGATCGCCGGCGACCTGGGCGTCAAGCCTTCAACGTGCGTTTACTTGGGCGACACGATGACCGACATGCAAACCGCCGTCGCCGCCGGCATGTACCCGGTGGGTGCGCTCTGGGGATTCCGCGACCGCGATGAGCTCCTAGCCCACGGAGCCAAAACACTAGTCGAGGAACCACTCGATTTGCTGGCGCTGCTCGACACAGATCGGTAGTAAGTTGGCGGGGTCGATACGAACTGAAATAAGGATGGATTTGCGATGACCAAATACAAGATCGGCGTGATCAAGGGCGACGGGATCGGCCCGGAGGTCGTGGCGGAGGGCATCAAAGTCCTCGAAGCCACGGCCAAGCTCGAGGGCTTCCAGACCGAGCTCGTCGAGTACCCGTACAGCAGCGAACAGTACCTGAAGACGGGCGACCTCGTGCCCGACTCGGTAATCGAGGAGTGGCGCGGTCTCGATGCAGTCCTCCTGGGCGCGATCGGTCACCCGGACGTCGAGCCGGGGCTGGTCGAGCGCTCGGTGATCCTCGGCCTTCGCTTCGGCCTCGATCTCTACGTCAACCTCCGACCGATCAAGCTCTACTCCCAACACCTGTGCCCACTCAAGGACAAGGGACCCGACGATATCGAGTTCGTCGTCGTGCGCGAGAACACCGAGGGGTTGTACTCCCAGATCGGCGGTCACCTCAAGAAGAACACGCCAGACGAGGTCGCGCTCGTCAACGGCCTCTACACGTGGAAGGGGTGCGAGCGGGCGTGCCGGTACGCGTTCGAGTTGGCGCAGAAGCGTGGCAGGGAGCGGGAGGCCGTGGGGATCTGCGACCGCCCGCCACGCGTTACGCTCGTCGACAAGGCGAACGCGATCCGGCCCCACGACCTGTGGACGCGAGCGTACGAACACGTGGCCCGCGACTTCCCCGATATCGAGACCGACCACGCGTACGTCGACGCGTGCTGCATGTGGATGGTGAAGAACCCCGAGTGGTTCGACGTCATCGTCACGACGAACCTGTTCGGCGACATCATCACCGACTTGGGCGCGATGCTGCAAGGCGGGATGGGGATCGCGGCGTCGGGCAACATCCACCCGGGTCAGACTTCGATGTTCGAGCCCGTCCACGGCTCGGCGCCCAAGTACGCCGGCAAGAACGTCGCCTGCCCGCTGGGGGCGATCTCGGCGACCTCGATGATGCTCGACTACCTCGGCGAGATAAGCGGCGCCCAGGGGATCGAGCGCGCTGTCGGCGATCTGCTCCGGAGCGGCGAGGTGCCGTCAGCCGACGCCCGCAGCGGCATCGCGACCTCCGACATGGGCGACATGGTCGTATCGTGGCTGGCGGCGGTCCCGACGCGTGAGGGGTCGGTGTGAGGGCCACGTGAAGGCGAGATCCTGCCGGTCGCGCTAATCACCGGCGCGTCGAGCGGCATTGGCTTGGAGCTGGTCGAGTTGTTCGCCGCGGATGGCCACGAGTTGGTGCTCGTAGCGCGCCGCGAGGAGAAGCTCCGCGAGATCGCGGCCGACGTCGCCGAGCGTCACGGCGTACACGCACACGTGATCCCTGCCGACCTCGCTGATCCCGAGGCAGCGGCTCACCTGGCACGCGAGGTGGCACGCCTGGGACTGGTTGTAACGCACCTCGTCAACAATGCGGGGTTTGCGACCTCAGGTCCTTTCCCCACAGCCGACCCAGAGACTCAGCGCGACATGATCCAGGTCAACGTGACCGCGCTGACTTCACTGACTCGAGCCTTTCTGCCCGAAATGGTAACGCGTGGACACGGCCGAATTCTCAACGTCGCGTCGACGGCGGCGTTTCAACCCGGTCCGCTGATGGCGGTCTATTACGCCACCAAAGCGTACGTGCTGAACTTTTCGACGGCGCTGGCGCTTGAACTGGACGGTACCGGCGTTACGGTGACGACGCTGTGCCCGGGTCCGACGCGCACTAGCTTCGCAGAGGAGGCTGGGATGACGAGCTCGCGGTTGTTCGATCGCGGACGCGGCATGGCGGCGGATCGAGTCGCCCAGGCAGGCTACAAAGCCATGAGCGAGGGCAAACCACTAATCGTGCCCGGAATTCTTAACAAGATATTGGCGTTCGCGACCCGGTTCACGCCCCGCTCGCTGGGCGCCCGCGTCGTTCAGAAGTTGCACGCTGAAAAGGAGTCCTGACGATGATACTCAGCGAATCCCGCCCCTTGATCACCGTCGTCGTTCTGTGCGTAGCGTTGGCGAGCTGGGCCGTCGGGCCAGCCGTCGGCCAGGAGCCAGACGACACGCAGGCCACCGTTTCGGCCACGCAGCGGCCGCTTCCTCACCCACTCCAGATCCCTGTTGGTTACCGCCGCGCGGTCGCCAACGGTACGCGATCAGCAAGCGGTGAACCGGGGTCACAGTATTGGCAGCAGTGGGCCGAGTACGATCTCGGAGCGAAAATCGATCCCACCTCTCATCGTCTGGACGGCACCGCCAACATCGTCTATCACAACAATTCGCCCGACACGCTTGCGGTGCTTTGGATCCACCTCCAGCAGAACCTCCACGCCGAGGGTGCCATTCGCTCCGAGGAGGTCGAGGTCACGGGCGGGATGGAGATAAGCCGAGTCTCGGTCGACGGCATCCAGCTCGCGGAGGTCAACCAGGACACGCTCGGGTACCGGGTATTCGGAACGCGCATGCTCATTCATCCCCCCGCGCCGGTCGCCCCAGGAAGTACTGTGGCGCTCGCCTTCGAGTACAGCTTCGTCGTTCCGCAAGCGGGGGCCGGCAACCGCATGGGGTACAGCGGCGACGACTTCTACTTCCTCGCGTACTGGTACCCGCATATGGCCGTATACGACGATCTGGCAGGTTGGCACTTCGACACGTTCACCGGAAACGCGGAGTTCTACGCGGGGTTCGCGCGTTACGACATCGAGATCGAGGCGCCCTCGGACTGGCTGATCGTATCCACCGGCGAGCTCCAGAACCCCAACCAGACACTGTCCAGGACGGTGCGCGAAAGGCTCGCCGCCGCCGCCGACAGCGACGCGATCGTACCGATCGTCACACCATCAGAGTTCGGGCGGGCCGCGACGTGGAACGACGCCGGCGCGTCGATCCGCTGGCACTTCGTCGCCGACTCGGTGCACGACGTATCGGCCAGCATCACGCGCGCATCAAACTGGGACGCGACGCGCACCCCTGTCGGCGATCGCGATGGCGATGGCTCGGTCGACTACGCGCTCATCAACGCCCTCTACCGGGAGAGCGCCCCGTTCTGGAAACAAGCCGCTCGGTACTCGCAACACTCGATCGCCATCTTGTCGGAGTACACCGGATACTCGTACCCGTGGCCGCACATGACCGCGGTCGAAGGCGGTGGGATCATCGGCGGCGGAATGGAGTTCCCGATGATGACCCTGATCGGCGACTACAACGAGCGCGGGGAGGATCGGTTGTACATGGTGGTGGCGCACGAGCTCGCCCACATGTGGATTCCGATGATCGCGTCAAACAACGAGCGCCGATACGCCTGGCTCGATGAGGGAACGACGACGTTCAACGAAAACCGGGCGCGTGAGGATTTCTTCCCCGGCGTTGACCCTGACCATGAGGATCGTGAGGAGTACATCGAGCTCGCGCTGCGGGAGGGTGAGGGCGAGATCCTGCGGTGGTCGGACTTCCACTATCCCGGAGCGTACGGCGTGGCGTCATACGAGAAGCCGTCCACGGTGCTTCGCGCGCTGCGGGGTGTGCTGGGCGAGAAGACGTTCATTGAAGCGTATCACGCGTTCTGGGATCGATGGGCGTTCAAGCATCCGTACCCGTGGGACTTCTTCAGCACGTTCGAAAACGTATCCGGCCGCGATC
>JBDHFX010000067.1:0-9811 GCA_039590215.1 Gemmatimonadota bacterium | reverse complement strand
CGGCGTCGGGACACCCGTCACGGGCGGCGTCAACTATCGGGAGGGACACCTGGCGCTCGAGTTGGTGAGTGACGGCGGCGGGATGGTGAGCATCGATTGCGTCGAGACGAATCCGATTCTGGACGATCGCAACCGAACCGGAACTCTCGGGATGGAGCTCATCCTGTCGGCGATGGGCAAGTCGATCCTGTAACAGCCATGCGGATTGGGATCGTCTCTGATACCCACGACCGAGTCCCGGCCTCGCTACACGAAGCGCTTCGCGATGTAGACGAGATCGTGCATTGTGGCGACATCTGCCAGGATAAATCGTTAGTCGAGCTCGAGACGATCGCGCCGGTGGCAGCAGTTCACGGTAACTGCGACGCGATGGCGCTGGTCGAGCGATTTCCCGAGGAGCTCGTACTCGATCGGGTCGGGGTAACGATCGCAATCATCCATGGCCATCGCTTTCCGCGCGGAAGCACCCAGCATTTGGCGCATCACTTCGGTAGCCTCGATCCCGATCTGGTGCTGTTCGGGCATAGTCACATCGCGATATCAGAAGTCGTCGATGGCGTGCGCTTCTTTAACCCTGGCACGGCGGGCGGACTTGGCGCCCAACCGTCAGCGGGGATTCTTACGCTCGCCAATGGCGGTTTCGAGGTCGCCCACGTGCGGCTTTAGGGTCTCAAAGTGAAACCTTTCGTCCCTGGAGGAGATATCGATGGCGAGGATCGAAGGCACTGACCGCGGCGGCTCAACGCTGACAGGCCGGGCAGTAGTATGTCGAGCGTTGCGCCTGCACGATCCGCTTGATCGCCTCGCCGCAACGAGCACACGGCTCGTCCTCACGATCGTAGACGTTTAGCGCTTCATAGAACTCGCCCGGATCACCGTCGACATCGGCGAAGTTCAGGTACGTGCCCCCGAGCGAAGTTCCCGATCCGCCGACCGCCTCGGAGAGCACGTCGATAATCGCCCGATGGAGGCGACTAGCCCGCACAGGGCCCACGTTCTTAGCCCGCCGACGCGGGCTCACCCGAGCCCGCCACAGCGCCTCCGCCACGTAGATGTTGCCGAGCCCTGCGATCCGTTTCTGGTCGAGCAGGAAGGTCTTGAGCGGCTGTCGGCTGGCGCCCAGACAACGCTCGAGCACCGCCATCGTGAATGCCGGGCTCAGCGGCTCCGGGCCGAGCTCGGCGGCCCGGGCCTCCCAATCAACCGTGGGCATGATCTCGAGGCGACCGAGCGTCCGCGGATCGACGTACAGGAGTTGCGTCCCATCCTCGAGGTCAAACGTCGCTCGGGTGTACACGGGAAGTGCATCGCCGTTCTCGCCGCTCGGCACCACCCGGTAGCTACCGCTCATCCTCAAGTGCGTGAGCCACACCCGATCACTCTCGAGCTCGACCACGATGAACTTGGCGCGGCGGGTGACTGAACGGATCGCCGTTCCCTCGATCGCTTTGACGAGCCCAGCCGGCGAACCGTGCACGATGTTTTTTCTCAAGATCTTGGCTCGTTCGACCCGTCTTCCGGGAAGAACCTTCACCAGCTGGCGAACGATCGTCTCGACTTCAGGCAGCTCCGGCATGCGCGGCTACCCGGCGTGCGCTCGTGCGAGCTCCCGCCACCCGATGTCGGACCGCCACCGCAGCGCCGGCGAGTCGATTCGCGCAAGCGCGCCATACGCCCGCTCGCGCGCGACTTCGATGCCAACCGCGGTCACGTTGAGCACCCGGCCGCCGGCGGTAACCAAGCGGTCGCCGTCGCGTCTGGTGCCAGCGTGAAACACCACCACGCCGTCACGATCAAAGGCGGTGTCGGCTTCTAACTCAGGCGAGATGTCGATCGGCACACCGGTTTCGTAGTCGGACGGGTACCCGACCGATGCCGCGACGACCGTCACGCAGGCGCCCTCGCGCCAACGAATCTCGTGCTCCCCCAGCCTCCCCCCCGGCGTTGCCGACATCAGCAGCGCCAGCAGATCGCTCTCGATCAACGGTAGCAGAGCCTGGGCCTCGGGGTCGCCAAAGCGAACATTCCACTCGAGCACCCGTGGACCGGTGGACGTCAACATGAGCCCCGCGTACAGACACCCGGAGAACGCCGCCCCACCAGCCTCGAGCGCCGATAAGATCGGTCGAAAGACCGTCTCTACGATCTCCGCCTGCTGCGACGCGTCGAGCATCGTCACCGGCGCGTAGGCGCCCATGCCCCCGGTGTTCGGACCATGGTCCCCGTCTTCGGCCCGTTTGTGGTCCTGGGATGGCAACAGCGGCAACAAATCGCGACCATCGGTAAGCGCGATCATCGACGTCTCCTCGCCGACCAGGAACTCCTCAACGACGACTTCGTCCCCGGCGGTACCAAAGTCGCGGCGATCGAAGCACGCCGCGAGCGCTGCCTCGACATCGGCGGTCGTCTCGCACACCAGCGCTCCCTTGCCGGCCGCCAGCCCGCTCGCCTTGACCACGCACGGCACCCCCAGCTCGGCAGCAAACGCGGCCGCCGGTGCCTTCGCGGTACAGATCTCGAACCGTGCTGTGGGGATCCCATGGGCTTGCATGAGACGCTTGGCAAACGCCTTGGACGACTCGAGTCGCGCCGCCGCTTGGGTCGGGCCAAAAACCGCTAACCCCGCGGCGCGAAATGCGTCCACGACGCCGACCGCCAGCGGCACCTCTGGGCCGACAATGGTAAAACCAACGCGCTCGCGCCGCGCCATGTCGACCAGTGCATCGATATCAGTAGGGCTCGTTTCCACGCATCGCGCGACGTCGTCCAGACCGCCGTTGCGACCGGTCACCAGGAACGCATGCTCGGGGTGATCGCGACGGAGTTTCCAGATGAGCGCGTGCTCGCGCCCACCACTGCCAACCACAAGGACCTTCACGGTGGGTTCAGACCTTGGTCAATGCCTGCTCGAGGTCCGATCGCAGGTCATCGGGATCCTCGATCCCGACCGACAGTCGAACCAGATGATCGACGAGACCCATCCGCTCGCGCTGCTCGACCGGGACGGCGGCGTGCGTCATCTCGCCCGGATGGCTGCACAAACTCTCAACCCCACCCAGGCTCTCAGCTAACTGGAAGATCTCGAGGCCCTCCAGGAATCGTCGTGCAGCCGCGCCGTCACTGAACTCGAGCGATATGACGCCACCGAAACCGCTCATCTGACGAGCCGCGAGTTCATGCTCGGGGTGATGCGCCAGGCCGGGAAAGTGAACCGCTGTTACCACGTCTTGCTCGGCTAGCCAGCTGGCCAGCTCGACCGCCGTCGCCTCGGATCGTTCCATCCTGAGTGGCAGCGTCTTGAGCCCCCGGAGAGCCAGAAAACAGTCCAGCGGGCCTGGCACCGCGCCGACCGCATTTTGGATAAACCGCAATCGCTCCGCGATCTCGTCGTCGTTGGTCACAGCGATGCCGCCCACCATGTCGCTGTGGCCGTTGAGGAACTTGGTCGTCGAGTGGACGACGATGTCGGCGCCAAACTCGAGCGGCCGCTGAAAGAACGGCGACATGAACGTATTGTCGACGACCAACATGCAACCTGGTCGTTCAGCCATCTCGCGCATCGCCGCGAGGTCGGTGATCCGCATCAGCGGGTTGGACGGCGTCTCGACAAACAGCATCTTCGTGTTGACGGTCATCGCTGCTTCCACCGCGGCTGCGTCTCGTGTGTCGACGTAGTCGAACGCGAGGCCGAAGCGTGCGAGCACGTTTTGGAACAGTCGGTGGGTGCCACCGTAGAGATTCTCTCCGGCCACCAGATGATCACCCGCCGAGAGCAGCGTCATCACCGCGTGGATGGCAGCTGTTCCAGAGGCGAATGCGATGCCGTGGCTGCCACTCTCGAGCGCCGCCACACACCCCTCCAGCGCCGCCCGCGTCAAGTGGTGTGTACGAGCGTACTCGTACCCGCGGTGGCGACCGACGCCGTCTTGGACATACGTCGATGTCTGATAGATCGGCGTCATGACTGCCCCGGTCACCGGATCGGGATGTTGTCCAGCATGGATCGCCTTGGTCGCAAACCCGCGACCGTCGGCACGCCGACTATCCACGATCGTTATTATCGACCGCGCGCGCCTGGCGATACATCTCGCGTGCGCGCTCGGTTCGACCTTTGCGATCCCAGATGATTCCGAGGTGGTAGTAGGCACGCCCGTACGTCGGATCGCACTCGACGGCGCGCTCGAACGCCTGCGCCGCGTCATCGAGTCGATCGAGGTGGTTCAGGTAGACGCCCAAGTAGTAGTGGGCTCGGGCCTCTTCAGAACTCAGATGGAGCGACTGCTTGAGCCGCTCGATCGCGTTCTCGTAAAGCCCTTTCTTGCCAAGCACGATCCCAAACTCGCAATGACCGGTCGCATTGTCTGGGTCGAGCCGGAGAGCGCGCGCGAGCTCGGCCTCGGCCTCGCTGTACATACCGGCCCGACAGTAGGCGGTGCCTAACGCGATGGCGGCTTCTACCGAGTCCGGTACGAACTCCTTGGTCTCGAGCAGCTGGGCGATCGCCTGATCGTGCAACCCGCGTTCGAGATGCTGATCGGCGACCTGGATGGCCGCGTCGACGTCGCGAGGGTCACTGCGCAGCGCCGCATACAGCTCGTTGAGACCGTGGTCGGACTCAACGTCCTCTTCAGGTGGCGCGATCGCGAAAATCGTCTCTGCCGGCTCAGCTGGCGACGCTTCGACAGGTGGGGTCTCGACCGGCGCCTCGACCAGCGACGTTTCAGCCGTTGATGTGTTGACGATTGGAGGCTCGACCAACGGGGGCTCCACCACCGGCGTCTCGAACGCTGGTGGCTCGAGTGCCGGGGCCTCTACAGACTCCAACTCGGGTAGTGGACCCTCGACCGGTTGCGGCTCGGGTGGCCGCTCCTCCGGCGCCAGCTCCGGCTCCGAAACCAGCGTCAGTTCTGAAGGTTCCGGCTCCACCGGCGCGAGCGACCGCTTTCGTCGTCTTCTGGGCAACTTGCTCGGCTCAGGCTCACGAGGTTTCTTGCGCCGTGCTTTCCGACGCGGCTCCTGACCCAGCAGGGCCGCGATCCGATCCGGATCAAGCGCTGCGAGCGGATCGGTGCCGACCCGCGGACCCTTGAGCTCATCGCTACGTTTAGGCACCGGCGAACCGATCAACCAACTTGCGGTAATCGATCGCTCCGTGAGAACGAGGAGCGTATTCGAACACCGTCTCTTGATGACTTGGCGCTTCCGAAAGTCGCACGTTGTCCCGAATCGGATCGGTCACCGCGTCATCGAAATGTTTGCGCAACACACGCAGAATCTCTTTGCTCTTTCTCAAATTGTGTCGATAAAATGTCGGCACGACGGCAGCAATCCGCACATCTTTGCCGTTCCACGATGACATCCGCAGAATGTTCTCGACGATCTGTCGCACTCCAACCAAGGCTAGATACTCCATCGAGATCGGTATGATCACTTCATCCGTGTAAGCCAGCGCGCTGGTCGTCAGCATGCTCATCGACGGCGCGCAATCAATGATCGTGTACTCGTACTCCTCGCACTCCTCGATGCTCGCCAGCCGGTTAGCCAAGCCGCGCTCCCGCTCTTGACCCCAGATCAAGCGCTCTTCGGTTTCGGCCAACCGCCAATCGCTAGCGATCACGTCGAGGTTGTCGCGTACCTCGACCAGCGAATCATAGGCGTCCAGCTCGCCGGCTAGAAACTTCGCCATACATGCGTCTCGGGCGTCGATGCCGAACCATGTTCCGACGTTCCCCTGTGGATCTAGCTCGAGGAGCAGCACCTGATGGCCAAGATCGGCTAGGCCTGCGGCCAGGTGGACGGCGGTTGTCGTCTTTCCCGTTCCACCTTTGTGATTGACAACCGCGATCCTGCGCATCGACGGATTCCGAAACAGCGTGATTTGACCTGACATGTGACTGGATAAAAGAACCTAGAAGCCGCCCCTCGTTTCCTCAACCACCCAGTCGAGGTAGGCAGCCGCCCCGCGGTCGACCCTCAAGGACAGGAGCTCCGGCACGTCGTAGGGATGCAGCTCGTAGAGCCGCTGTGCCATCGCGTCGAGCCGCTCAGTGCGGGTCTTGAGCAGCACGAGGCACTCCGCATCCGCCTTGACCCTCCCCTGCCACCAGTATACAGAGCGCACCCCGGAGACGATGTTTCCGCAGGCGGCCAGGCGCTCTTCGACGAGCGTTCGCACGATCGCTTCACCAACCCCCTCCTCGGGGCAGGTAGTGACAACCAATCGAATGACATCTCCGGGTTTGGTTGGGTTCGCCATTCAAGCTCCCCTGATTGGCGGCCAGCGGTTCTCGGCCCGCAGAAAATCCCGCGCCGCCCACAACCCAAGCATCGACTTGGCATCACGGACTTGGCCGCTGGCCGTCCATTCGATCGCTTGGTGCATCGGGATCCGAACGACCTCGATATCCTCGTCGTCCTCGTGATTGGCCGTGCCGTCAATCAACCCTTCGGCCAAGAAGACCCTCAGCTCTTCATCACAGAAGCCAGGAGTCGTATAGAAGATGGTCAGGGGGGTCCACCGTTGAGCGCGATAACCAACCTCCTCCTCCAGTTCACGCTCGGCGCAAGCCTCGAACGACTCGCCGTCGCCGAGACTCCCCGCGGGGATCTCCCAGATGCGTTCACCAATCGCGTACCGAAACTGATTGATCAACGCTATGGTGCCATCTTCGAAGAGCGGCACGATCGCCGCCGCACCCGGGTGACAAACGACATCAAACGTTGTCTGTCTAATGCGGTCTCCGCTGGTGATCCGGATCGTATCTCTCGTGACGTCAACCACTCGGCCGGAATAGACTTGCCGTCGATCGATGCGTTCCCACTTCACAAGACCATCGTCGCCCTCTTCATCCGCGCGTCCTTCTCAGGACGACGGGGATACCAGGCGCCAACCCCAACCGCTCCGCCGCCGATCCGTCCCTACAAGCGACCTCGAGCCAGCCCGAGGACCCAACGAGTCCGCAAAGCGAGCCTGCCTCTACGTCGCTGTAAGTCCGCACAACGGGCATTGTCTGGCCGCCCGCCTCGACGATCACCGCGCCCTCGGCGTGAGCGACCCAACGTTCGGGCAGGTTGGTGACAGCATTTCCGAAGTGATCCACGTGCACGACCTCGCCGCGATACGTGTCGCGTTCCTCAACTGGCGCCGGTACTTCGAGGCGACGGAGGTTCGCCGCTGGCGGTCCAAACGCCTCGAGCTCGACAGATCCGGCTTCGATCAGTCGCGCCAGGTGGGCCGCCACAGGAGCGAAGATGTCGCGCCCGTGAAACGTGGCGCTGGGGTCGCGTCCAGCGCGCCACCACCGGGACTCCGTCAGCTCAACCGCCTGTGGCTCGGTATCGGTGAACGGCGGTGCGAAGAGCGTGAACACGCCAGTGTCTGGCCCGACCATGTACTGGTGGTCCGCAGTCCTGAGCGCGAGCGCGCGGCGCGGGGTCCCAACGCCGGGATCAACAACGACACAATGAACCGATGCTGGCGGGTAGTACGGCACGGCGCGGTACAACGCGAAAGCCGCGCCGCGGACATCTTGCGGTGCGATCGCGTGGGTTAGATCCACGATCATGACGTGCGGCGCGATGTCCGCGATTACGCCTTTCATCGCACCGACATAACCGTCGGCCGTACCGAAATCCGTGGTCAGGGTAACGATCGTCATGCTATTCGCGCTTGTTGCCGCGGCTCGCTTGGTCCAGGATACGCGCCTCTTCGTTCGTCAGACTATCCAGTCCGTGCTCGGAGATCTTGTCCAGGATCCGATCGATCTCAGCCTCAATCTGCGGTGACCCACTGGCCCTCGATGCGTCACCTTGGATCAGCTTCAGCTTGCGCCGACGCCAGCGGTTCGCGAGACGATCGAACGGCGAGCGATCGCCCCACTTCAGATACACGTAACCGGCCAGCATCCCTCCCACGTGGGCCGCGCGAGCGACACCACTCCGGGGCTCGGAGAACAAATACAACAACTCGAGCCCGGCCAGACCCGCGACCAGATACTTGGCTCGGATCGGAAGCAGGAACCAGAGATAAATGTATTGATTCGGAAACAACAAACCGAACGCCAGCAACACGCCCAGCACCGCACCGGAAGCGCCGATAATGATCGAGTTGTAATTGAAGACGAACGACAGGGCGGCCGCCCCGAGACCGCACACCAGGTAGTACTGCAAGAACCTCCCCGGTCCCCACAATCGCTCGATCTGAGTCCCGAACATCCATAGGACGAACATGTTGAACAGCAGGTGGAAAAAACCGCCGTGTAGAAACATGTAGGTGAACAACTGCCAGCCCCAAAGGCGCTCTACTACCCAGGCCGGTCGCAGTCCTAGGATCTCCTCCACCCGTAGCCCAACGGCCTCGAACATCGCTACGGCAAGCAGATTCTGAAGCAAGAACACTGCTCCGTTGGCGATCAACAACCACTTGATCGCCTCCGGGAAGGCTCTCCCGGTCGGGTCCTGGGTCCACGTGCTCCTCATCGTCTGAAAGGGGTCGCTACGAGCTCTCGGGTTCCCTTACGGTGAGCTTCTCACCTAGTTCTTTAGGCATGTCATGCGGCCAACGGCCATGAAGGGCGCGCTCGAGCCGGGGCCGGATGATAAGCTCGAACGTGGGCGCCTTGCCGGGAAACAGGCGTAACGCTGCTTCACGGCAACGCTCGACTTGCTCCAGTGCCTCGAGCATGGAGAGATCGGGATCCTGGTACAACCGCGCCAGGGTCAAGTCAACCACGAACCGAAGACGCTTCAGCCGCCGGTTCTCCTCTGTCAGCGCTTCGTTGAAGTCCATTAGCGATTCGTAAGGTATTCGATCACCAGCCGCACTCCTGCACCTGTTGCGCCAATCGGCTCGTAGTGTCGGGCCTTGGTCACGTAGGCGTTGCCGGCAATGTCGAGGTGAGTCCAGGGGATTCCTTCGCCGACAAAGAACTTCAGGAACGCCGCCGCGTTCGAGGCCCCACCCCAGTGGCCACCAGCGTTCTTTATGTCGGCCACCTCGGAGCGCATGTTCTCGGCGAATTCGTCGTATAGCGGCAGCGGCCAGGCGCGGTCACCTGTCTTGGCGCCCGCTTCCACGAACCGCGACACCGCGCGCTCGTCGCCAAACGCGCCCGCGGCCGTCTCCCCCAGCGCCACCATGCAAGCGCCAGTCAGCGTCGCTATGTCGATGATCTCACGCGGATCTTGCTCGCTGGCCCACGCCAAGCCATCAGCCAAGATGAGTCGTCCTTCGGCGTCGGTGTTGATGACCTCGATCGTCTTGCCCGAATACGACTCGAGAATGTCGCCCGGACGATAAGCCGCTGCGCTAGGCAGGTTTTCGGCCGCCGGGATAACCCCAATCAAACTTTGCTTGAGCCCCAACAGAGCAGCAGCCTTGAGAATCCCGAGCACTGCGCAGCCACCCATCTTGTCAAACTTCATTTCCTCTAGGTGACGCGAGGGCTTTATCGAGATCCCGCCAGCATCAAAAGTGATCGCTTTGCCGACGATGACCGTCGGCTTGGCCGACGAGCGACCGCGATCGTAACGCAAGACGATCAAGCGCGGCCCGTTACTCGACCCTTGGCCGACACCGAGAATCCCCCCCATTCCCTGTTGCTTGAGATCCTCGACCAGTAACACCTCAACCGTCATGGCGTGCTGGTCACCAAGCTTGCGCGCATGGTCGGCAAGCGTCGCCGGGGTCATCTCGTTGGGCGGCGAGTTCCCGAGGTCGCGCGTGTAATTGACCGCTTCGGCGATCTTCGACCCGCGATCGAGCCCACGACGAATCTGCACCAGCTTCCGGCCATCGGCCTCGACGACGGTG
>JBDHFX010000066.1:0-8265 GCA_039590215.1 Gemmatimonadota bacterium | reverse complement strand
CATCGGCACCGTCGGATCCAAGGAGAAGGCCACTCTCGCCGAACAAAACGGATGCCAGTACACCATCCTGTATCGAGATGAGGATATCGCCGCCCGGGTGAAGGAGATTACCGACGGCCACGGTGTCGATGTGGTCTACGATTCCGTCGGCAAGGACACCTTTGAGGCGTCTTTAGATTCTCTCAAACCTCGGGGCACAATGGTCAGCTTCGGCAACGCCTCGGGTCCGGTTCCGGACTTTCCGCCTTTGCTTCTCAGTCAAAAGGGTTCCCTTTTCCTGACCCGGCCAACGGTAAAAGACTATTACGCGACGCCTGAAGATTTTGCCGAAGGGACGAAGGCGCTTCTGGATGCCGTTTCCTCTGGCACTATCAATGTCGCCGTCAACCAGACCTACGCGCTGAGGGAAGTCCAACAGGCCCATCGTGATCTTGAAGGGCGCAAAACCAGTGGCTCGACCGTTGTGATCCCGGCATGACGCTCGTTCTCCTGGGTGTGATCCTGTGGCTTGTGAGCGTCGGGTCCTTCGTGCGTTTGCGGCGGCTGATACGGAGCCGGCACCCGGTGGCTTGGGCCGAGCATGGCACTCCGCTCTTCGTCCCGATTCTCGATCGGCGCCGCTGGTCGCGGGAGTCGACCCGATTCTGGTGGTCGGGGTATCGCGAGTTCGGCGATCCTGATGTCGACCGGGCGATGTGGATCTGCCGGGTGTCGTTTGTAGCGATGTTGCTGGTCGCGCTGGCCGTGTTGCTTGTGGAGGTCGTGGGATCGTAACCACGCCAGCAACGGGAGGCGTGCTTGGTTCCCCCTACGGTGCTGGCCGGGTTTTCCCTGACAGATCACTGAATCCATTCAGTCATAGACTCAAAATGGGTGTTCTTGTTTTCGACCCGCAAAAGTCTATCAGGAGGGTCCGGGATGGCTCTTGAAAGCGAGAAGGCAGAGCTTCGTCTCGCCGAAAGACTCGACGCTATCGGGTGGGGAGCGTTCTTCGTCTGGGTGGGTTACGCGCTTCTAGCAGATGTTGGTTTTGGGATCGGTCTGCTTGGGGTTGGGATCATCACTTTGGGTGGCCAGATGGCCCGCCGGATGTATTCGCTGCCACTCGAGGGTTTTTGGGTTGTCGTCGGTCTGATCTTTACGCTCGGTGGCGCATGGGAATTGTTCGAGGTGACGATCGACCTGGCGCCGGTCCTATTGATCGCACTAGGGCTGGTGGTGGTCGGCTTCGGCCTTTCGGGCAAACGGCTGGGGGGAGATAAGCCCTTCTGTAAATGGGAGCGCTCCGACTAGCGGACTCAAGGTAGGTATTCTGTCATCAGGTCCGTAAAGCTAGCCTGGTACTCGTCGACGCTCATCCCTATCCTCGCAGCGAAAGCCATCTCGAACGTCCTGCCCTGTCTTATGTCGAGGAGCACGTTCTTGACATCCAGCATCGTTCTTCCGTGACCATCGGGGTCCACCAGGTAACGGAACGCAAGTTCAAAACCGGGGAAGTAGCTGCCCACGTTGCCGGTCTCGGCTCGAGCCCGGGGGATGTCTGTCCAAGCACGGGTCGCGATCGGGTTCCCGTGACCGTCGCCATCCATCCACTGCATCAGTCCGTCCGTGTCGTCTATTCTCGGTCGGCTTCCACTCAGATCGCTCACGTACTCTGCGATCCCCTCCTTGAACCACGTGTTCGTCAAGGAGGCCATCCAGTCGCGCCCTCGCTCGGTCAGGAGGAACTCGACGACATGCATCAACTCGTGCTTGAGGATGTAGTCGTACGCGACCCCATTCCCCCGGTAGTAGGGTGAGTCGCGTGACCGGTAGATGAGCCCTTTTCGGTACGCCGATCCCCACCAGTTGGGCTCGACCTGATACTTGCTGAGGAAGACGTCGATCTTCCTGTTCTGGGTCAGATGCGCGAACTCATGATCGCCCGTGATATGGAGCTCGCTCTTGAGCTCGATCAGCTGCTCCTCGAGTACGTCCGCGACTCGCTGTCGTTCCTCGGCAGGGCAAAACCCGCTATAGACAACGAAATGCTCGCTTTCGTAGGGGTAGCCGTCGTGGCCGAAGTGGAACATCCCGTAGACGCCGTACCAAGACCCGTTGAAGATGAGGGACGAGGTGTCGAGGCTTACCGTTAGCGTGTAGGACTGGGTTGATCGCAAGATGCCGTCCGAGGCGGTCAGCTCCACTTCGTGATCACCCAGGCTGTTGAACCTAGGTGTCCCAGAAAGGGTCATGCCTCCGGAATCAAGGACCAGCCAGTGCGGCAGCCTTTGCGCTGTTACGTGCACACGATCGCCGTCAGGGTCCGTGACCGCGATTTGGTAAACGTAAAGCGAATCGAGGCCCGCCTGGGCAGGGGGCTCCGAGTTAAAAAGCGGTGGTCTGTTTCGTTCGTCCGCGACGGGTGATGTTGATCCGCTACACCCATGCAGCAACAACCCGGCGGCCACCACCGTAGCAGACGCGGATCCGAGCCAGGTCATCTGGGCTCTCCCGTGGACGTGGCCAATCCTGCCGATGCTATTACCCAGGAAAACGGCTGCCATAGGTGAGCCGTTTAGGCGGGTTCAGGGCCGTTAGCGGACGGTGCGTCTGCCGGCTACGACTTGGTGCTCGTCTTCGCGAAGAAGGTCGAGAAGATCTGATGCGTCTTGTTGCTTTCACACTCCGGGCACGGGGGTGGTTCTGCGGCTTCGTCGTGCTCGGTCATGTGCTGGGTGATGGTAAACGTCTTCTCACATTCCTCACACAGATACTCGTAGATAGGCATTCCTAAACCTCTATTACGGCGACAGTCGGCGGACCTTTCCGCCGTTGACACGAGCGTACGAGGTCTTCGCTCCGCCGTCAAGCGACTTTCGTTGTCGGTGTGAGTTCGAGTCTGTGCTTGTACTCAATCCGCTGACATCGCTATCCCCTCAGGAACATCGCGCTCGAGCGAGTGGTACTTGAGGGCAACCATGGACATCAAGCGACCACTGCCATTCATTACGTTGCTGGGACTTGTTATCCTGGCGGGTTGCGCGTCGACTCAGAAGCTCTCGGTTCAGACGGAGCCGAGTGGGGCAGAGGTGTTTCTCCAGCGGCGAGGCGACCTGGAGGTGCACGCTGCCGTCGAGGGAGTCTACGGGGCGCTGGACGCGGATTCTATCGGCGAGGATTTCTACTCGCTGGGTACCACGCCGCTCGAGTATGAGTTTGACCTCAGGGAGCAGGAGGCGGCCATCTATAGCCCGAGAGCCGGCGGCAGCGTCTCGCGGCACTTCACCGAGGGCACGATCCGGATCGTGCGAGAAGGGTATCAGACCGTGGAACGGCTGATGCGATTCTCCGGTAACCCGATCAGCCTGGTGATTCCCATGCAACCCGTGAGCGAGGATTGAACACGGCGCAATAGCTACTCGCTCGCGGGCGCCCCGATGTCAGCCGCGACCTTCCATGTGTCGTCACCTTGACGTCGCCACACGGTCAGGTACATGCCGTGGCTCAGCGGCGGTTCGTCCTCGACGGTCCCCGTCCGAACCACCTTATAGGCTCCGATCGTATACCCGAGATCGTTGCTCGTACCAATCTCGGCACGAATCGGATCCCACACGAGCTGCGCGGTCGAGTCGGCGAAGAACGGGGCCATGAGCTCTCGGATTGCTTCGTGACCGCGGACTTCACCTTCGCCCTGCACCATTACACCATCGGTCTGGAACCACGCGAGCCATCCGTCGATGCCGCGCTCGGCCGTTTCCTGAGCGAAGGCGCGGTCAGCCTCGATCAGCGCTTGGGCCACGTCTTCCTCCGCCGACTGCGCTGGAGAATCCTGTGAGGCTGTGTCGCAACTCGCGAGAGTCACCCACACGAAAGCTGTCAAGAGTCCAACTCGCGGTCTTGTCATGATGCCTGCCCGTGGAAGTTTGAAGGACGCACCACAGTCCGATAGGACCACAGCAACCCGAGAAAGATTGCGATCTCTAGGGAGGATAGCGCGTTTGGACATAATAAAACGTCCGGTGTCAAGGTAGACCCGGGGCTCCCTCGCGGCACGAACCGGGGGACCGTGGTTGAGATCGGCACGATCGTGTACGCTGCACCCTCTGGAGGCGGTGGATCGAGACCCTGAAGGGAAGGAAGCCATGACTCAAGGAGATCGCTTCGATGCTATCGTCATTGGCACCGGGCAGGCGGGGAAGCCGCTCGCTCGCGCTCTTGCTGCGGCCGGGCGACACACCGCCATCATCGAGAGCGGTCATGTCGGCGGAACGTGTATCAACGTCGGGTGCACGCCTACCAAAGCGATGGTCGCCAGCGCGCGGATCGCGCATCTCGGACGGCGGGCGGCCGAATACGGCGTGGATACGGGGACGGTGCACGTGGATCTCCCGCGCGTAATCGAGCGAAAGCGATCGATCGTACAGCGATTCCGCGACGGCAGCCGTCGGCGTCTCGAAGACACCCCGGGAATAGAGTTGATCTTTGGCCGGGCACGGTTCGTTGAGCCGCACAAGGTCGCTGTTCGAGAGTCATTAGGAGACGACCGGGTGCTCGAAGCTGAGTTGATCTTTATCAATACCGGAGGCAGCCCGGCGATTCCGTCTATTGTGAAAGACGCGGACTTTTTGACGTCGTCGACGATCATGGAGCTCGACGAGCTGCCGACGCACTTGATCGTTCTTGGCGGTGGCTATGTGGGCTCCGAGTTTGGCCAGATGTTTCGTCGCTTTGGCAGTGAAGTAACGATCCTGCAGCGCGCCGATTGTCTGTTGACACGCGAGGATGAGGATGTGTGCGACGCAGTGGCGGAGATATTCCGGGAAGACGGGGTAGAGCTCTGGTTTGGGGCCAATGTCGTCGGGGTCGAGCGCCAAACCGGGGATGGCGGCGCCTACTTTGTCACAGCACGCGTGGGTGGGGAAGAGCATGAGGTGTACGGGTCGCATTTGCTCGTGGCCGCCGGCAGAATCCCAAACACCAGCGGGCTGGGTTTGGATCAAGCGGCAGTGGAGACTGATGAACGCGGTTCTATCCTTGTCAACGATAGGCTGGAAACGAATATCCCCGGCATCTACGCGCTCGGCGACGTCAACGGGGGTCCTGCCTTCACTCATATCGCGTACGACGACTACCGGGTGATCGAGTCCAACCTTCTCGGCTCCGGACGTGCCAGCACAGCGAGTCGACTCGTCCCTTACACCGTGTTCATCGATCCCGAGCTGGGGCGCGTCGGGTTGTCGGAGCACGAGGCGACGGCGGCGGGACGCAACATCCGGGTAGCCAAGCTCCCGATGGCAAACGTGGCGCGGGCGATCGAGCGAAGCGAGACGCGAGGCTTCATGAAGGCGATCGTCGATGCCGACACGGACGAGATCCTCGGTTGCGCCATCCTCGGTATCGAAGGTGGTGAGGTCATGTCGGCTCTTCAGGTGGCGATGATGGGCGGACTGCCGTACACGGCTCTCCGGGACGGCGTGTTCGCCCACCCGACCCTTGCTGAATCGCTCAACAACTTGTTTATGGCGATGGACGCATAGGCGTCCCGGTGCGGCGGGAGCTCGGCTTGGAGGCTTAGTCTATGGAGAGTCAATTGGGAGTGCAGATCCTGATCGTCATCGTGGCGCTGCTAGCGCTGGGGTTCTTCATGGCACAGCGCAGCCGAAACAAGGTGGAGCGTTTGCGGAGAACCGGGGTCTACCCCCGCGCGGGCGAGGAAACCGAGGCGGACGTCGACCGGCTTATCCTAAAGGGTCACAAGATCGAAGCGATCAAGGTCTTTCGAGCCCTACACGGTGTGGACTTGAAAGAAGCCAAGGATGCGGTGGAGCAACGCCAGCGGGAGCTCGGCCAGCGATAAGAGGCTCGAGTGCTAGGGTGCCACGACCTCGACCAGCTCCAAGTCCTCGTCGATGATGATGCCAACGCCCCGCGCAAAGACCTTATAGTCGCTGTCGTTCTTCAGCGGGTCTAGCTCTCGAACGCGAATCGTCTCGGTGAAGGTCCCCGCCGGTACCTCTGTCGTTTTGAACTCGACGATCTCCACCTCGTCCTCCGCTTTACCAGGGGCGATCTCCATCTTGAACGCCATGCCGGGCCGTGGATCCGCCGGCATGATGATTCCCGGCTCGCTTCCGGGGTCATCTGCACGCCATACGCCCTCGTGGGGGTCGACCGCCTCGCCGAAGTAGCAAACTGTCCCATCGCTCGCTTGCGCGAAGTAGTTGCGAGAGACTTCCTTAACCTTCCCGTTCTTGAACTCGCGCTCTTCGATGACCCGCGTGGTGACTCCGGACACCACCTCGGTTTCATCGAGCACCGTGACCTCGACCCGTTCGTTCTCGCCCTCGAGAACCCACTGCTTGCCCACATCCATCGGGAAGTACGGATTAGTCGATTCTAGAGTGAAGTCCCCGGTCGCCGAGCAGAGCGCTGGATCGAGCAGGGTGAGCGACCGGTCTGTTCCGTCGAAGTTGCTCTGTGCTCCAGCACACCCCAGGACGAACGCCAAAACCACTGCTGCCGACAGACCGAGAATCCTGATTCGAATCATCGCCATCACCTTTCGATTGGGGTGTGAGTGTACGCCCTCTATAAGAGGAACGATCCGGCCTCCTCGATTGTGGCAGCGAAGCCGATCCAGCCGGGCTATTGGGGTGTGCCCCTACCACTAAACGGGTAGTTTCCCTACAGACACGACGATCTGCTTAACCTACACTGATTTAAACTTTGGGCTGTTTGTGCGCATGACGGTGAGAATTGACACCTGCAGTCAATCCGTCGTCTATGTGGTCGTAAGGAGGCACGTCCTAGCGTGATATGAGCGACTCGAGCGAGAGCCTACGACCCTCTGCGGTCCTGAAGAGTGAGCACCGCGTGATCGAGCGCGTGCTTCGCGTGCTCGAGACATTGGTGGTCAGGTCCGAGCAAGGGCAAGGCTTCGAGTTGGATTCGCTGAAGCAGTGCGTGGAGTTTTTCCGCTTGTTCGCTGATGCCTGCCACCACGCGAAGGAAGAGGACCTGCTCTTTCCCGTTCTCGAAGAGCGTGGGATCCCTCGCGAGGGGGGACCGATCGGCGTGATGCTCTACGAGCATTCACAGGCCCGGATGTTCACCCAGCAAATGGACGCAGCGCTGACGGCGTTCGAGGGCGGCGACGGCGAGGCCGAAGCGCGATTCCGAGACGCGGCGAGACAGTACCTCACTCTCTTGGTCAACCACATCTACAAGGAAGACAACATCCTGTTCAACATGGGAGACCACGTGATGACGGAGGCGGACCAGACCCTGCTCTGTGGACGGTTTGGTGAGGTCGGCTGTCGCGCGTTCGAGGGCAAGCATCGTGTGGAGCTGGCCGCGATCGCAGACGAGCTGGAGGCGCACTGGTAGATCGCGTCGTTTCCGTCGCAACGAGGAGGAAGCCCCGCTCCCGGCGGGGTTTTCTCGTTTGGCGCGATCGCCGCCACGATGACATAGGTTTCCTGCCAGAAACCGAGGATCAGCCATGTCACTAGTCAAGAACTGTCCGAGCTGCGATGGGCGGATGCTACCCGCTGGCGCTCGCCAGCAACTGCGACAGCTCATCCGGAACCCAAGACGGGCGAAGTGCCCACACTGCGGCACGGCACTCCAGGGATCTGTCGGTTACTGGTTGGTCGCGCACATCGGAGGCGTCATCGCGGCCATCGGAGCGCTCGGCTTGCTGGGATTGACGATCGACGTCATCTCGCCGGCATACACGCTCGGTGCCTTCCTGACGACCGCCCTCGGGATATCGATCATGTACTTCGGTCTTTGGCGCATACGGCTCGAAGAGGTGAACGGACCAGGTGGGGGCTAGCCTAGCCCCCTTCGGTCAACCACCGAATCGCCCGGCGCAGTCGTCGGTGACGGTCGAAACCGAGCAAGTAGTCCGATTCTCGCGGGCCGCCCTTGCTACGCACCACCGCGGCTAGTGCTCGCCTGTCCGCTGTGGGCCAACGCTCGAGTTCCGGCAAGATGAGAATCAGTGGCCCCCAGCGCTTCCAGGCCAGCCGCTCTCCCGCCGAGGCGCGACGGGTTGAACGCACGCGAAGCAGCCTGGTTGCCTCGTCTACACATGTTTTTTCGGCGGCGCGGCGATCATAACCGAACCGCTCGGCCAGGTAGTCGGTGATCCGCAGTCCAACGTTTGCCAGAGGGAGCACACCGATCACATCATCACGGCGTTTGCTCAGATACAGGTAGTGGTTGTCGGAGGCGAGCTTCTTCAACGTGGCCGCGTTTGACCGGTATGTCGGCGTTGTG
>JBDHFX010000065.1:0-8428 GCA_039590215.1 Gemmatimonadota bacterium | reverse complement strand
GTGAGAATGTGGCGCAGGTGACCTTGTTTCCTTTTGATCTTGCCCTTGGCGGTTTTGCGAAATCTCTTCGCCGCTCCGCGATTGGACTTCATCTTCGGCATACATGCCTCCTTTACGAGGCGCTAGTCCTTCGTATCTGAAGTGCTCTTGGTGTTGGGCGCCAGGATCATGAACATGTTTCGCCCTTCAAGACGAGCTTGGTGTTCGACGATGGCTAAATCCCCGATCTCCTCGACCACATCTTTCAGTACTTCCCTGCCGTTCTCGGTATGGGCCATCTCTCGACCTCGAAACATGATCGTGACCTTCACCTTGTTGCGATCATCTAGGAAACGCTTGATGTGGCGCGTCTTGAACTCGAAATCGTGCTCCTCGATGTTGGGCCGCATCTTGATCTCTTTCATCTGGGTGACGTGCTGTTTCTTGCGCGCCTCCCTTTCGGCTTTCGCCTGTTCATACTTGTAACGACCGTAGTCCATGATCCGGCAGACCGGCGGCCTTGCGCTGGGGGACACTTCTACCAGATCCAGACCCTGGGAGCGAGCTGCCTCTTGTGCCTCCTCAATCGGAACCACCCCGACCTGCTCACCATCTTGATCGATGAGCCGGATCGGTGAAAAGCGGATCTGCTGATTGATCCGCGTCTCGCTTTTGCTGATAAGAACCTCCTCCGCTAGTGACGTGTGAACGCTAACGAGCCGCATCGCTCGGAAACGCAAAGGCGGACTACCTGTCGATGCAGGAGCCCGCCCACTAAAACGCCGCGCCGACCACCGCTAGCGGGCGGGTCGGCGTCGCGTTCCCGTACCTGCGAACAGCCAGCAGCGTCCGTCAGGCGAGAAGCCGTGGGCTTCTGCTTCTTTATAAGACGGCCCCAGTGAAACCACCAAGGCTCTAGAATGTTACTCGATCCGAGGGGGTCAGTCAAACGTGGAGACGGCTACTTGGCTCAACCGTTTCAGCCAGCTCGGGGCCATCCCAGTCAGCCGGTCGGGACCCTAGACCGAGACGCCACGCAACCGCTCTGGCGATCCGTTCCGATGCGTGCCCGTCCCCGTACGGATTCATCGACAGCGGCATCCGGCCTGCCGATTCGATCCCGGCCGTTAGAGCGACCGAAATCGCCTCCAAAAGCCTCTCGCTATCGGTTCCCACCAGGCGAAGGGTGCCTCCCTCGATCCCTTCGGGACGCTCGGTCACGTTGCGGACGATCATCACCGGCACACCGAGCGTGGTCCCCTCCTCTTGCAGCCCACCTGAATCGGTGATGATGAGTCGACTGGACTCCATCAGGGCAACCATCGAGCCGTACTCGAGCGGGTCGAGCAGGAAGACGTTCTCCACGTCAGCCAAGACCGGCCACACCGCTTCACGCACGACGGGGTTCAAGTGAACCGGATAAACAAAGGTAACGTCAGGATGGCTGTGTGCGGCGCGGCGCATAACTCCCGCCAGCTCCGTCAAGCGGGGCCAGTTCTCACGTCGATGCAATGTAATCGTGACGTAGGGTTCGGGAGGCAGTTGATCGGGCAGCGTCCCCTGTTCGGCGGCGAACAGCAAAGCGTCAACACCCGTCTGACCGGTGACGAAGATCGACTCCGACTTCTTGCCTTCACGCAGCAAGTTCTCGCGTGCCAAACTCGTGGGAGCGAAATGAAGATCGGCGACGACTGCTGTCAAACAGCGGTTCACCTCTTCCGGGAACGGTTCGCTCGCGTCGTAACTCCGCAACCCAGCCTCAACGTGACCAACCGGAATGCGCTCGAGGAATGCAGCCCAGGCGATCGCGAAGGTCGACAGCGTATCGCCCTGCACCAACACGTACGTCGCGCGCATCTCCCTGAGGTGTCGAGCCGCTTCGGGCAGGATCCTCTGGACCAGTTCGGGAAGCTGCTGTCGCGCCGTCATGACCCGCAGGTTGGCGTTAGCGGTGAGGCCAAAGATCGATAGCGCTTGGTCGAGCTGCTCCTGGTGCTGACCGGTTACTAGAAGTAACGGGTCTATGCCTGGAACCCGCTCCAGGGCACGATAGACCGGCGCCATCTTGATCGCCTCGGGTCGGGTCCCGAAGCTGACTACGACCCTTTGTTCCGACACGGTCCTACCCCGGCTCTCATCGCAAGTGACGGGGATGACGACTCGTCATCCGGGTATTTTGGTACTTTCGTTCAGCATCCGACCTACGGGGGGAGAGCCGAATGCCCACTGACCACGGTAGATATAGCAATAAACAGGCCATCCTGCCCCGGAAGAATAAGGGCTCCGGTCTCGCCCGAACATGGTACGCAGCGCTGCTTGCGATAGGCGGCGTGACCGTTCTTGGTTTGCTCAACCTTCCGTACCCGTTCCACGGTGATCAATCGCTGTTCCTTTTCATGGCCGAACAGCTCGACCAGGGCGCGGTGCTGTACGGGGACACCTGGGATACCAAACAACCCAGCATTTTCCTTTTCTATCTCGCTGCTGGATGGCTCTTTGGATTCAGCGAGATCGGCGTGCACTCGTTCGAGCTTGTCTATTGGTTGGTTTTTTCACTCACTGTCGTGCTCGCCATGCGGCACCGCATCCGCACACCACTCGCGCTTGGGCTAGCGCCGGTGATGATTGTTGGGACCTACTATCTCGGTGCTCGGGCTTCCCACCTGACTCAGGTCGAGATTCTGGTTGGCTTTCCACTCTTCCTTGCCACCTGGCTCGCCAACTCGACATCGGAAAAGCGCTCAGCCCTGCGGCTAATTCTAGCCGGTGCGGCCGGCGGCGTTGCGCTGATGTTCAAGCTGATGCTGATTCCGATCGTTGCCGCGGTCTGGCTTCCGGCATTGATCAACGGTCAACGGCGCCGCGCAGTCCGAACGATCGGCCTGCTCTCGATCGGTGTCGGAATCATCATCCTGCCCTTCATCGCCTACATCTTTCACCATGACATCGTCGAGCTGGTGGTGTGGACCACGTTTGTATTTCCCCTCCAATCAATCAGGGTTAACGAACAATCCCTGTTCTCGTTGCTACGCTCCACCGGTTGGTTCGGGATCTTCTATTTCACTCCCTTGGTTCTTGCCGGGATGCGACTCCTTCCGTTTCGATCTCGACCCGATCAGATCACGATCGCGATGCTCGCGTGGATCTTGGCTGCAGTGCCGGTGACGCTATTGCAAGTATGGTGGTCGTACCATTTTCTGATCTTCGCGGTTCCGGTCGGCCTTCTCGCTGCCGAGGGGCTAGACACTCTCACATTCAGTTGGAGAGATCGGCCCCGGCGGTACATGGTGTTGCTGTTGATCCTCGTAGCCGGCCCGCTGGCCAACGGGATTTACAAAACGCACCGACTCGTCGAGTTTCGCTTTGCGGTCGCTTCAACCGACCGGATCAAGTTCCAAACGTCACGCTATATGGGTTACGAAGACATCCCGAGAGAGGTCGCTTTTCTCGGCGAACCGGAGAGCCGACCGGGGAGCATCTTTGTGTTTGGCAACCCACGCTACCAGGCCCTGTCCGGGCGTTCAGCTGCGATTGCGTTGAACGGATGGTCGCCGGAGTACTGGTCTGTCGAGATGTGGCAGCGGGCCCTCGATGGACTGGAGGCGGCATACCCGACCTACATATACGTCAGCAGATTTGCTGCGCGCATCATCCCGGAACGTTCACCGCAGATGGCCAAGTTCTTGGAGCTGCAATATCACAAGACGCGCGAGAGCCCCCGCGGCGCGTGGTACGAACGCATCACACCGCCCGATGGCGCGCAACCAGATGACGACGCTATTGGAGGGACTCTACCCGATATGCGGCTTCAACAAACGCTACCGCGCCCAGCGCTCGATCGAGAGGCTCGGGATCCACCTCGTCGCGCGCACTCGTGACAAAGCGATCCAACATCCGCCTGAATGCGTCACCTTTGTCATAACCGCTGCCAAATCGCTCCCACTCGCCCCCCTCACAGCGGATCCGCCCACCGTCCCATGCAATTCGGAGCTCGCCACGATTCCCGCGAACATGGACATAGTCGAGAGTCGCGCTGTTATACACCCACGACAGCGCGACCCTTCCGAGCGGGCCGTCAGAAACGCGAAAAACGATCTCCGCGGTCTCTTCAACGCGATCGTTGGCGACCTGGGATCCGAATGCAGCCGCCACGATCCGAGGTTCACGATCCCCCGTCAGAACCGACAACACGTCATAGGCATGCGGCCCATTATCCATGACCACGCCACCACCTGATAGCTCAGGTTCGGTGTGCCACGTATCGACCAACGGCAGGCGTGAGCAAAAGGACACCTCGACGTGAACCAAGGGACCGATCTTGCCGGATTCGATCCGACGGCGGGCCTCCCAAAGATCCTCCACGAACCGAAACTTTGACGACACCATGAGCACTCGTTTCGCGTGCTTGGCTTGCGAGACCATCGATTGAACTTCCTCACTGGAGATCGCGAGCGGCTTCTCACACAACATGTGGATACCGCTGGTGAGCAGCTCCAAAGCGCCTTCGTGGTGTGTCGCTGGCGGCGTGCACAGGCAGGCGGCGTCGGGCGCAGCCTCAGCCACCATCGCCTGGATGCTGTCACAGGGTAGCCCACCGTAGGTCTCGGCGAACTCTCGTCGCTTCTCTTCCACCGGATCGACGACCGCAATCAGGTTGACGTCACTGCGTTCCGTTATCGCCGCGGCGTGTGCGTGCGCGATCCGCCCACATCCGATGATCGCCAGGTTCATGCCCCGGCCTCCGATCGACGTCCCTGAAACGCGTGGCGAGACACCAACGACAGGTACCGCATAACGGTGGGCAGGACGTCCATCTTGCTGTCACTCGCCTTGTGATCGTAGCGCAGCACGAGCGGAACCTCGTCCGGTCGGGCACCGTTCGCGCGTAGCTCGAGCAGAAGCTCCAGCATGCAGGCGAATCCGCTCTCGGTGACAAAGCGCTGGCGCACCAACCGGATCTCGGCCAGCGTCTTCGCTCGATAGGCCCGGAAGCCGCTCGAATAGTCGCGCACGGGTGGGAACGGCAACACCGTGCGCAGGAACCAGCTTGCTGCGTGGCTCAGCAAGCGTCGATGAGGCGCAACCCCGATCTCGGCGCCTCCGGGTGCGAAACGAGATGCCACCACAACGTCACTTCCCGCACGTATTCGGTCGAGCATGTCAACGATCAATCTTGGATCGTGCGAGTTGTCACCGTCCATGGTGACTACAACATCGGCGCCATCGATTGCGCGGGTGAGGCCGGCATCGAGCGCGTCGCCGAGCCCCAAGCCCGGCTTCAGAGTCACGATCTCGATGGGTACACGATCCTCGAACTCGACCACGCGATCCAGCGTACCATCGGTCGAACCACCGTCGACGACAACCACGCGGTACATATCACGCTGTGTTACCACCAGCGTCAGGATCTTCTGGAAAAGCGGGTCGATCGCCTCGCTCTCGTTGAGCACAGGGATCACGATCACGGTCTGATGGGTGGCGCTCAACCTGATCGCCCGACCGGCTGACCCGAATCGCGGACCAGTCGTTCTACTGACTCGGCTACTCGTTCCGCGATGAATGCCGCGTGTGTCTCGTTGTGGCGTTCGGTCCAGGGCAGGACCAACACGCTCGCTAGACCCGTCTTGCAATCTGGAAAATCGTCGAGATTCTCCAGCGGATAGTCGCCGTGCAACGAGTACGGGTGGTCGCTCTGCCCAAATGTCACACGCTCTCGAAACTGACGGCACATGAACGCTGGGTAACGGATGTAATTGGGAGTGCTCCAGACACCCAATGACTTGAGCTCACTAGCCAACGCGGCCGGCCCACCGGGCACGACCTCCGAATCCACTAGCAGCGGGAAGCGCCAGTAAGTGGCAACCGCGTGGTCCAAGACCGGCACTGGCCGCACCCCGGCTACTCCGTCCAATCTCTGACGCAGTATCTCAGCCACCCGCACACGGTTCTCCACCATTGCGGTGAGCTTTCTGACCTGAGCCAGTGCGACCGCTCCCTGAAGCTCTGACATGCGATAGTTGAGGCCCAAGAACTCATGGTCGGGCGCCTCGGAGTCATAGTTCCAACCCTTGTCGGCCCACACCCGGGCGCGCCTCGCCAGCGCGTCCGACTCGGTGACCACAAAGCCGCCTTCGCCGCAAGTCATCTGTTTGGTTTGCTGTAGGCTGAAAGCTGCGATCTGGCCTAATGTCCCCACGTACCGGCCGCGATACGTCGCCAAATACGCCTGCGCTGCATCCTCCAGCAAAGGAATGCCGCGTTCGCTGGCCAGCTTCATGATCGGATCCATCTCACACGGGTTTCCGAACAGGTGTGTGACGATCACCGCCCGGGTCCGATCCGAGATCTTCTGGGCCACCGTTTCCGCGGTGATGTTGAGCGTTTCCGGATCCACATCCGCAAAAACCGGAATCGCACCCTGACATAGGATCGGCGAGATCCCGCCCATGTCGGTGATCGGTGTGGTTATGACCTCTTCGCCGGGACCGATGTCGAGCGCGGCGAGAGCCGTGTGTACCGCCGCCGACCCTGACGACACCGCCCGCGCGAAGCGTATTCCGAGAAGAGCCGCTATTTCCGCTTCGAACGCCTGAACCTTCGTGCCGTTGGGACCAAAGAGGACGCCGCTCTCGAGCACTTCGAGGAGCAATGTGCGTTCCTCGAGACCAAAGCTCCGGCCGCTCGCGTCGCGCTCGCTTGGGAGTACGATGTCGGTGTTCATACGCGCTCAACCAACGGTTGATCGGCGGCCTGGAGTTGGCCTCCGAATGATGCATCGACCAACTCGGTCAAAGGGACTACGTCACCGCAGCGACCGAGCGTTCGAACCTCTGCCGCTATCAGCCCCAGCTTCTTCTCGAGACTGTGCTTCATACCAGGGTGACGCACGATACGCGGATCGAGCCCGTCTTCCTCGAGCCCGAGAACGTCAATCGCATGAAGTTGATACCAGACCCACTTGCGACGCATGTGTGCGAGCCGGCGAATAAACCCAAACACGACCCCAGGCAGGGCTAACCGCAGCGTGTGATAGTATGGCAGCCGCAGAAACGGCGTTGTACACATCGGAACCTCCGCGATCGATTGTCCGTTAGCGAGTTCGAGATGTGGTCGGGTCGATCCCAGCACAGAACGCCACGATACACGTCGCGCGCTACGCGATTCGGAAACACTTCGTCTGGCGACAGCGGCTCTTAGTAACGGCTGCAAGATCGATGGATACGTAGAACTGTCGTAACGGTAGCCGGCCGCCGCCAATTCGTGGAGCAGCGCCTCGTTGCTATCCCAACTCGGCGCTCGAAACCCGCTCACTCGACCCCCAGCTAGCTCTTCCAGCAAGACCTTGGACCCTCGCACCTCGAGCCTCAAGTCACGTGGTGCGAGTTGAGCGAAGGGCAACCGGTGAGTCATGGAATGACTGGCCACTTCGTGACCCCGGGTGACGATTCGACGCACTACCTCGGGATAACGGCGGGCCTCGTCGGCAATCAGGAAGAATGTCGCCCTCGCGCCCAACGAATCGAGGAGATTCATGATTCGCGGCACTGCCGCACGATATGCCGCTCCATCATCTGCGGAGGGCTCGAAACCGTAGCCTTCCAGATGGCTGGCCACTGAATCAACGTCGATCGACAAACCCACGAGTCTCATGAGATTTCCGCCACAGACTGGCACATCTGATTCACGGTTTCCTCGGCAACTGCGGTGGAACTGTTCCAAGAAGTAACTCTTGGGTACACCTGAGCGGTGGTTGCCAGATAGACTCGGCCCGGCACTAGCTCGGCTGGCGGTTTCCGGCTTCCGTATCCCGGCGAGTAGAGTGGCTCGACAAACGGAGCCTTGAACAGGAAGCTCGCCCTTATGGAGTCTCGGCTGAGGTCGGGGAAGAGTTTCAATAAGGCGTTGACATACTCGTCGATCACACGCTCCGGCTCGCGGTTGAACAACGGGTCGTCCCGGTGCACGTAGTTCAACAAGTACACCAAGTGGTGCCCGCCGGTGTCTTCTAGATCGAGCACACGGGTGGTTTCCACGACTCCATCGAAAGGGACCTCGCTTTCGACAATCGGCATCCAGTAATGCGACGTCAATGATCGGTCGAGTAGTACAAGGACGTTCATCACTCCTTGGTAGTCGATACCAGGATCGGCGTGGGCCAACCGGTCGCCGAGTTTTCCGTTCCCGCAGATATGGCGCAGTTGAACGAGCGGCACCGTGCTGATGACCCGATCATACCGCTGTTTCCCACCCGCCGTGGTGACTACCGGCCGATCATCGGAATCGAGCTCTAACCTCTCGACCGGCGTGTTCTCTAACAGCCGGCCGCCGCGTTCCCTGAGCGAGGAAACCAGAGCGTCTGTCAGTCCATGGTAGCCGAACCGCGGATAGCCCTTGACCTCGGGACCTGTTCCCTTCTCGCGCCTAAAGCTCGCCCAGTACCAGAGGGCGG
>JBDHFX010000064.1:0-22930 GCA_039590215.1 Gemmatimonadota bacterium | reverse complement strand
CTTCCTGGTTGGTTGTGTAGTCGAGTCGCCCCGAGTCGGCCAAGATGGTGCGTTGCACGCTCATGTCCGACATGTCAAAGATCCTGAGCCCGTACATCATATTGGTTTCGCGGTTCAACCGGTTCGGCTCGATCCGATAGTCTCCCAAACCGGTCGGATCGTTGAATCGTTTTTCCTCCAAGACCACGGTGGGCTTCGTCCGCTGGATATCTTGCATGAGTTGACTCAAGCGATGGTTGCTCTCGGGCAGCACCGTGTCGTTGAACCAGACGGTAGCTGCAGAGAGCAATAGGGCACCGATGATCGTCGGCACCAGTATCTGGTGAAAGCCAACCCCGTTCGCCCGCATCGCGGTGATCTCGTTGTCGCCGGCCAGCCTGCCGAAGGCCGCCATTGTGGCGACCAAAACGGCCATCGGAATCGTCACCGCTATCGTCAGCGGAATCGAAAGCAGAAAAATCTCGATGATTACTTTGGCTCCCAGTCCCTTGCCAGCAAGCGACTGAAACTGCCGAGCCACCTGGTTCATCAGCAGGATAAAAGTGAAAATGACGAGCCCGAAGACGAACGGGCCGAGATGCTCGCGGAACGTGTACAGGGACAGCGTGCGGGCGCTGACCCACTCTTGCCATCGGCTCATGCGGGGGTCCTCACGCTGGAGACGCCAAGTGGCCCGCTAAACGCCTGGATCTATATTCAAAAGTGTGCACGTCTGCCAACCAACCGTCGCGCGAATTTCGGGTGTCGACTCCGCTTCGGCGCTAGAGTCAAGGCCAAAGTAATATTGATGTCTTGCCCCGCGCCTGCGGGACCGTCGTGATCCGTATACCCTGCATGAGTCTCGCTGCTCCCTCCGCCTGTTGCTTGCCCCGCCTGATCTGGGGCGCCGCCCTGGCGGTGATGGTCTCCAGTCCGCTATCGGCGCAGCAAGAAGAGCGAGATCCTGGTCTCGTCTGGCGAGCGGAGCGTTGGCAGCCCCCGGTAGTCCGCTTGCCGGCGGACAGCCTGTTCGAGTTTGATCCCCAACTCGGTTTTGTCGTCCCACGCGGAGCCTCCGCGCCCAACACCGGAGTGCGTCGTCCGGCCGCCGCCGGCCTGGACCTCGAGGCGTATACAAGACGTGCCCAGGCTCGTATGCGTGACGAGCTATGGTCGATGATCGTAGTCGGCCGACTCTCAGGCAGGTCCCAAGCCGACCAGGGCTTGATACCCGAGCTCGAAAACCCGCTCAAGATCCCGACCCCACTGGCAGCGGTATTTGGCGAGGGGTCGGTATTCGATGTTCAGGGCAAGCTGCACCTCGGTGCGCTCGGGTCGCGCACAACCCAGGACCCCGATCTCCGCACCGAGCTCCTCAGACGAGCGGCGGGCGGCTTTGATCTCGATCTGGATCAGACGCTCGATCTCAAGATCCTCGGGACTGTCGGGACAAAACTCGATGTAGCGGTCGACTTCAACTCACAACGCGAGCTGGAGTCCAAGCAGTTGATCTCGGCGGCGTATGCGGGGACGGAGGACGAGATCTTGAAACGAGTCGAAGTCGGGGACATACGAGTCGCCCTGCCGCCGTCTCGGTTCCTGGGCAGCGGTGTTGCGCAGGGCACATTTGGGGCTCAAGCGGTGGCTCAGCTCGGTCCGGTCGATCTGCGCGTTCTCGGTTCGCGAAAAGAAGGACAGACGACTACACGGTCGCTCTCGATCGCGCCGAGCGGAGCCGGCGTATTGTCCGAGGTGAGCCTCGACATCAAAGACACTCAGTTTCAGAACGACCGTTTCTTTTTCTTGTTTCACCCTGATTCTCTAACCCCCGGTCGGATCCTCTTTCCGAGCTCTGGCACGTCTCTTCTGACTCCTGCCTCGTTGCCCGAGCCCGGCTCTATCAATGTGTGGCTGGACGACGGGAACTTCACCAACAACCGCGAATTGGCGTCAAAGGCGGGAACAGCATTTATCAATCCCACTATTCCCGACTCGCTGGCCTCGCAATCGCATGCCGGGTTCTTCGATCTGCTGATCGAAGGGGACGACTACGTGGTCTCGGACGGTGTCATCATCCAGATGAAGCGGCAGCTCAACGATAACGAGGTCCTCGCCGCCGGCTACGTGACAGTGGGTGGTGTGGAGGTGGGAACGCCGCAGGAGGCCGAAGAACAAATCCTCAAGCTGATCAAGCCGATCAATCCCGACACGCTGGACTTCACCTGGGATTACACGCTCAGAAACGTTTACTCGTTACGAGAGTCAAACATCCAGATCGGCTCCCTCGAGTTGACGATCTACCGCGGCACTCAGGATCTCAAGGAGACGTTTGAGACTATCAATGGTGAATCGCGAAAATATTCGGAAATTTTTGGTGCGACTGACGTGAACGAGCGAGTGAACGTACCGCGGGTTCTGCGTGACCCGTTCGGCGGGGCGGATTATTTGGTGCTGCCCAACATCCGGCCATTTTTCGAGCCCACCGATGAGAGTGGTTTACCGATTGCGATCGAACGTACGAACCGGCAGCTGTACTTCAACAGCGATCCCAATCGGACGGCGCTCGATGATCAAGTTTATTTCATCGAAGCCACGTACCTGTCCCAGGGCGGCCTGACAGGAGAGATCGAGCTTGGCGCGGCCAACCTGATTGATGGCTCGGAGCGAATCACGATCGGTGGGGAGACCCTGACCCGTGGGGAAGACTACCAGATTTTCTATGATTTTGGGCGCGTTGTTCTAACAGATCCCGCTGGACTCGCGGAGCGACATCCGAACGACCGCTTGGGAATCAACTTCGAGGTGGCTCCGCTGTTCAATCTGGCGCCGACGACGTTGTACGGTGCTGCGGGGTCGTACGCGCCTGCCCCCAATGTCGTAATCAACTCGACATTCATGGTGCAACGCCAGCAGAGCTTGGCCAACCGACCGATTCTCGGGGCAGAACCGTTCCAGACGGTGATCGGGGCGGTAGACGGTGTTTACACAGGAAGGATGCCGTTCATGAGTCGTTGGCTCGATGCGTTGCCCGGCGTAGATGGGGGACGAGCGTCGACGTTCACTTTGCGCGGCGAGCTTGCCTGGAGCAACCCTAACCCAAATACCGACGGCGAGGTTTTCCTGAACGACTTCGAGAACATCGAGGTGGCCAAACGCCTGAATCTCTTTTTCCGGGCGTGGAGCTTCGCATCCGTACCCAGTGAAACGACGCTGAGCTTAGCAGAGTATGCAGATGCTCGATGGTTCACGTTTGCCATCGACCAGCAACAGGTCACGGGTGCCGTGCGAGGCTTTGACATCGGCGACAACGAGTTCGTCGTCTTTCTCGAGCCGCGCGGTGACACGCCAGCCGAACGAAGCTCATCCTGGCGCTCGATCCAAACACTTGTATCCACCACCGGTGAGGATCTGACGCGCCAGGAGTTCATCGAGTTCTTCCTACGGGGGGCTCGAGGCACAATGATCGTCGATCTGGGCACCATCGACGAGGACGCCGTTCGCATCGACCGAAACGGGGCACCGGTCGGCATCGGCGTGTTGGATACCGAGGAGACCGACCCAAACACCCGGGACAACAACCTGGACATCGACGAGGATGTGGGTTTGGACGGGGTCGACGGGAACGACTTTATCGACGTTGCTGGTGACGACGGTACGGATGACTTCGACCAGACTTTCGGGGTGGGTGCCATCCCGAACAATCCCAACGGAACCGAAAACAATTCGATTCTCGATACCGAGGACAACAATCTGAATGGTCTGCTCGACGGGCAGGAAGACATTCTGCGCTGGGAGCTTAACCTCTCCGGTGACCGATTCGAGGTGCCTGGGAGCTTTAATCCTACGACCCGATTTCGCCGGATTCGATTGCCGCTGGTGTCGCCTGATCAATCGATCGGAAACCCGGACCTGCGGAACGTCCGCGCGATCAGGCTCACGTTCACGGGGGTCGAGAACCCGGCAGAGTTCGAGATCGTCGGTTTAGAGATCGTCGGCTCGACGTTTCTGCAGCGTGGCATTATTGACGCTGATGGTTTTCCTATCGCTGGTGAGGATAGCGATAGTCTTCGGATCACCGCGATCAACGATGTCGAGAACCCCGAGTATCGCAGTCCGCCCGGAGTAGTCGCGCAGCAGGACAGGGCGGACGAGATAGCCGGGATCAGCACACTCGTTCGCGAGCAATCACTTGAGTTCGGCTACCGCGGGCTCCCGGATGGAGCGCGGGGCACGATCTTCCGCCCCTTGTTCGATCGGGAATCCTATATCGACTACAAGGAAATGCGGCTTTGGGTTCAGGGTCGTGATGTCGATACTGGCCAGCAGCCGAATTTTTTCGTCGAGTTCGGGATCGACACACTAAACGTGTATGAATACACCGCGCCTCTGCGTGATCTTGATTGGGAAGAGCACATCATCGACTTTGACGTTTTCACTGAGCTCAAGCGCACGATGCTCGACAGCTTGGCTGCGGTGGGAGCGGACACCGGCAGTGCCGTATCAGAGGATGGACGTTACCGGGTTCGGATTGGGTCGCCGACAGCGCCAGCACCGACGATCACCGAAGTGAGTCAGCTCACGATCGGCGTCGAGAATGCGACCGGCACCTCTATCACGGGGTCGTTTTGGATCGACGAGTGGCGGCTGACGGCGCCGCTCAGGGAAGCGGGTGGGGCGAGTTTCCTCAGTGTTCGAGCGGCGTTTGCCGATTTTGGCCGAGTCGACATGACGCTTGAAACCCGCGACGGTCGGTATCGAAACCTCAACGCGGCTCGTAACAACTTTGACAGTGGCGATTTTGATCTGAGCACGACGTTTGATCTCCAGAAGATGCTCCCGGAGTCATGGGGCATCGCGCTGCCGCTCACGTACGATCACTTTGGACGAAGCGATATACCGCTCTACGCGGTGGGCTCCGACATTCTTGTTACCAGCAGTTCGCAGCAGGACTCGCTGGAGCGATCGAGCACACGGACAAACTAGAGGCCCGCTTGACTTTCCGAGGAGAAGAGTTGGGCTCTGTGGATCTCGATACCGACCGCGCGCGGTGGGAGTCGCTGGTGACGTATCGCACCGGGTTCAGGAAGCGTGGCCTACCGCTCGGTTTGGGCTGGATAGCCAAATTGCCTTTTCCCAGGTCGATCAAAGGCAGTCCGGCGCTCCAGAAGCTGGCTGCCGCCGATTTGAACCTCGTCCCGGCCAATGTCTCGCTCAGCACGAGAACGGTGTTTGAGGAGCGGAATCGGAACAAGATCCTCGCGAGTGGGACCGACTTCACGGCCGATACGACCCGCAACGTGACCGGTGACGCACAGATAGACTTCCAGCTGTTCGCGTCGATGCGAGCCAGCCTTAGGTGGGATACGACTCGTGATCTCGTGTTTCCAGAGACGGTGATCTCGAGAAAAACGCTGGGAGTGGAAGCACTGCGCGGCCAAACGTTCGATTTTGACTGGACCATTCCGATCGCGAGTTGGCTCACACCGCGTTACAGCTACCGGACGACATCTAATAGAAACCATAGCCGTGCGGCGAGTCGAAGCCTCGACAGCCTCGATCTTCGCGACTTTGGGGTGACAAGGAGCAAGTCCCTTACGGTTCAGTTCCGGGTCGTTGAGTTGGTCCAGGCTTTTCGGTCGTCCGGGGATGGGCGTGTGAGCGCTGCCAGCCCAAGAGCCGGTTGGTGGGCGCGATTCCTTGGTCCGATCCGCTTCGATCGTCGCGAGCGTGAGAGTGTGTTGTACGTTCAGGAAGAGAACGACCCGAGCTTTGGCTTTGGGTGGGGATTCGGTAGCCTCGACAACGAAAGCGCGGAAGAGCCGCAGAGCCTCACTGAGAACGACGACTGGGGCCTATCGACGACGCTGCAACCGGTCCGCACGCTACAGATCCGAGGAGCTTATCGGGAGACCGACAACGTCCGCCGATATCTACAGGGTGCGAACGAGAAATCGATCCGCACCTGGCCTGACATCAATGTCAATTGGACGAACGTTTGGTTGCCCGGTGTGGTGCGAAAAGCAATCGCAGGGGCCACGGTCTCCTCCGGATTTGAGCGCCGCACCAGCAGTGATGTCTCCAATGACCAGTTATTGGGCGACGTCGATCGTCGGTTGTGGGATCCAGTGGTCTCGGTCAGGCTGACATGGAAGAACGGGATGTCAACCGATTTCCGGGCTTCGCACAGCGAGACGATCACCGCAGCAGTCCGGGGCGGGTCGGTCGACAACCGACGGGAGGAGCTGGCTACTGATTTCGCCGTCAACGTCAACTACAACATCCGTCCCGGTACCACGTTGTACATTCCATTCCCGACGCTGTGGAAGGCGAAGCTGAGACAGCCGCTGCTGACGTCGGTTTCGTTCAACCGGCGCTCTCGAGAGGACTCGACCGTACTTACCGGCGAAGAAGAGCCAGTTTTGAACGTCGAGACGTTGACCACCGAGGTCCGCCCTTCGGTGGCCTATGAGTTCGGGCGCGTGGTGTCGGGATTCGCGGTGAGCTACCTGTCGCGAGACGATCGGAAGCGAGATATTCGGAACACTACGGTAGGGATGGAAGCATTCCTCGACTTCCTTTTCTAGGTGGACGGTTTGAAGACAACGAACCTCATTGTGGTCGCGGCCGTGCTGATCGTGGGCAGCTGCGACGGAGGGCCGACACTATCGACAGGCACGATGGAGTTCGACAGCCAGCTCGCGGACACGCTCGTACAGCGCCAGGTAGCCTTCGGACCGCGCGTGCCGGGCACGGTGGCCCACGCCGAAGCACTGGCCTGGATGACGACGTTTCTGCAGGCACGCGCGGATGTCACCGAGCAGATGCCGTTCACGCATGTGACGCAGGAGGGCGAGACGCTGTCGCTAACGAACGTCTGGGCCAACTTCAAGCCTGAAGTAGCGTCACGCGTGTTGGTGGTCGCCCATTGGGATTCGCGCCCGGTGGCCGAGAAGGCGGCCAATGTCGCCGACCGCGATAACCCGATACCGGGCGCCAACGATGGTGCGTCGGGAGTAGCGATTGTCCTCGCGATCGCCGATGCGCTAGCGGAGAGACCGCCCGAGGTAGGCGTCGATCTGTTGCTCACCGACGGGGAGGATTGGGGTCACGATCCCGTCACGCTGGCCACCTTCACGCCCGATATGTTCCTCGGCGCCAGACATTTTGCCGAGGTCCGCGGCGCCACGTATCGGCCCCTTTATGGGATTCTGCTCGATCTGGTCGGCGACCAGGAGCCGCGGTTCCCACAAGAGGGATTCAGCCTCCAACTCGCCCCTTCGGTCGTGCGTCGGGTGTGGGACCTCGCGCAGGAGCTTGGATACGGGGCGGTTTTCATCACGAGCCCTCTGGGACAGCCGATCACCGACGACCACGTGCCGCTCAACGAGGCCGGAATTCCTACGATCAACATCATCGACTTCGATTACCCGTTCTGGCATACTCCCGAGGACACGGTCGACAAAGTGTCGTCGGCCACGCTCGAGATCGTTGGTGACGTCGTGCTAACCATGATCCGGCGCCAAGGTGGCCAGTAGCTATGACTACTTCCCGTTCCGGGTGATGATCCGGATCGGGCGATCGTAGTAGAAGTAGTTCCATCCCCATTGAAGCAACACCGCCAACCGGTTTCGAAAACCGATCAGGAAGTACAGGTGGACTAGCAGCCACGCGATCCATCCGGCGAATCCCCTGAACTTGAAGCGCCCGATGCGCGCGACGCCGGCGTTGCGTCCGATCGTCGCCATGACGCCCTTGTCACGATATCGGAACGGCTGCGCAGGCTGGTCACGAATGTCGCGCAGGATGTTGTCCGCCACGTGGCGGCCAGCTTGCATAGCAGGTGGTGCCATCATTGGAAGCACTCCGCTGGCATCTTGCATCGCCGCCATGTCGCCGATCGCGTAGACGCGCTCGTGACCAGCAACTCGTAGGTATGTGTCGACGTCTATGCGGCCAGCCACAGCACGCGGCAGCGTCAATTCCTGGGACAGGTGGGTGGGCTTGACGCCCGCCGCCCAGATCAAAGTGTCAGCAGGAAGCGTTTCGCCGTTGTCGAGGCTTGCGACTCGGTTCTCGTAGCTCTTTAGGAGCGTCTTGAGACGCACCTCGACACCGAGCCGCTCGAGCCTATTACGGGCATAATCGCCGAGTGGGGATGGGAAATCGATCAGCAACCGGTCCCGGCCTTCGATCAGGACTACCCGCGCTCGGGTCAGATCGAGGTCAGGAAAGTCGTGAACCAGCACGCGGCGGAAAAGCTCCGTCAGCGCACCGGCATACTCGACTCCCGTCGGCCCTCCCCCAACGATGACAAAGCTCATGTGCTGGCGCTGTTGTTCGTCGTCCTGCTCGGTCAGCGCGACCTCGAATCGCTCTAGTACCTGGTTACGAAGCGCTAGCGCCTCGGGCAGATCTTTGACACCGGATAGGTCCTGCCTCTCGGGATCGAGGTCGAAGTAGTTGGTGGCGCAACCGAGCGCGAGAACCAGGTAATCGTAGTGGATGTCGGTTCCGTCGATGATCTGTACATGCTGGGAGCTGAAATCGACGCCGTTCGCAGCTGCCAGTCGGAAGCGCACGTTTGGTGCTTGGCTGACAACAGAGCGGACCGGGATCGCGATCTCACTCGGGTTCAGAAGCGAGCTCGCAACCTGATACAGCAGCGGAGTGAAAAGGTGGTAGTTGTTTCGGTCGATTAGAACCACGTCGACCGGCTTGTTGACTAGCCGGCGAGCACACTGAAGACCCCCGAACCCGGCTCCGACAATGACGATCTTGGGTCTCGCTCGGTCTTGCTGGGAAGACATGACCGGCGCTAACGGCGCGTCAAGACGACGCTCAGGCGGGCTGGATGGGAGCTCAGGTTCGCTGGCAGAATCTCGGCATCGAGCCCGAGCTCCGTCGCCTGTTGGGTGAGTTCTTCGGGAGCGATCGTCAGTAGTGGCACCGAACGGTGTACCTGTCGATACCGGCGCCATTCCTTCACACCCTCAATCAAGGCTCGGAGCAGCGTTCTACGGCGCAGGCTAAACAGCAGCACCGCCGGAATGTCTCGACGGACGTCATACTCGCGCGGGATCAGGTCTGATAGCACGAGCCTACCCCTTGGCACTAAGCCATCGCGCCACGCTACAAGCCAGCCCGCAAACTCGTCCGCGGTCATGTACTGGACCACGCTGTTGACGACGATAAGATTGAAGTCGGCGTCGTCGGGTAGCGCGATTGCGGTCCCGAGATCGAGGAACTCCACGTTACCGTGCGCGGCGAGATGATCGCGTGCGTGCGTGCGCATGTTGGCAGCTGCGTCCCAGACCGAAACCGACGCCACCCTTGCGGCCATCAACCCGGTTGTGAATCCGAAACCACAGCCGAAATCGAGCACCCGCCAACCGGATTGAAGACCGACCTGCTGCTCCAGAGTCTCGACGAAATGTGCAGCCTCGACACGGTTCAGTCGGCAACTGCTCGCCGATTCCCAGAAACTCTTCCAGGATCGATCACCATTGGACTGGACGCGCGAAACCCCGTCTCTTTTCATCGTCGATAATGTAGCCGACGCTCACCTCCTGTCCCGAGCACGACCAGACATCGCTTGGCCCGGAACTTGATACGGCAAGATTGCCAACGACAACGGATCGTCGACTACGTGACACCTGGACAGAGATGCGACTTCGACACCGTTTGACCCCTGTCGAGCGGCGGGCGTTGATTCTCCTTACGCTGGCCTGGGGCTTCGGTGTGGTGGCCGAGCGGGCCGCGTGGCCTTCGAGTTTGGCTGACTTCGTCGATCGGCGGCTCGATCCACCGCTGCCATCCATTGAAGCGGTCGCCGCCCGTTCAGGTCCCGACGATTGGCTGACGCGGCTTTACGCCGCAGCTCTAAAGCTCCGAGCCGATCGCGAGCTGGCGGGTGCACCGCCGGAGCCGATCGACCCGAACGTTGCTGATCGGGTGGCCTGGGATCGGTTGCCCGGCATCGGCCCAAAGACTGCTGGCGCGATTCTGGAGCACCGGGTGCGCCATGGCGCTTTTGGTACTGCAGACGACTTGCTCGCGGTGCCGGGCATCGGGCCCAAGACACTCGATCGGTTGCGGCCCTACCTGGAGTGGCCGTCGGAAGAGCTCCAGCAGGGGGCCAGCGGCGCCCAGCGCCAGCCTGACCTCAATCGGGTCGACGCGGCATTTCTGGAGGAGCTGCCCGGGATCGGTCCGAAACTTGCTAAGTCAATAGTACGCGAACGGATACGGCAGCGAGGCTTCCGCAACTGGGGCGAAGTCCTTGCTATCCAAGGGATTGGGCCAGCAAAGCTGGGCATCCTGCAACGCGCCACCCGGGTGGCCGTCTCGCCTCGAGCGAGGGCCTCCGACCCCGAAGGGAAACGATGATGGGCTCCTCAGCTCGAGCCAACAAGGCGTCCGACCTCGACTCGGGGGTCGCCGGGGCGGAGAGACCGCCAGACGTGGAAGCTCGTCCGCAGAATGGCGAGACCATCCCCGGGATGTTGCTTCGGGGCGGGTTCGTCACCGCGGAGCAGATCTCCAAAGCCCACGCCAGGCAAAAAACGAGCGGTCACCGAATCGGCTACAATCTGATCGAGCTCGGATTTGTCGAGCCCCAGACGATAACCGTGTTCCTCGAACGCCAGTTCGGTATCGGCGGCATCGACCTCGCTGAAGTCGAGGTCGACCCATCAGCGCTCAAGTCGATCCCGTCGGAGATCGCTCGGAAGTACGAGGTCTTCCCAGTGAGTCGAGACGGCAGCACGATCGTGCTCGCCATGACCGACCCTAGGGATTGGATGGCGATCGATGATCTCAAGTTCCTCACCGGGTATGACATTGAAGCGATGGTCGCCGATGAGTACTCGATTCTGGAAGCGATCGATACTCACTACGACGAGGAAGGCGAGGGTTCTTATCGCCGGCTGCTCGAAGATCTCGGTGAGTTCGAGCTCGAGGTCATCGAGGAGACGTCGGAGGACGAAGACCTCGGTACGCTAGCGGCGCAAGTCGAGGCTGCACCGGTTGTCAAGTTCATCAACTCGTTACTTGCGGATGCGGTTCAGCGGGGAGCGTCGGATATACACGTCGAACCGTACGAGGATGAGCTTCGGATTCGCTACCGAATCGACGGAGTCTTGCGTCAGATGATCTCCCCGCCGCCTCGCATGAAGGCCGCGTTGATATCCCGCATCAAGATCCTCGCCGATCTAAACATCGCCGAACGGCGCGTTCCTCAGGATGGTCGAATCAAGCTGAGGATGAGCAAACGGGTCATCGACTTCCGCGTGTCTACTCTGCCGACGCTGTTTGGCGAGAAGATCGTCATGCGGATCCTCGACAAGGGGAACCTGACGCTCGATCTCGAGCGGCTCGGGTTTCCAGAAGAGGCTCTCCACGACTTCCTCGATTCGATCGAGGCTCCATTTGGGATCATCCTGGTTACCGGTCCGACGGGTTCGGGAAAGACGACCACTCTGTACTCGGCCCTCACGCGTCTCAACCAACCACGAGTCAACATCATGACTGCGGAGGACCCGGTCGAGTACAACCTCAAGGGCATCAACCAGGTCCAGATTCGGGAAGAGATCGGTCTCGATTTCGCTCAGGCCCTGCGGGCGTTTCTGCGTCAGGACCCGAACATCATCATGGTCGGCGAGATCCGGGACCTCGAGACAGCGTCGATCGCCATAAAGGCCGCGCTCACTGGCCACCTCGTACTATCGACGATCCATACGAACGATGCACCTTCGACCGTCAACCGTTTGGTTGACATGGGCATGCAACCGTTCCTGGTGGCTACCGCGTTGCGCTGTATCGTCGCCCAGAGACTTGTGCGCAGAATCTGCCTGGCTTGCAAGAAGCCACATCGGTACGCGCGTGAAGCGCTCGAGGACGCTGGAATCGAGGGCCCGGATCTCGACGCCGTCTACTACGAGGGCGCCGGATGCAACGAGTGCGATGACACCGGCTACCGTGGCCGGATCGGCTTGTACGAGGTCATGCGAATAAGCGGTCAACGCCGGCAGCTGATTACGAATCATGCGACCACCGACGAGATGCGAGCCCACGCGCTGGAGGGCGGCATGGTCACGTTGCGCGATGACGGTCTGGCGAAGATGAAGCAGGGGCTGACGACGCTCGACGAAGTTCTTCGGGAAACGGCGCTCATCTGATGGATTCGCAGGATCGCAATAACGAGGGCACGACATTCGATGTTCGGGCCCTGCTCGAGGAGCTGGTTCGGCTCGGGGGATCAGACCTGCACTTGACGGTCGGTCAGCCACCTAAACTGCGACTCCAGGGAGTGTTGCAGGACAGCAGCGTATGGCGCTCGGTGCTGGGGCCCAAGGATACGGTAAACGCAACCGACACGCTCTTGAACGACAAGCTCAAGAGCCAGCTCGACTCGGCCTCCGAGTTCGATTTCTCTTTTGGCATCGCGGGTTTGGCGCGTTTTCGAGCCAACATCTACCGGCAGCGCGGTACCACGGCGGTCGCGATCCGCACGATCCCGTTTGGAATCCCGAGCTTCGAGACCCTGGGGCTCCCCCTCCACGTAGCCGATTTCGCTAGCCGGCCAAACGGGATGGTGCTCATCACTGGAGCTACCGGATCGGGTAAATCAACGACGCTCGCCGCGCTGATCGACAAGATCAACCGGGAGCGCCGGGTTCATATCCTGACGATCGAGGATCCCATCGAGTTCGTTCACAACCATCAACTGAGCATGGTAAACCAACGCGAGGTAGGGACCGATACCAGATCGTTCACCGCGGCGCTGAAGTACGCCCTGCGTCAAGATCCAGATGTTGTCCTGATCGGTGAGATGCGGGACTCGGAGACTATCGCCGCCGCGATCACCACGGCCGAAACGGGGCATCTCGTGTTTGCCACCTTGCATAGTAACTCAGCGGCGGAGTCGGTCGACCGTATGATCGATGTCTTTCCGCACACGCAGCAGCCGCAGATCCGAACTCAGCTCGCTGCCGTGCTCGAGGGGATCGTAACCCAGCAGTTGCTGCCGAAGGTCGGCGGTGGGTTGGTCATGGCGGCCGAGGTTCTGGTGGTGACGAACGCGATTCGCGCGATGATCCGTGAAGACAAGACGCATCAGATCTACTCGGCCATGCAGGCTGGCTCAAAGCATGGCATGCAGACCATGAACCAAGCTCTGTTCAGTCTCTACAGGCAGGGTTCGGTAACGATGGAAGAGGTCCTGGGCCGAAGCGAAGAGCCTGAGGAACTCAGGCGACTGATCGGCCAATACGCGCCCGTCGCAGGCAACGGTCGATAGGAGCGTAGGGACTCGCCGTGGTGGAAGGCCCGTAGTGTAACGGGCGACAGTCAGTCTGGAGAGATGACCGCCACCAGCGAGCAGGAGGTCATCGGTCAGCTACGGCGTCGCAGGCTGATCGTTATCAGCGTAAAAACGAAGCCGAGAGAGATCTCGCTTCCATTTGGAACTCGCATCCGCGCCAAAGATCGGATCCATTTCACCCGTCAGTTCGCAACGATGATCAACGCCGGCTTGCCGTTGGTTCGGTCGCTGGACATTCTGGCTGAGCAGCAAACCCGACCCGCGGTGGCGGAGCAGATCCGTTCGCTACTCCGGGACGTGGAGTCGGGAACGACACTCGCCGATGCGATGCGCCGCCAGAAGGAGTTTTTCAACGACATTTACGTCAGCATGGTGGCCGCCGGTGAGGTTGGGGGTGTGCTCGATACGATCCTGTTGCGATTGGCCGAGTACATGGAGGCGGCTGGTCGGCTCAAGCGCAGGGTGACGACAGCGATGCTGTACCCAGTGGTTGTGATCGTTGTCGCCGTGATCGCGATCGCCATCTTGCTGGTATTCGTGATTCCGACCTTTTCGGTTTTCTTCACCGGTGCCGGCGTGCCACTTCCCTGGCCGACGCGTTTGTTGGTGGCGATCTCCGACTTCCTCATCGTCTACTGGTGGGTGCTGTTGGCTGGCGCGATCTTGGTCGGCTTCGCCGTCCGCGCCCACTACAACACGTCGAGTGGACGTCTCGCCATCGATCACCTGCTGTTGCGGCTGCCACTGCTCGGGCCGGTGCTGAGAAAGGCTGCCATCGCCCGCTTCAGCCGCACCCTTGGTACGCTCGTTCAGAGCGGTGTTCCGATCTTGGAGGGACTTGAGATCACAGCCAGGACGACTGGCAATCGCGTGATCGAGGACGCCGTCATGGAGAGCAGAGTATCGATAGCTGGTGGCGATACGATTTCCGACCCCCTGGGCCGAAGCGGGGTGTTCCCACCAATGGTTGTTCAGATGATAAACGTCGGCGAACAGACTGGCGGTCTCGACGAGATGCTCGAGAAGATCGCCGATTTCTACGATGATGAGGTCGAGACTTCCGTCGCGGGGTTGACATCGATTCTGGAGCCGATCATGATCGTCGTCCTGGGTGGGGTTGTGGGCGGGATGTTGGTGGCGTTGTACTTGCCGATCTTCGACCTGATCAAGACCGTCCAGTAGCGGCGTTACAGGCGCCGCTGGCCCTTAGGAGCATTGAGCGCGAACCCGACTTGCCGCGTCCTAGTGTTGTGCCCTTCTTGCTGGTCGCTGGAGGGTGATCTTGACGTCCTCATTCAACGGGAGGCGAAGGAGACTAAGTGATGCGAGATCCGCACTGGGTTCTGCTTATCGCGCTGCTGCCGCTCTCGAGCGCCTGCGCCCGCTCCGCGGTTCAGTCCGAGCCCGGCGCTGATCATGACTCTCTCGCGGAAGCGGTGGCGACCATTACCGCGGAAGACATGCGCGCACGGATCACCTACTTGGCGAGCGACGAGTTGGCCGGACGGGACACGCCGAGCCCGGGACTCGAGATGGCCGCGGAATATCTAGCCGCGCAATTCGAATCGTCTGGTCTCGAGCCAGGCGGCGACGAGGGTAGCTTTCTTCAGCGCTACCGGCTCCCGCTGCGGGCCCTTGATACCGAGTCCGTTCACTTCGGGACTGTGGGCGCTGATGGGTCGGACAGCCAGAGGCTGGAGTACGGCGTCGACTTCTTCGCATCGCCGGCGATCGATCGCGAGGGACGGGACATGCGACACGGTTCGTTGGTCTATTTCGGTGAGTTGCCGGACGGTGGGCTGTCTACGTCGGCCGATGTGCAGGGGAAGGTGATGGTCGTATCCCTGCCCGGCGTTCCTGATCGTGACTTCCGGCTCCGCGCTGCGAGCGCTCGACGCCAAGCTGAGGGAGCGGGTGCGTCGGCGCTGTTTCTGATGCTGGGTCCCGGGTTTCCCACGGAGGTGGTCGGCCGGATGGCGGAGCTTTCGGCTGAGCCAAGGCGCGTTCTCGTCAACCCCGACGAGATCCCTGTGTTCTACATATCGCATTCCGCCGCCGCCGCGATCCTGGGCCAAGGCGGTTTTGATCCTGCAGCACCGGGGGATCTGCCAGCGAGCGGGGTTTCGCTAACTGGCGTGGAAGCCCACTTCGCGGCTGTCCCGTCGACGCTCGAAGATTCCCGCCCTCCGAACGTCGCGGCCATCATCCGCGGCAGCGATCCCGAGCTGCGCGACGAGTACGTGGTTTTCAGCGCGCACATGGACCACGTCGGCGTTGGCACCGCTGACGCGACCGGGGATTCGATCTACAACGGTGCCGATGATGACGCGTCCGGGACGGCGGCACTAGTGGAGGTGGCCGAGGCGTTCGCGGCGCTCGAAGAGCCGCCGGCGAGATCACTGCTGTTCCTCGCGGTCAGCGGCGAGGAAAAGGGGCTCCTCGGTTCGCGCTATTTCAGCGATCACCCGACGATTCCGCTGGAGAGCATCGTGGCCAACATCAACGTGGACATGATCGCCCGCAACGCTCCGGATAGCGTGGTGGTGATTGGCCAAGAGTACTCGTCACTGGGACCGCTCGTCCGGACGGTGGCCTCCCAAAACGCGGTGCTCGGTCTCACCGTGGTTCCCGATCCGTGGCCGGAGGAACGCTTTTTCTTCCGCAGCGATCACTTCAACTTCGCCCGCAAGGAGATCCCCGCTCTGTTCTTCTTCGCCGGTGTCCATGAGGATTATCACCGACCCTCGGACGAGGTGGACAAGATCGACGCCGACAAGGCCGCGCGTGTGGCACGCCTGATCTTCTACACCGCACATGCGATCGCCGATGACGCGAGCGCTCCCGAGTGGACCGAGGTAGGGCTGACCGAGATCCGGGCGCTGACCCGCTAAAAGAGCCGCGCGTTCCAAGCGTATACCGGCTCCGCACCGGTTAACAAAGCTCCCATCGATGGTGTCCAAGTACCCGGACAACCGATGGGAGCCATGAAATGGTGAAAACAAATCGAGCAGCGGTGGTCCAGCTTGTGGCTACTGCTGCCATCCTAGCGTGTAATCGGCCCGCCGCAGCGCAAAGTGGCACCGCCGAGGCACGTGCCATTCACCTCCTCCAGCGCGCCACCTACGGGCCCCGATCCAATGACATATCGAAGGTGATGGAGCTCGGTGTCGAGGGGTGGCTCGACTGGCAAATGCGCCCCGAGCAGATCGACGACATCGAGTTCAAAACCCGGCTCAGCAACTACGGCGCTGCAACGATGAGCCCGACGGAGCTGTTGGCTGAGTATCCGCCGCCGCGAGTGTTGCAAGAGCGACTCGGCGAGGGTGACTCGCTGACTCCCGAGCGACGCCGTCAGCTCATGCGCGAGATGGGGGCTTCGCCGCCCGGCCGGATCCTGGCCGAGTTGGCCAGCGCGCGCCTCCAACGGGCCGTGTATTCGGAGCAGCAGTTGGAAGCGATCATGACCGAGTTCTGGTTCAACCATTTCAACGTGTTTTGGGGCAAGGGTCCTACCCGTTGGCTGGTCTCCGACTATGAGAACAACTCAATCCGACCCCACGTGTTCGGCAAGTTCGAGAAGATGCTGGCGGCCACTGCTTCGCACCCGGCGATGCTCGTTTACCTAGACAACTGGCGATCGGCAGGCCCAGAGTCTCAGGCCGCTCGGTTCGTTGAGCGACGGGGTGGGACGCTGGGGTTGAACGAGAACTATGCACGTGAGCTCCTCGAGCTCCACACGCTCGGTGTGGATGGTGGGTATACGCAGCACGATGTGGTCGAGGTGGCGCGCGCGTTTACCGGCTGGACGCTCGATAACGGTAGGGAGTGGGGGCGCGGCATGCGCCGCGAACAGAGCCAGCGTCGAGGCGGTCTGCCGGATAGAGTCGCTTTCAAGTTCCGACGACAGATGCACGACCAGGGTCAGAAGACGGTTCTGGGACGTACTCTGCCGTCTGGGCAAGGCATCGAAGACGGGTTGGAGGTCTTGCACATGCTGGCGCTTCACCCGTCGACTGCCCACCACCTGGCGACCAAGCTCGTAGAGGCGTTCGTGTCTGACAGCGCCCCGGCTAGTCTGGTCGACGAGATCGCCGGTATCTACCTCGAAACCGAGGGTGACCTGCGCGCAGTTACACAGGCGTTGTTTACTGCCGAGCAGTTCTATGTCGCCGAGAACATCGGCGCCAAGGTGAAGTCGCCGTTCGAGCTGATCGCCAGCGCGCTACGGATGAGCGCGGCTGATGTTGGATCTTCGCGTCGATTATTTGGCGCCCTGCGTGAACTCGGTCACGTCCCGTACTTGGAAACCGCTCCCACCGGCTATCCCAACACCGATCCTGAGTGGGTGAGCAGCGGCGCCATGCTACAGCGGTTGAACTTCGGCTTGGCGTTGGCTGCCGGACGAATCGACAACGTCAATTTGAATCTCCTGCCCGGATCATCGACTACCATCGATCCGGTGACGGCCGTGCTCGATGCGCTGTTGCCGGGAGTCAACACGGCGCAGCTCGAATCGGTGGTGCGGGCCGATCTCGAGACCAATGCGATCTCAGCTCGCGAGCGTGACATGCGGACGGTAGGCCTCGTCCTTGGATCGCCCGAGTTTCAATATCACTGATAGCACCGCAGGAGGAACGGCATGCGCACAATACAGCGGCTTGGCGCTCCTGACATTGGGGATGCCCCCCGAGTTTCTCACCCGAGCGTTGCTGGCCGACACGGCGGCTGCCATACGCAAGAAAACGATCATCTGCATCTTCCAACGTGGCGCCGTGGATGGACTCAGCATGGTCGTGCCGTTTGGCGAGAAGGCTTATTACCGCGTACGCCGGTCGATCACGATCGACCCTCCCCGCACCGGCGCGGAAGAGCGCGCGCTTGATCTAGACGGTTTCTTCGGGTTCCATCCGTCGCTTGAGCCGATCCTACCGCTTTGGCAGCGTGGCGAGCTGGCGGTGATCCACGCGTGTGGATCACCGCACCCAACGCGCTCTCACTTCGAAGCTCAGGATTTCATGGAGACCGCCACCCCAGGGGTCAAGACGACGCGCGATGGGTGGTTGAACCGACTGCTTGCCGAGAACCGGTGCGCCGAATGCGATGGCCGCACGTTGGCCGGCGGTAACGCCCACGTTGCCGATCACGCCGCCGGGCAGGCTGGCCTGGCGAGCGACCTGTTGCGAGGGATCGCAATCGCGCCCGAGCTGCCCCTGTCGCTCCGCGGCACCTACCCGACGTTGGCTATCCCCGACTTGCAGCGATTCGGGGTGGCACGTGGTCGGGACCGCTCGCTCGAGACGACGTTCTCAGAATTGTACCGTAGCTCGTCGGGAGACATCGTAAGCGGTGCCGCAGATCAGTCCTTTGACGCGATTGAGCTCCTGCGGCAGGCCGATCCAACGCGTTACGTACCTCGAGCCGGGGTGGTGTATCCGAGAACGCCGTTTGGTGGCTCGCTCGAACAGATCGCTCAGCTCGTCAAGGCCGATGTCGGGCTCGAGGTTGCGTTCGCCGATCTCGGGGGTTGGGACACCCACTTGGCTCAGGGTGGTTCGAGAGGGCAGCTCGCGAATCGGTTACGCGAGCTTGCGGCCGGTCTCACTGCCCTGTACGGCGACCTTGGTGACCGTATGGAGGACGTGGTGGTGATCACTATGTCGGAGTTTGGCCGCACAGTGGCCGAGAACGGTAGCGGCGGCACCGACCACGGCCACGGCAATTGCATGCTGGTTCTCGGTGGGGCCGTGTCCGGGGGCAGCGTGCTCGGTGCGTGGCCCGGACTCGACGCCGGTCAGCTCTACGAGCAGCGCGATCTGGCGATCACGACCGACTTCCGCGACGTCTTCGGCGAGGTCGTCGTCCGTCACCTCGGCGCCGACAACATGGATCGCGTCTTCCCTGGTTACACCATCGATACACGACGCTTCCGGGGAGTGATCGCCTAGCTCAGAAGGCTTCCCTCGGTCGGTGGGGTGTCGGCATAGACCTTGAAGGGCCATGTTTACAGCCATGGCCCGAACGCTCCAAAGCTCCCTCCGCACGCTCGACGAGCGCAGCCTCCTCTCCGGCGTCTACGCAGCCCGGCTGGCGGTAGCCTACGCGCTAGCGGTGGCGGCTACGGTCGTGCGAACGACCACCGTCACGGAGCCGTCGTCCACCCCGCTCGTCCTTCTCATCGTCGGCGTGCCAACCGCCTTCACGCTGGCGTCCTGGATCTACGGCAGGAGTCACGCGATCGGTTCCCGTTTCGTGGGCGCGCAGATCATCCACGATCTGTTGCTGACTACCATTGCGGTTCTTCTGACCGGTGGGGTCGGGAGTGAGTTCGCGCTGTTTTACATCCTGCTCATCGCGGCCGCCGGTTTGCTGCTCGGTTTTCGTGGTGCGATGGTGACTTCCATCACAGTGGTGATCGTGTATCTAGCCACCGCTTACTGGCAGATCGCCCCCCAGCTCGCGGCGGGATCGGGGACGATTACACTACCCAACATCTCCGGACAGGTAACGACGATCCTGTGGAGCCTCGCGCTGTCGGTCATCGTGTTTCTGGTCGTCGGCGTGGCGAGCGGAATCGTCGGACGACGCATGCTGGCGCAGCGCGAGAGGTTGATAGAGCTGGAGCGACAGCTCGCCCGATCCCCGTTTGATGTCGAGAACCTGCTGAATACGATCGAGAGCGGTGTCTTGTCGATCAACGATCGCGAAGAGATCGATTTCATCAACTCCACCGCTCGGAAGCAACTTGGGATCTCCGGAATTCCTCCGGGTGGAACGGTGCCCGAGCGGACGGAGCATCCCGGCCTGGCGACCCTGTATCGATTGCTGCTTGACACGCTGCGCTCGGAGCGCGAGGTCGAGTATACGGAGTTGGACTTCACCGACGAGGAGGGCGATTCTCGAGCGGTTGGCGTGACCACGACCGTGTTGTACGATCCACGCGGTGGAAGGCGTGGAGCGGCGGCGATCGTGAAAGATGTAGAAAACGTGAGGCGCCTCGAGGAACTGGCGCGGCAGGCGGATCGGCTGCGCGCGCTAAACGAGCTCTCGGCCGGGTTGGCGCACGAGCTTCAAAACCCACTGGCCGCAATTCGGTCGGCCGTCGAGCTGCTGGGCGCCGGGACCAGTGGCGACGCGAGGGATGAGTCGCGGCTGATCAATCTTACGATTCGTGAGACCGATCGACTGACGGCCTTGATCGATGATTTCAAAGAATTCTCTGGGGTGAGGATTCGAAAAATCGAGCAGGTCGATGTCGTCGCAGTTGTCGAGGATGCGATCGAGGTGGATCGGATGGCGGCTGGAGAAGGCGGTCCGCGAACGGTGTTTATGCGTCCCGGGGCGCCCCACCGGATCGATGGCGACCACAATCTCATCAAACAGGTGTGTCTCAACCTACTGAGCAACGCCAGGGCAGCGGTGGACGGAGTCGCTGGCCCGGAGATCGAAGTGCGAGTGGGCGGCGACGCGATGTTACGGGAGCTGGAGGGCGCCGGCCCGTTTGTGGCGCTCGAGGTTCGCGACAACGGCCCGGGCATCGAACCCGAAGTACGGGATCGTGTTTTCGATCCCTTCTTTACCACCCGGCAGACGGGTTTCGGAATGGGTCTGGCGATCGTGCACCGGATCGTGGAGCTGCACGGGGGAATGGTGTGGGTCGATAGCGAACCCGGCCGTGGGTCGAGGTTTCGGGTCGCGCTCCCTCGCAGTTCTTAAGCACTGAATGCTCGGTCGCGGTATATTGTTGCACCCCCCGAATCGTTTACAACCCGCGATGAGACGGCGAAGCGCAAGATGAAGAAGTCCAGTTCCCCACGCGTGCTCCTGGTCGACGACGAGCCAAGCGTGCTCGAAGCGCTCTCGGTGCTGTTCGAACGCAACGGCTTTGACGTGACTGCTAGCGGGACCGGTGACGAGGCTGTCGGATGGCTCGAAGAGAACGGGCCTATCGACCTCGTGGTGACCGATCTCCGACTGCCGGGGCGCGATGGCATCGCGGTACTCAAGCAGGCTCGATCTCAAGATCCGCTCGCCAAGGTGATCTTGATCACCGCCCAGGGTGATGAGGATTTCGCCATGCAGGCTTGCAACGAGGGCGCGTTCCGGTACTTGAAGAAGCCGTACAAGAACCAGGAGTTGGTTTTGAACGCGCGCCAGGCGATCGAGATGCACGCGCTGGAGGAGCGCAACGTCAAGCTATCACGCGAGAATCAGGCGCTGCACCGGCGGGCCGGGAATGATGGAGAGGTCGAACCGGTGGGTCAGAGCGTCGCCTTCCTGCGGGTGCTGGGTGTCGCCGCTCAAGTCGCACCCGCGGAGAGCACCGTGCTGCTGATGGGGGAGAGCGGCACCGGTAAGGAGTTGTTCGCGCGGTACATCCACGATCACTCGAGTCGCGGCAAGGGGCCTTTCGTGCCGATCAACTGCGGAGCGCTTCCCGAGTCATTGTTGGAATCGGAACTATTTGGCCACGTCAAGGGCTCCTTCACGGGCGCGATCCGAGACAAGGAAGGGTTGTTCACAGTAGCGGCTGGTGGAACTCTGTTTCTAGACGAGATCGCTGATACGAGCCCAGCGATTCAGGTCAAGCTCCTGCGCGTGCTTCAGGAACGGGAGATCATACCGGTTGGGGCGACCGAAGCGGTCCCGGTTGACGTGCGGATCTTGGCAGCCACCAACAAAGACCTGGAAAAGGAGGTCGAGCGCGAAGAATTCCGTCAGGACCTCTTCTATCGGCTAAACGTCATCCCGATCACGATCCCACCGCTGCGGGGGCGGCCGGAGGACATACCCGACCTGCTCGATCACGTGCTGACACGCGCCGGGTTCCCGGATTCGCTGCCTGGTGGAAACCGCTCTCAGGACAAGATCTTCACCAAACGCTCCTGGGAGGCGCTTTGCGCCTACGACTGGCCCGGGAACGTGCGCGAGCTCGAGAACGTCGTCGAGCGACTGCTCGTGCTCGCCGGTTGGAGCGGCGATCAGCCCGGCCGCACGATCGACCTTCCGGACTTGCCTGAGAAAATCAGGGAGAAGCCCGAACAGCCACTGGTGTCGGACTCGCCCGTTCCCACACCCACGATGGAAACGATCGAACAGGCGTACATCCAGTGGGTGCTTGTCAAAACCGAAGGGAACAAAGCGCGTGCGGCGGAGATACTGGGTATTGACCCATCTACGCTGTACCGCAAGATCGACCGTTACGGGATCCAGATCGCGTCGTAAACGATCGGTCGCAATCTGCAAGACAGCCGCACCGCCACGTGGGTCGAAAAACCGGTTGTGGAACCCCTTTTCCGCTCTCATACTATTGCCGTAAGTTGATGAATAACAATGACTTCGGGTTGATCTAGCAGGCTCGGTCACGGTCTGGCACTCGTCTTGCGAAGTGGGACTACGACCCCGCAGACCAACGCGTGCAGAACCGTTGGAGAGTTGACACGAGCCGGTAGGCAAAGGAGTTGTAGAGACATGAAGATTCGGAACACAAAGGGTTTCACCCTAATCGAGCTGCTGATTGTCGTGGTGATCATCGGCATTCTGGCCGCAATCGCGATCCCGCGCTTCGCCAGCACCAAGGAGAAGGCGTTTGACGCGGCGGCCAAGAGCGACCTGAGAAACGCCATGACGTCG
>JBDHFX010000063.1:0-11102 GCA_039590215.1 Gemmatimonadota bacterium | reverse complement strand
AAGCGTCTCAGCACACGCTCGAGCTCCCGGGTGTTGCCCGGCCACTGATAGGCCTGTAGGAAGCGCAAAAAACTGCCCCGGAGAACGCGGATGCTCGAGCCATAGAAAGGCCCGTACTTCTGGACGATGTGGGTCGCCAGCAGCGGAATGTCCTCGGGCCGCTCACGCAGCGGGGGGATCTCGACCCGCACTGCTCCGCCGGCCGGCGCCCACATCCGTTCGAGTTCAGTCAACCCGTCGGCGTTCATCGACGGCGCCTCGCAGCTCAGGATGATCCGCGCGCTCGGCTCGGATGTCTTTTCCCGATCGCGCTTCCACTCCACCAACCGCTCGCGGATTTCCTGGGGTAGTGACTCGATACCGTGGATGTACATCGTCCCGTCTTCGCCGCCATCGAGCTTGCCGCCGTAACCGTTGCCGAACAGCTCACGATCGATCGATGCTCGCGGGACTGCGTAAGCGTTGAGCGCCGTAAAGATCTTCTCGGCGCGACTCGAGAGACTGTGGACACCGTGCGCCAGGACCTCTTTACCCACGCCGCGCTCACCGTACAAGATGACCGTCAGCAAAGTATCGGAGACCTGAGACAGTCGGTCGCGGGCCCCAACGACGTCCTCGTTCACGCTGAGCAGGTAATTCGGGTGCGCACCGATCTCCCAGTAGTCAGATGCTACGCTCTCTGGGGGGAGATCGGGGAGAACCAGGGTTAGGTCCTTCTCGGTATTCATAGCGAGGCCGGAAGCTGCAAGACCTGTACCGTTTTTGGGGGGATCGCTTCCGCGATCGGGTCGGTCGGAGTCCGTTCGGGTGGCCTAGCGGGGTCCCCGGGTCATCAGGTGGACTGCATGGGGATCGTCTTCGAGCCCACTCAGGATCTCGCGCCCGAGCCCGGGGTGGTCACCGAACATGTGCAAAACGCCAGCCACGAATTGGCTGTTGACCGAGCCGCTCTCGGCGCGCTGGTCGGCGGCGGCCTGAACGGTCTCGAGCCGATCTCTGCGGCCATAGAAGAGCGACCAGTCGACTGCCAGCGCGAGCCACGCCGGATAGCGGTCCAGGCTCTGCCGGAACGCCTGCGCTGCGCCCGCGTCATCGCCGAGCTCGGCCAAAGCCGCGCCCAGGCCGACGTAACCCAGCGGAAAGTCCGGAGCCGCCTGCGTCACCTGGCGATAAGCCTCGGCCGCTTCGCGCGTGCTCCGCTCAGCCATAGCGCGGTCCCCGAGCTGCAACCAGTGACCGGCGTCGGCGAGTCGCCCAGGCGGGTTGGCCGATGTCCAGACCTGACGGTAGCGATCGAGAATCCAACCGTCGTAGCTCAGCACACCCCATGGCCCGAAGAACGGATGCGCGATCAGCACTGGGGCCAATCCCGACGACGCGAAATACGGTGTCCACTGATGCAAGCCGAAACCGCTCGGGGACAGGATCCCAATCCACAGCGGCTGATAGTTGGCCACGACGCCGCTCCACGAGGCCGGCAGCACGGTCGTCACCCTGACTCTGTCTCTTGACGCTGCGGTGGTGCGGTTGGGGGCTTCGGGCAGCGGGATTAGCTCGGGTTCGTCGAGACCCGGTGTCTCGACCCCTTCCTCTGGCCGTTCGCGGTCGTTTGGTTCGAGTACCGGCGCCAGCGGCTGGATGTCCTGCGCCAGCGAGTCTGAGCCAAGCAAAGGCGCCAGAACAATCGCCGCCACGATGAGGATACAAAGCCGCGTGGATCGCTTTGGCATGTCCATCTGTCGAACCTTTATGTTATCCGTTCTATGCGTCGTATTCCACTCTCGAACATCGCCACCTGTCTCGTCCTCCTTGGTCTGTTGGCTTGCAGCCCCGGCGACGGATCGGAGGTCGATTCCGGAGCTTCGCCGCGGATCCCGTTTGCCGATCAACCATTGGCTGAGGGTGAGTTCGCTCTCGTCAGCACCGCGGGCGATACGCTCCGCTTCGCGGTTGCTTCGAGTCACCGGGATCTGCGGCTCGCTCGCTACCGCCGAGCCAGCACCGGGCTCGACAGCCTGGTCGCAATAATCGATCCGCGCTCGTACGCCCCGATCTCGAGCTTCCAGCGCGTACATCGGGAGGATGGAAGCTTGACCGCCGAGGTGAGCTACGGTCGCGGTTTCGACGGTCAAGCGCGGCTCGCGATCACCACTCCGGAGGGCCGACACGAAACCAACGTGCGAACCCCACCGCCAACCCTCGACCAGGCCCAGCTCCCGCTCAGCCTCGCGGCGCTCGACTTCGGGGCCGACCGGGTGGTGAGCTTCAACTTCGTGGCTGCGTTCGACCAACGGGCGATCCCCGCGCGTCTCGAGATCGGAGCCCCACGCCAGATTGCGCATCGCGGCGAGCGGGTGCGCGCCTACCCTGTCCACCTGCGCGTGTCGGGGCTCGAAGAGCGGTACTGGTTTGCAGCCGATCCACCTCATAACCTGCTCCGTATCGAAGAGCTAACACGCCAAATCACGTGGTCCCGCCCATAAACTCCTCGCGCCGCCTCACGATCGCGGTGTTGATCGCCGGCGCGGCGTTGTCATCCCCGGACCCAGCCGTCGGCCAGCGCGAGGCGCCATTGGCGCTCGTCGCTGCCGCCCGAGCCATCGGCCAAGAACTGGCCTCCATCCGCCGGCTCGACTGGAAGGGCCCGGTCGATTTCCAGGTCAGCGACCGCGAGACGATTCGGCGCTACGCAACCCAGTCGCTCGAACGCGAGATGTCGCTAGAGGACTGGGCCGCCCAAACAGCACTCTTATCGCACTGCGGTCTGCTCCCAGCGGGAGCCGACCTCAAGGATCTCGTCGTCCGCCTATATACCGAACAGGTGGCGGGCTATTACGATCCGCACAGGAAAACGTTCTATCTAGCCGATTGGTTGCCCCAGTTGCTCCAGCGGGCGGTCGTCGCCCACGAAGTGACTCACGCCCTCCAGGACCAGCACTTCGACCTGGCGGCTTGGCTCGGCGAGCTCGGGCCCACCGAGGACGGCGCGCTAGCCCGCGTGGCGGTAGCGGAGGGCGATGCGATGGCGGCGATGCTCGCCTACATGTTGGCCCCTACCGGCGCCTCGATCGACCGGCTGCCGGATCCTGCCGATCTCCTGGCCGGAAACTCGAGCGCCATCGCCCAAGCCTATCCGGCCTTCGACCAGGCACCTGAAGCGCTCCAGCGGCTGCTGCTGTTTCCGTACGTCGAGGGAGCCAGCTTCGTCATCGCCGCGCTGCGCGAGGGTGGGTGGGGCTCGGTCGACGCGCTGTACCATGATCCACCCGCGTCGACAGAACAGATCCTTCACCCCGACCGCTACTGGAAAACGCGCGATCAACCGCGGAGCCCGGCCCCACCCCGCCGAGCCGACCTGGGCCGCGAACTTAGCGAAGGCAGCTGGGGCGAATTCGGCACCGGTCTGATCTTGGCGGCCGCGCTCGGCGACTCGGCGGCGGCAACCGGAGCCACCGGCTGGGACGGTGATCGCTACGTGCTCTACGAGAAGCCCTCGGGAGAGATGGCCTACGGTTGGACGCTCGTGTGGGACTCGGCCAACGCCGCCCAGCGCTTTGCCACCGCCTATGCGCAAGCCACAACCCAGCGTTTTCGAGGCTCGGCACGGATGACCACGGGCGCCAGCCGGTTCCGGTTTGAGGCCGAGCAACGAACATTGGAGATGACGTGGGACGGCGATCGGGTACAGATTCTAGAGAACTACTGACGCAATCCCCATCCCACGCGTCGCAACGCGAACCAAACGAACGTCGATGAAGCGAGGCCAAATGTCGTCCCCCACCCTGGACCCGCGTGCGTTCCAACCGCTGGCTCTGACCGTGTTTTGCCTCTTGGCGACGCCGGCCGGAGTCACAGCCCAGGCTCAGGCCGGCGACACGCTACGGTTGTCGCTGGCGGCCGCGCTCGAAGCGGGGCAGCGAGAGAACCCAGTGGTTCTTCAATCGGCTTTCAGTCGATCCGCTGCAGGCGCCGGAGTGTGGGACGCGTACGGCAATCTGATGCCGCAGGTCGGCTTTCAGGGCTTGGCTCAACGCTCGGAATCCGGCACGTTCAACCTCGGCGGGACGCAGTTCGCTTCCCCGCTCACGTACACCACGGCCTACCAATGGGATTTCACGCACACCCTGCTCGATGCCGGTCGTGACATCTTCCGCATTCGTGGTGCGCGAGCCGAATCCGAGCGCGCCATCGCGGCCTACGATTCGCAGTGGTGGCAGACCCGGGCCGACATCAAGCAACAGTACCTGGGTACCCGCCGCCAGCAGGCGCTCGTCGCGCAAGCGGCGCGCGAGATCGAACGCCTCGAGCACCACGTTTTACTCGCGGAATCGCGGTACGACGTCGGCGAGGTTACCAAGTCCGACGTCTTGCAGTCCCAGCTGAGCTTGAACCAGGGCCAAGTGGCTTCGCTCGAGGCGCAACAGGCGGCCGAGGAAGCCCAGCTGGCGCTGCGGCGTTTGGTCGGCGGCTTGCCGCCGGGACCGATCGAGTTGACCACCGACTTCGAGGTGTTTCGTCCGCCGTTCGACGTCGAGAACCTCGTCGATCGGGCGCTTGATCTGCACCCATCCGTACGTGAGACCGAGGCCCAGGAACGAGCCGACCGTGCCGGCCTCTGGATCGCTCGCAGCGCATACTTCCCCGGTCTGCAGTTCCAATACAGCTTGTCCAGGTCGGCCGCCGACACGAGCGGCTTCCAGTTCTCGGACCTCGACTCGCGCAACTTTTGGGCGTTCTCGCTCAACTGGCAGCTGTTCGATGGGTTCAATCGGCACAACGAGACAAGCCGAGCCAACGCTGCACTCCAGTCGACGCGCGCCGAACGGCGACGACGTGAATTGTCGATCGAGGAAAGCGTGCGCACCGCCCACTCGCGTATCATGACCAGTTATGCCGCTCACCAGGCCAATATGACCAGCGTCGAATTGGCGACCGAGGACCTGCGACTCGGCCAAGCACGGTACGAGACCGGTGCCGGATCGTTCGTCGATCTGCTCGATTCGCAGGTCCGCGCGGCGGAAGCGGAGACCGACCTGATCGCGTCGACGTACGACTTCTACGTCGCCCTGGTGGAACTCGAGCGCAGCACTGGGCTGATCCTATTCCCCGAGCGAGTAAGCGAATGAAGCGGCCGGAGAAGAAGTGGCTCATCCTGGCCGGCGGTATCGTCATCGTGGCGCTCATCGCGGTGGCGGTGTTTAGCCGTCGCGACAAGAACGTGGCGGTCGAGGTCGAACCGGTCACCACGCGCAACCTGACCGCCGTGGTTAGCGCCAGCGGGACGCTCGAGCCAAAGCACTCAGTATCGATCAGCGCGACGACATCCGGCGAGGTCGTCAGGGTCGATGTCACCGAGGGTCAGCGCGTCGAGACCGGTGACTTTTTGTTGCAGCTCGACCCGGTCAACGTCGCCGCCGGCGCCAGTGGTCAAGAAGCGGCGGTGGGTGTCGCGCAAGCCGAGCTGGCCTCGGCTGAGGCACAACTGGCCTTTGCCACCGAGGAGTTCGATCGCAAGCGTCGATTGGCCGATGCCGATCTCATTCCCCGCGCCGAGCTCGACGCCGCCCGGGCCGAGCTCAGGGCTCGCCGGGCAGCCGTGGAGGCCGCCAAGAGCCGCATCCGGCAAAACGAGGCGATGCTCCGCAGCGCCAAACACGACCTCAGTCAGGTCACGATCACCAGTCCGATCGATGGCGTCGTGACGCGCGTCAACGTCGAGCCCGGCGAGGTGGCGATGATCGGCACGATGAACCAGCCCGGAACGGTGCTGCTCGTCATCGCCGATCTGGGGATCATGGAGGCCACGATCGATGTCGATGAGACCGATGTCGTCGATCTCGAGGTCGGTCAGCGAGCCGAAGTCACCGTCGATGCGTTCCCGGATACGACATTCATCGGACACGTGACCGAGGTCGGCACCAGCCCCAAGATCGTCGCGACCGCGAGCGGCCCGTCCGATGATTCGACCGACTTCGAGGTCGTAGTTACGCTGGACGGTGAGCTGCCCAGTGCGCAGTCGGGGCTGTCGTGCTCGTCCGAGATCGTGACCGCTGAGCGTGAGAACGTGCTGACGATACCGATTCAGTCATTGGTCGTGCGTCCGGTGGCCGACGACGCGGCCGGGTCAGACGGTGTCGTCGAGCGCGAGGGCGTGTTCGTGGTGCGGGACGGAACGGTGCGCTTCACTCCCGTGCGCGTCGGAATCAGCGGCGAACGTTACTTCGAGATTCGGAGCGGCCCCGAGGAGAACGACCAAGTCGTGAGCGGGAGCTACCAAGCGTTGCGGGATCTAGCGGACGGCGATGCGGTCAAGATCGAACGCAAGGACGACAACGAGTCGTGACCGAGGGCTCCGATCAGTCGCTGATCAGGGTGCAGGGCTTGACCAAGATCTACCAGATGGGCACCGAAGAGATCCGAGCTTTGGATGGGGTGGATCTCGAGGTCGAGCGGAACGAGTACCTTGCGATCATGGGCCCCTCGGGCTCCGGCAAGTCGACCCTCATGAACTTGATCGGCTGTCTCGACACGCCTACCAGTGGGCAGTATTGGCTCAACGGTCGAGAGGTGAGTCAGCTCGACGACGACGAGCTGGCGTTTGTGCGCAACCACGAGATCGGCTTCGTGTTTCAGACCTTTAACTTGCTGCCGCGGGCGAGCGCGCTGAGGAATGTCGAGCTGCCGTTGGTGTACGGCGGGACGCCGTCGGAGCAGCGCATCGAGATGGCGCACGCCGCGCTCCGCGCGGTCGACCTCGAGGACCGCGCCGATCATCGTCCCAGCGAGCTGTCGGGCGGACAGCGGCAGCGCGTCGCGATCGCCAGGGCGCTCGTCAATCACCCTTCGATCATCCTCGCCGACGAACCAACAGGGAACTTGGACTCGAAGACGAGCTCCGAGATCATGGTGGTTCTAGATCGCCTGCACGGCGAGGGCAATACGATCTTGCTCGTCACCCACGAAACCGATATCGCCGCCCACGCCAACCGCGAAGTGTACCTGTTGGATGGCCGCGTCGAGCGCGATGCGCGGCGTCCGACACGGGCCGAGGCGGGCTCGACCTCCTAGTAGGGCAGCAAAAAAGGGCGCGACCGGTTACCCGATCGCGCCCCGTGATTGCGGCCGCTGTGCGCCAAAGGGCTGGCTTAGTGGGTCAGGCGCACGAGAATGTCTTGAGCGACGGTTTTGAACACCGACTGGAGCTCGGCCGCTGACGGCGCGAAGTACGATCGAGCTTGTGGCTGCGAAGGGTTGGCCATCCCGTCTTCGTTTGCGAGCAGTTTCAGGTAGTTGTAGTCGGGGATAATCAGCGGATCGCTCGCGTTTGGGTTCCCGAGACCGATTGTGTAGAGATACGTTCCGCCCGACCGGATCGCGTCGGCCTGTTCGATCCCGAACTGCTTCGAACGATCTCGCGCTTCGGGCTCCCTGTACCCAAAGCACCGCGAGACAGACCTGCAGCCGCTGACGGTGGGGTACCGATCCATCGGGAGGTTGTCCGGATCATCGTAGTAGCCATAGATCTTGCACGGCGTCATACAGATCGACATGATGCGGTCCTCGCCGCTCAACATTTCCCGGAACGCCGTCGGCCGGCCGTCGGTGAAGAACACGACGACCCGGATCGACCTGTCCCGAACCGGACCGTTATCGAACTGGTCCTTGCAGAGCCGGAGCCCCTCGCCGGTGTTGGTGAACCCAACCGAGGTCATGTTGTCGATCGCCGCGGTCATTGGACCCTTGAACGATGGGCTCAACATCACGTGCTCGGCGGCGCGGGTCTGGAACGAAACCAGCCCCATCTGATCGAGCGACTCATCGAAGTCGTCGACAAAGTCCTTGGCCGCCCGCTGAAGGTCGTCCCACGCGTTCTCCATCCCGAGCGAACCCGACTGGTCGAGAACGAGGCACAGGTCTAGCGGCGGGACCGTCGCCTCGGCGACCGACCCGACGTCGACCTGGGTCTGCCCTAGCACCCGCATGAACGTCGTCGGCATGATGCGGTTGGCCGACACCAATACTGTGTTCTCGCCCTCCGCGTTGACGCCAAAGGTGATGTTCAACAATGCCGGGTCGACGCCGTTGGCGGCGGCCAACGACTCCATCCGCTCCCGGGCTGTGGCTTGTCCCTGCCGCAGTGATGCCGCTCCCGCCAGCGCGGCGGCATCGACCGCCCGCGACAGTTGGGCACGCGTCACGTACGCGCGGGCGCCGTCGATCGCCAGACCGCCGATTCCGAGGATCGCGACCAGGCTGATCGCTACCATCGCGATGATCGCTCCCCGTCGGTTTTGTATGAGCTTTAGCATGTTACCTCCTACAAGGATGGGGCGGGGGCGACCCGTCAGGGACATTAGAAAACGGCGCGTTCGTAGAGCTGGGTCGGCACAAACACGCCCATCAGGCTCCCGAACGGGGTTATTTGATCGTTGGTGTAGAACACTTCCATGGTGTGGACACTCTGGCCGTCCACCAGGCCCCAATCGTCCATACCGGTGGCGGTATCGCCGACGTTACCGACGTGGCTCAATCCGCCGTAGCCGACGCTCGCCGACTGCCCGACGATGAGCGGCGCACCAGCGGTGACGATGATCCGGGTCGCAATCGCACCCCCCTTGCTGGCGAGGCCGATTGTGCTGCCGTTGGTCATCACGACGTCGACGGATTCACCGAGCGACGAGCCCCGGGCGGCTAGGTTGGCGCCCTCACGGCTCAAGCTGGTCAACGTGTGCTCGCGGCTCAGAGCGGTCCCGAACTCGACGATCCCGAGCACCATGCCCAACAGGATCATCGAGACCAGGACGGTCTCGATCAGCGCGTTGCCGCGCTCACCTCTAGTTCTCGAAAAACGGCTCATTCTTCATCTTCATCGATGTCGAAACGGTGAACGTGTACTCGCCATCGGGAAAGACATCCTGAATCCCGGGCGTGACGAAGTCGTAGCTAAAGTTGCCGCTGACGGTGACGACTTGCGACGGACCGCCGCCATCGGACGGGTCGATCGACAGTTGATCGACGTCGATGTCGAGCGCGATCGCCTGCCGCCGGATGACGGCCACGATCGACTGCGCGCGTGTCAGCGAGTTCCCCTGGTCGTCATCGAGCGTGCCTCCGGTGACGGCGAACCGCGCGGCTTCGGCGACCGCGTGTTGCATCGTCACGCGAGCGTGGAAGACGCGTCCGAACTCGAAGATGCCCATGAACAGGACCATCACGATCGGGATGGCGAGTGCCAGCTCCAAGACCGTGCTGCCTCGATTGCCACGGAAGAAATGACCAAAGTTTCTAAATCCCATCATTTGCCAAGCTCGTTTCGTAAGAGTCGTCTGGGGCAGCTCCTCTGCCCTTAACCACGGCCTGCTGAGTATGCAGACCCTGTACCACTCATCCGTGTTTTGAGACCTTTTTTGCGACTTCTCGGAAGGCGGCTACGATTATGGAAGTGGAGTTCCGTTCGCGTGGTTTGAAGGTGCCGATCCAGAGGCAAAACGAAGGGACTGAATCCCGGCAGATCGATGCTGGTCTGAACTTCGCGGGGGGCCGCTACCGCTTCTTACAAGCGGTCTTGCAAAAGGCGATCCAGTGGTTTGGGGCCGAGGAATCAAGTTGTGGTCGGAGGTCCGCATGGAGGGCGGCGCGGCCAGTCCCGGGGACCGACCGCGCCGGAGGGAGGGAGAAACGGGGGAAGCCTGAACTACTTGCTCAGTCGGACCAGGATATCCTGGGCGACCGCTTGGAACACATCGTCCAGCTCGGCCGCGGTGGGCGCGAAGTACGCGCTCCCCTGCGGCTGGCTGGGGTCGGTGACGCCATCCTCGTTCGCCAGCTCGCGAAGGTAGTCCATGTCCGGCGTCAGAATTGGATCCGGGTTGTTGGGGTTCCCGAGCCCGATCGTGAACAGATAGATGTTGGCTCCGCGGATCTGACCAGCCTGTTGCCGGCCGTTGGCACGGCCACGGTTGCGGACCGTGTTCTCGTCCATGCCAAAGCACGACGACACCCACCCGCACCCGTCGGCACGAGCCAACCGATCCATCGGCAGAGCATCAGGGTTGTCGAAGTAGCCTCGCACGTTGCCCGTGACTCGGGTCGACACCGCCATTACCCGATCCTCGCCGCCGATGTTCCCGCGAAAAGCCGTTGGCCTGCCATCGGTGAAGAACACCACCACCTGAACCGAGCGGTTGCGTGTCGGGCCGTTGACGAGTGTCTCCTTGCCAACCCTCAATCCCTCACCGGTGTTCGTGTCACCGACCGACGTCATGCCATCGATCGCTGCCCGGACGTTGGCCCGGAATGGCTGGCTGAGTGGTACATGTTGGCCGGCGCGAACCTGGAACGAAACCAAGCCGACCTGGTCGATCGATTCACTGAAGTTGTCGATGAAGTCCTTGGCCGCGTTCTGAAGGTCGTCCCACGCACCTTCACGGGCGATCGATCCTGATTGATCCAATACGAGCACGAGATCGAGTGGCGGAACGGTGGCCTCGGCCGCCGCCACGACACCTACCTGATCCCGCCCGAGCACGCGCATAAAGGTCGTCGGCACAACTTCGCTGGCGCCGACGGAAACGGTGTTCTCACCCTCGGCGTTGACGCTAAACGAGTAATTGAGCAGGGCTGGGTCGACCCCGTTGGCCTTCGCGAGCGCTTGGATCCTCTGCTCGGCCTCGGCCTGACTTTGCCGCAGCGCCGCAGCACCGCCCAGCGCCGCGGCGTCTACCGCGCGCGACAGCTCGGCTCGTGCCACATAGGCACGCCCCGAGTCGAGCGCGAGACCGGCCATGCCGAGCAGGGCGACGAGGCTCACCGCGACGAACGCCAACACCGTTCCGCGCTCGTTACCAATCACTTGGTGCCAAAAACTCTTCCTCATCGCTCTCTCCTCTTTCCTCCGTCTGGCTGACATCCTAGAAGACCGCTCGGGTGTAGAGCGTGCTCGGTATCACGGTGATCAGGTTCCCGAGCGGGGTCATCCGCTGATAGTCGTAGAAGATCTCGACTATGTGTATCTGTTGACCTTCCTGAAGGCCCAATGTGGCCAACGACGGTACCGGGTCGCCGATCCCCCCGATCCGGCTGACGCCCGCGTAGCCGGCGCT